>JANPCI010000068.1:0-24501 GCA_031430875.1 Actinomycetes bacterium | reverse complement strand
TGGCGCGGCGCGCGATGCCGTGCGCGCCGGTGCACTGACCAAGGCGGTCATCGCCCGCCCGATCATGGTGCACTCGAGCGAGCCGATCGACGTCCATGCCGTGCTGCGGCGCCTGCGGGCCGGCTTCGGATCGAGCTACCGATACTCGATCGACGGCTTCATCGGTGCGTCACCCGAACTCCTCGTGGAGGTCGACGGACCCATCGTGCGCTCGCATCCACTCGCCGGCACTGCACCACGCACGGGCGATGCCGACAACGACGCCCGGATCGCCGCCGAGCTCGTCGCCAGTACGAAGAACCAGATCGAGCATCGGGTCGTCATCGACGTCGTCCACGACACGCTGCTGCCCTGGGCGAGCTATCTGGATTGGGAACCCGAGCCATCGATCGTCACCGTGGCCAACGTCCAGCATCTCGGCACGCGAATGGAAGGCATGCTCTCGCAGCCAGGGCCGAGCGTGGTCGAACTCGTGCGGGCATTGTCGCCGACGCCGGCGCTCGGCGGCCACCCGCGCAACGCCGCGATCGAGCTCATCGAGCGGGTGGAGGGATTCGAACGAGGGCGTTACGGCGGGGCAGTCGGCTGGGTCGACGCGCAGGGCAACGGCACGTGGGCCGTGGCGATTCGCTGCGCGGAGCTCTCCGACGATCGACGGTCGGCGCGCCTCATCGCGGGCGGCGGCATCGTCGCCGACAGCGACCCCGTCGCGGAGTTGGCCGAGACCCAGGCGAAGTTCCAAGCGATGCTGAGCGCGATCGTGCGCCCGTAACCCGCGGTATCCCGATTCGTCCGACCCGTCAGATCGAACGCGCGTCGAGCGCCGCGGCAACGGCGGCGTGCAGCGTGCGGTGTACCTCGACGTTGTGGTGCCGGTTCGACGGCACACAGCAGACCCAGGGCCCCGGGATCGCCAACTGCTCGATCAACTCGTCGGCGGCTTGCACCGTTCGGGCCTCGAGGCCGTACGAGGTTGCCAGCGCAACGATGTCGACGGCCAGTGGTGTCCCGAAGAGTTGTTCGAAGACTTCACCCTCCAGCGTGGTTGCCTGCGGCAGGAACGAGAAGATCCCGCCACCGTCGTTGTCGACCACGATGATGCGCAGGTCGGCCTGGCGACCGGCCAGCGCAACGAGCGCGTTGCTGTCGTGTACGAAGGCCAGGTCACCGAGCAGCACGGCGGTCGGCGTTCCCGTCAAGGTCCGCCCGAGCGCAGTCGAAATGACACCATCGATGCCGTTCGCTCCCCGATTGGCGTGGGCCCGGGCATGCACGCCGCCGAACCACTCGAGATCGCGCACCGGCATCGACGACGAGACAACGAGCTCGGTGTCGTCGGGCAGGTGATCGGCGACGAGGCGCGCGACCGCCGGCTCGGTGAGTTCGGCGAACTCGGCCATCGCCGCCACAATCGCCCGATCAGCCGCCAGCTCGGCGCGAGCCCAACTCTCGGCCCAGGCCGGCTCGGACAGGACGGGCACGCCGAGGATGGCATCGATCGAGCAGACGGCCGCAACGTTGTGGTCGGGGTCGATCACTCCGGGCCCACCGACCTGAACGAGTGTCGCCCCGTTGTTCGTGGCTCGAGCGGTCCACTGGGCGAGCACCTTCGACGCAGCCGGGCGTCCGACCCGGACGATGAGGTCGGGGAGATGTGCACCAGCGAATGCCTCGTGACGCAACAGGCTGTCCGGCATGGTCACGACACCCGAGAGGTGACGCATGTTCGAGATCGGGTCGGCGATGATCGGCCAGCCGGTGGCGTTGTGCAGGGCGGCGACATCGGCGGGGTCGACCCCACTGCGACCACCGACGAGGATCACGCCCCGAGCGCGGTCGACACCCGGCGGGACGGCATCGAAGCGTCGCGGAGGCGAGACCATCGGCGCACGATCGAGCGTGTCCGGCAGCGGCCCGCACGTACCGAGTAGCGGCTCGCGGAACGCGAGATTCAACTGCACCGGGCCGGAACGAGCGTGCGCCATGGCGTCATCGGCGAGTTCACGCCACAGCGAACGTTCGCCATGATCGGGCACACCAGGATCGCGAGACCAGACGACGTGCTTGCCGTACAGGTCGACCTGATCGATGGTCTGCGGTGCGCCGACGCCACGGAGCTCCTCCGGGCGGTCGGCAGTGAGCACGATCATCGGCACACCCGACAACCCCGCCTCGACGACGGCCGGAAAGAAGTTCGCCGCCGCGGTCCCGCTCGTGCACAACAGCAGGGCAGGAGTGCCGTCGAGGCCGAGGCCGAGCGCAACGAACGCAGCCGAACGTTCGTCGTGGACCACATGCACGTGCAACTCGGGGCGATCGACGAGTGCCAGTGCCATCGGCGTGGATCGCGAGCCGGGCGCGACAACCGCGTGGCGTACCCCGAGGCGGATCCACTGGTCGACGAGCGCCGCGCAGAACGTCGCCTGTACGTCGTGCGGGCTCGGGATCTGATCGCTGACCATCGTGTCTCGACGATAGACGCATACCGTGTGCACCATGACGGACAACGAGGAATACCCAGCACCTGACTCGACGACTCCGACCGTGACGGTCGAGGTCTGGTCGGATGTCATCTGTCCGTGGTGCTACATCGGCAAGCGGCGTTTCGCCACCGGTCTCCAACAGGCGCAAGATGCCCTGGCCGCGGACGGGATCGAGGTGTCGTTCAACATCTCGTACCACCCGTACCAGCTCGATCCGACCGCATCGCCTGGCGTGTCCGGCCCCGTCGTCGAGGCCTACGCAAAGAAGTTCGGCGGACTCGAACGCGCCGAAGCACTCCTCGCCAGCATCACCGAAACAGCCGCCGATGTCGGCCTCGACTTCAACATGGACAGGGCACTGCGGGTGAACACACTCCTCGCCCATCGGGTGATCTGGCTCGCCGCCCAACCTGACTCACCCGTCGATCAAGACGTCATGAAGGAGCGGCTGCTCAAGGCCTACTTCACCGACGGGCTCGACATCGGCGTCCCCGACGTGCTGGCCGACTGTGCCGCCGAGGTGGGCTTCGATCGCGGCAACGTGATGGCGTTTCTGCAATCCGACCGCGGCATGGCCGACGTTGCCGCTGAGCTCGAGGTGGCCCACGACAGCGGGATCACCGCGGTGCCGACCTACGTGATCAACGGCCAGTGGGCGATTCCCGGTGCGCAGGAGCCCGAGACCTTCGCCAAGGTGTTACGCAAGACGGCATCCCAGGTGGCAGCCCAGGTGCCGGCGCAGGTGCCGGCCCAACCGTCGTGATCGGTCGGTTCGTGCTCGCCCACGGTTTCACACAGACCGCACGATCGTGGGCAACGTTCGCTGGTCTCCTGCGCGAGTTGCTGCCGGACGCAGAGACCGTCGCAGTCGACCTGCCCGGCCATGGCGACGCGCTCCCACCGAACGATTCCGACCTCTGGGAGAGCGCCAAACGCCTCGTCGATGCCGGCGGTGCGGCAACCTACGTCGGCTACTCGATGGGTGGCCGAGTATCGCTGCACGCGGCGCTCGCACACCCCGAGCGGGTGCGTTCACTCGTGTTGATCGGTGCCACCGCCGGCATCGACGACGCCGACGAGCGCCTTGCCCGCCGAGTTGCCGACGAACGACTCGCTGGCCACATTGAGGCAGTCGGCGTCGACACCTTCATCGACGAGTGGCTCGACGGCGCTCTCTTTGCCGGGCTGACGGCACAGACAGCGATGCGCGACGACCGGTGCCGCAACACCGCAGGCGCCTTGGCGGCGAGTCTTCGTGCGACAGGCACGGGCACCCAGGAACCGCTGTGGGAGCGGCTCGGCGAGATCGATGTTCCCGTGTTGGTGCTGGCGGGCGAGCACGACACGAAGTTCCGGGCGATCGGCGAACGCTTGGCCGGTCTGCTGACGACCTCGACGTTCGAAGTGATCACCGGTGCCGGGCATTCGGTGCACCTGGAGCAACCGGAGGCGACAGCAGCAGCGGTCGCCCGCTGGCATTCAGAGTGCTAGGCCGACGGTGGCCAGGATGCCCCACGCGAGTTGCAGCTTGGCCGTTGCGCCGAGCACGGGGATGAGCGCTGGACCGGTGGCGCCGCGGAGCACCGAACGCACGGGAGCAATCGCCACCGGAATGGCGAGGAACGTCAGCACGACCGGCACTCGCCAGATCGCCGCCACTGCACACATCACGAACGAGGCGACGATCAACACAACGTAGAACCAGCGGGTCCGATGGTCGCCGAGACGAACGGCAAGCGTCTGCTTGCCGACCTCACGGTCGGTCGGGATGTCGCGGAGGTTGTTGATCACCAGCAGCGCACAGGCCAGCGAACCGACCGCCGCTCCCATCACCAGCGAGAGCGCCGTCACCGATTCGATGGCGGCGTACGTGGTGCCGGCGGTGGCCACCAACCCGAAGAAGACGAAGACGAACACTTCGCCGAGGCCCATGTAGCCGTACGGCCGCGGTCCGCCCGTGTAGAACCAGCCGGCCGCAATCGCAGCAGCTCCGACGACGAGCAGCCACAGCGACGTCGACAGCGCGATCGCCAGGCCGCAGACCGCAGCGACACCAAATGCCGCCATCGCAGCGCGCTTCACCGACGATGGGCTGGCAAGGCCACTCGCCACCAGACGCGTCGGCCCGACGCGTACGTCGTCGGTTCCCCGCACCCCGTCGCTGTAGTCGTTGGCGTAGTTGACGCCCACCTGCAGCGCCAGGCTCACCACGAGCGCCGCAACCACCCGCCACCAGACGATGTCACCCGGCTCGCCGATCGCGGCGGCAGCACCAACGGCCACCGGTACGACGGCGGCGGGCAGGGTCCGGGGCCGCGCTCCGGTGATCCAACGATTCATGTGTGCGCCATGATGGGGGAATGACGCAGCTGTGGCAACTGGGAGCGCTCGAATTGGCCGAAATCATCCGGACCGGTGAGGCATCGAGCCGCGACGTGGTCGAGGCGCACCTGGCCAGAGTGGAGCAGTGCAACGGCCAGCTCAATGCCGTCGTCCGGCTCCTGACCGACGAGGCACTCGCGGCCGCCGATGCCGCCGATGCCGCTGTCGCGCGTGGTGATGAGTTGGGTCGACTGCACGGCGTTCCGTGCAGCGTGAAGGAGAACATCGACGTGGCCGGCACGCCGACCACGAACGGCGTGATCGCCCTCGCCGACGCGGTGGCGACAATCGATGCGCCCACGGTCGAGCGCATGCGGGCTGCGGGCGCGATCCCCTTCGCCCGCACGAACCTGCCCGACTTCGGCCTGCGGGTCCACACCCACTCGCAGCTGCACGGCCTGACCCGCAACCCGTGGAATCCCGACGTCACCGCTGGTGGGTCCAGCGGCGGCGAGGCGTCGACCATCGCGTCGGGAATGAGCCCGATCGGGATCGGCAACGACATCGGTGGATCGCTGCGTAATCCGGCGCACTGCTGCGGCATCGCATCCCTCAAGCCCACCGTCGGTGTGATCCCGATGGCCACCGTCGTCCCGCCAGAGGACATGGGCCTCTCGTCGCAGCTGATGGTGGTCGAGGGCCCGATGGCGCGCCAGGTAGCCGACGTTCGCGCCGGCCTCGAAATCCTGGCCGGACAGCACTGGCGCGATCCGCGCAGCGTGACCGCCGTGCTCACCGACTCGGCACCTGGCGAACGACTGCGTATCGCGGTCATGATCGATCCGCCCGGCGGCACTACCGACGCGGGGATCGCCGGCGCGATCAGGATGGTCGCCGACCGGCTCGCCGATGTCGGCCACGACGTGGTCGAGGCGACGCCCCCGAGTTTCGAGCGCACGATCGAACTGTGGCGGATGCTCATGATCGACGACATCCGCGCCGAGAAGGAGTTGCTCACGCTGGTGTTGGGCGCCGACGCGCTGTCACTGCTCGATCAGTTCGACGTGACCACCGGGCCGACCAAGATTCCCGACACGCACCTCATGCACGCCGAGCGGTACGGCATCATGCGCGCCTGGGCGGCCTTCCACCAGGAGTACCCGGTGCTCATCTCACCGACCTGGGCGCAGCGGGCCTTCACCCACGGCGCCGACCTCGACCCGCAAACCGGTGTCGAGATGATGACCAACACGATCCGCCCGGTGATCCCTGCGAACCTGCTCGGCACGCCTGCCGTCGTCACGCCTGCCGGCGTCGTCGATGGGTTGCCGGTCGGCGTCCAGGTGATGGGCGACCACTTCAGTGATCTGCGCTGCCTCACGGTCGCTGCCGAGATCGAATCACTGGTCGGCACGATCACGCCGATCGACCCCATCACGGGATGAGCACGCACCCGTGACGAACCGACTCGTCGCCATCGACAAGCCGGGTGGTCCGGAGTTCGTCGACGAGCTCCAACGAATCTGGGGAGCTGGAGACGCCGCGTTCCCGATCGACCAGCGACTTCCTTCAGCTGCGAAGACGGCGCTCCTTGCGGCGATACGCGTCGGCGAACCGGTCGAGCCGGGAGATGCACTCGTCGTCGCTACGAGTGGATCCACCGGCGCACCCAAGGGCGTCGTCCTCACTCACGATGCCGTGGCCGCCTCCGCCGAGGCGACGAGTCGCCGACTTGGCGTGACCAACGAGGATCATTGGCTCGCCTGCTTGCCGCTGTCGCACGTCGGCGGGCTCTCGGTGGTCACCCGGGCGCTTCACGGGGGCACCAAGCTGACGGTGCTCCCGGGCTTCGACGCTGATGCCGTTTCGTCGAGCACTGCCACGCTCGTGTCACTGGTTGCCACCACATTGCCCCGCGTCGACACGACCCGCTTTCGGCTGATCGTGCTCGGAGGGAGCCGACCTCCGGCCGATCGTCCAGCGAACACCGTCACGACCTACGGCATGACGGAGACCGGCAGCGGCGTCATCTACGACGGCGTTCCACTCGACGGTGTCGAGGCGAAGATCGACGACGACGATCAGATCCTGCTGCGCGCGCCGATGCTGCTGCGCTGCTACCGAGATGGGACCGACGCACTCGATGCCGACGGATGGTTCCCAACCGGCGATCTCGGACGATGGCTCCACGACGGTCGGCTCCATGTCGAGGGCCGTCGCGGTGACCTGATCATCACGGGCGGCGAGAACGTGTGGCCCGAAGCAGTGGAGGCGGCGCTCGCCGACCATCCCGATGTTGCCGAGGTGATGGTTCGTGGAGTCGCTGACCCCGAGTGGGGTCAACTCGTCGAGGCGCTGATCGTCCCGGTCAGTGACGCTCCGAGCCTCGAATCGGTTCGTGCGCACATCAAGCAACGGCATCCGGCCCTCATGGCACCGAAACGGATCCAGATCGTGTCGTCGCTCCCCCGGACCTCGATCGGCAAGCTCCGACGCGGCTGAGACTCAGGCTGGGAGTGTCTCAGCCGGCAGCGGCGACACCGGCCCCGCCGTCGATGACGTAGGTCTCACCGGTGATCCAGCTCGCGAGGTCGCTGGCGAGGAACGTCGCCAGGTTGGCGATGTCCTGCGGGTCGCCAAGGCGCTTCAACGGCATGCGGGCAGCTAGCTGGTCGCCGAAGTTGTCGACGAGGAAGGCTGCGAAGTCGGTCTCGACGAGGCCCGGAGCGATACCGACCACTCGGGTCGGGCCGAGTTCCGACGCGAGCTGACGAGTCATGTGGATCAGCGCGGCCTTGGTCAGGTTGTAGATGCCGAGGCCGCCGCCGTCGGTACGCAGTCCGCCAACGGAGGCGATGTTGATGATGGTGCCAGGCTTCTCCTTGAACGCCTGCTCCCATGCCGCCCGGCACCACAGCAGCGGCGCCTCGAGGTTCACCTGGAAGGTCTTGTCGTACCGACCTTTGTCGACCTCCAACGTGCGCCCGTAGTACGGGTTGGTCGCCGCATTGTTGACGAGGATGTCGAGCCCACCGAAGCGTTCGATCGTGGCCGACACGGCCCGCTCGCCGGCGTCGGCATCACCGGCATTGGCAGCGAAGACCTCGACGTCACCCGACATCTCGGCGGCAGCGGCTTCGAGTTGGTCCTGCTTGCGACTGTTGATCATCACCTTGGCGCCCGATGATGCAAGCGACGCAGCGATCGCCTTACCGATGCCCTTCGATGCGCCGGTGACCAGTGCGACCTTGCCGTCGAGTGAGATCTCCATGGCTGCCGACGCTACGCGGACGGCGCGAGTCAGTACGAACCGATGAACTCGAGATCCGACGTACGCAGCCGACAGAACTCGACCCGGACGGTTCGGCGCTCCCATCCTGCAATCACGTCGTGGTCCACTTCACCGCACTGGTTCTCCGAATCGTCGAACCGCATCCGCCGGCCCACGGGAGCCATGGCGGTTCCGTCTTCGCGGACGTCGACAACATTGGCGAACTCGTCGCGTTTCGATCTCAGTCGATGCGCCGACTTCCAAGGATTGTGGGTGTTGCACCTGGGTTTCGAGTTGACCTGATCGGTGCCGCCGTTGTCGCGCTCCCATTCGGCAAGATGATCGACCTGGCAGAGACGAGCGGGAACGGTGCAGCCGAGGTGACCACACGACTGCGCAAGCAAGAGCGCCATCTGCCGGGCGACTCCTGAGAACAGGCGACGCTTGCGGCCGGCATCGACCACGACGCCTGCGGCGTCGATCACGACGCGGCGAACATGGCCGGCCACTGCTGCGGCGAGCACATCGTCGGGCGACACCGTGGTGCCCGTGTCGGCTTCCATCCGCTCAACGCCGAGATCGAGGTCATCGCCCGGGCCGGGATCGTCACCGGTGATCCGGCGGGTGACCAACCGTTCGAACGTATTGAGCCCAACGAGCAGGTACACCACAGGAACCGGAGCAACGCCGTCGGCCGGTGCGACGACAGCAGCCCGGAAGACGGCAACCAGCGCATCGAAGCGACGCTGGGCGTCGGTGCGAGGCAGCATCGACGCCGGGGCGTCAGGGCCGAACTCAGCGGTGCGGGCGGCGACGTCCTTGTCGAACTCGGCCTGGACGAAACGCTCGAAGATCCCCAGTAGTTCCGCCGTCACGAGGCCCGACCCACCGGAGGCCCGCACATCGATCGCTCCTCCGACGTCGACCACCGACGCCTTGCGACGGGCCTCGGATGCTTCGTCATTTCGTTCGGCTCCGTCAAGATCGGCCAGGGTCTCCCAGCGGCGGGTGACGACCCTGAATTCCTCATACGACAGGTGCTCGGCATGGCGCAGCAACAGCGACGACGCCGAGCCGAGCTGGTCGCCGACGCGAGGATGCGCCCGGAGACGAGCCAGTTCGTTGGCCTGCGCGATACCGATGTGGCCGTTGTGAAGGGCATCGCCGAGCCCATCGACGGTGTTCAACGCGGACCCAAGGCGCCGCAGCCGTGTGGCATCGCCGGCTGAACAGTTGATCTGCGCCCGCACCCAGTGCTTCATGGTGCGATGGCCGTCGACGGTGCACAACGCACGGCGCTGGCCCTCCTGCACGATGGCCGCCATCTCCGCCTCGGAACGCCGGCGCTCGAGTTCGAGCGCCCGGAACCGATCGGTCAATTCGTCGTCAGTGACGTCGATCAGGTTCTCAACGAGCGTCGAGTACATGAAGGAGACGCTATCAAACGTTTGTGCGTACGACAACTGGTTTATCGAATTTGTGTTCTATTGTTTCGATGCGAGACTCCCGCCCATGACTCACCAACCGCGTTGGTGGCCGATCGCCACGGGGACCATGGTCGTGGTCGTCGTGTTGTGGGCCTTCGTCACGGCCTGGGTCGGCATCTGGGGGTCGAGCCCTGCCTACCTGATCACACTCGTCCTCGCGGGCGCGTCGGCAGGTGCGTTCATCGCGTGGGCGCTGCTGGTTGGGCCGGCGCCCACTCGGTCGCGGCGGCGAACGTGGATCTCGCGCGCTGGGCTGATGCTGGGCGGCGCAGTAATGATCGGTGCGCTCGTGTACTTGCGGCCGCTGTCGGCCGAACCAGTGGCCATCGACGCCCTTGCCGACGGTAATGGCATGACAGTGGATGTGTCGCGGTCGATGATTCGCCTGACACCTCAGGCAGATGCGCGGGCAACCGGGCTGGCGTTCTACCAGGGAGCCAAAGTCGACCCGCAGGCATACGCCCACATTCTGCGGCCCATTGCCGAGGCCGGCTTTCCGGTCGTGATCTTCAAACAGCCATACAACCTTGCCGTTCTCGATTCGAAGGCAGCCAACGCAGTGATCGGCAACACGGATGACACCGTCGATCGTTGGGTCGTCGCAGGTCATTCGCTCGGCGGCGCCATGGCCGCCAGCTACGCGGAGCAGGAGCGAGACGAGTTGTCAGGGCTGCTCCTCTACGCTGCCTACCCCGTGAACGACATGTCCGCGCGAGCCGACCTTGCGGTGATGTCGGTGTTCGGCACCAATGACGCCATCGCCACTCCGACCGAGATCGAGGAGTCCGGTGCCGAACTGCCACCGACGACGCAGTTCGTGCCGATCGACGGTGCCATTCATTCGTACTTCGGCGACTACGGACCCCAGCGCGGCGACGGCACGTCGAGCGTCAGTCGCGCCGTGGCCCAGCGAGAGATCGCCGCCGCAACACTCAGCCTGTTGTCGGAAGTCGACGAACGTCCCCGTTGAGCAACACCTGTGGGCCACTCACCTCAGTTGTTCGGTCAAGTGCTCCACGAGTACCACCTGAGCGGGGATGTTGACCAGCGTTGCGATCACACTCGACGCCGCCTGAAGCAGGAGGACGAGCGTGAACCATGTACTGAAGCCGAACGCCACACCGAATGTGTTGGAAAAGCTGAACGGGAGCGTGGCCGCGCTGGCGATCAGACTGGCGACGACGAGACGTCCGACGACACCCCAAAAGTGGCCGTCGGTGACTTCCCAACTGCGCCGAACCCCGATGCCATGACCACCGATCGCCGCAATCGCTGGAGCGAGAGACAAGCGACCGAAGATCCAGAATGCGGCGGAGAACGCTGCGAGGAATCCGAACACAGCCGCAACCGCCAACACTCCCCCGCCACCGCCGACACCGACGGCGAGCAGCATCGGAGCGAAGGCGACGAGCATCATTCCGAAGGAAATCCCGACGAGTGCGAGGAGCGACACGAACACCGCCGGGGCCCTACGAACGGAGTCGGCCGCATCGTCCGCTCGACCCACCTGGTCGACGGTTCCCAAGCCGACCCTCGCAGCAACCCGCGCCGAGAGTGCCGTGGTGAATGTCCACGTGATGACGAGCACAATCGCGAGCGCGATCATCCACGGCACCGCGCCGATCAGAATGTCTCGAGCGAGTTCACCGACGCGGTCCAGCTCTGCGTCAGTGAGAAACACCGTGCTGTTTGAACCGAACGTCCGGTCGAAATCCAGCAGTTCGCGGATCTCTCGTCCCTTCGCGCTGTTGTACACGGCAATCACGAACACGCCGATCAGTGCCGTTGCCGCGATCCACACCAGAGCGATCAACCAGCCGCAGCGCCAGGCCACGGCCTTGAACGCAGCGAACGAACCCTCGAACCAGGCAGAGAACGAATGCGGGTCCCGGTGAGGCACCCAACCCGTCTGAGGTGCGCGCAGATCGGTCCAGCGACTGCCGTCCCACCAGCGCCACGTCCACGCCTGCTCCGGGTCGGGATACCAGCCGGATGGCGGCATGAGCGGCGGCGAGGTCGGTGCTGTCACAGCTCGGTCACGGTGCGGACAGCATCCAGCTCAGTCGTGGACCTGGCGGAACCCGACCGGCGCCGATCCTCGCCAGCAGTGGGCCTCGAGGAGTTCGAGCTCGCGGCCCCGCATGACGGAGGTCTCCTCGGCCTCAGCGTGGTCGAAGCCGAGCACATGCAGCACTCCGTGTACGACCAACAGGGCAATCTCGTCATCGAACGTGCCGGCGTGCTCGGCGAACTGCCCGAGGGCAACGGCCGGGCTGATCACCACATCGCCGAGCAGCGTCGGGACGCCCGGCACCGGTTCGTCGTCCATCGGGAACGACAACACGTCGGTTGGGCCGACCTTGCCCATGTACTCGGCGTTCAACGCGGCAATCTCCGATGCGTCGATGAAGGTCAACGTCAGCTCACCGACGGCCGCCTCGGCCACCAGGGCATCCTCGGCGAGTTGCCGCCATCGTTCGAGATCGATGTGGGCTGTCGGCGAATCGTCAGAACTGCGCTCGTCGGCAACCACGACAGCGACCTGACCGTGTGACGGGCCCGTCACGACGTGGCTGTCCGCTCGCTCTGCTGTTCGTACGCAGCGACGATGTCGGCGACGATCCTGTGTCGAACCACGTCGGCTCCTGACAGATGGACGAATGCCAACCCCTCGATTCCGGCGAGTGTCCTCTCCAGGCCGACCAAACCGCTCTTGCCAGTCGGTACGTCGACCTGCGTGGTGTCGCCGGTGACGACCACGCGTGACCCGAAACCGATACGGGTGAGGAACATCTTCATCTGCTCGGGCGTCGCGTTCTGCGCCTCGTCGAGGATGATGAAGCTGCCGTTCAACGTGCGGCCGCGCATGAACGCGAGCGGGGCTACTTCAACGACCTGCCGTTCGAGCAGGCGCTGGACGGCCTCAGGGTCGAGCATGTCGTACAGCGCGTCGTAGAGCGGGCGCAGATACGGATCGATCTTCGCCATCAGGTCCCCCGGCAGGAACCCGAGCCGCTCCCCGGCCTCGACGGCGGGCCGCGTGAGGATGATGCGCTGTACCTCTTTGGCCTGCAATGCCCGCACCGCCATGGCGACGGCAAGCCACGACTTGCCTGTACCGGCCGGGCCAAGCCCGAACGTGATGACGTTCTCGGCGATCGCGTCGATGTAGCGCTTCTGGCCTGCCGTTTTCGGCTTGACCTGCCGGCCCTTGGCGCCGCGCAGTACCTGATGCGACAGGATCTCGCTCGGCCGTTCACTGGCCTGCACCATCGCCACGACCCGGTCGAGCGTGACGTCGTCGAGTTGCTGGCCGCCCTGCAGCAGCGTCGAGAGCTCCTCGAACAGGCTGGCCACCCCGGCAACCTCGGACTCGATGTCACCGCTGACGCGCACCTCGTTGCCGCGCACACTGATCTGCACGGTCGGGAACTGCTGCTCGATGTGGCGCAGGTACCGATCCCGCGGGCCGACGAGGGCCGTCATCACGTGAGTACCAGGGACGACAACTGTGGTGGTGGAGATGCTCGTGGTCATGTGGAGGCGATGAGTGCGACGAACACGGAGTGTCGAGCGCCCTCACACGTTACTGGCCGCCGTTCGATGGTCGACAACACGTGGTGCGACTGTTGCTGACACCGGCGCCGATCTGGCGAGCACTACCGTCGTTGTCGCCATGTTCCGCCGATTCGCTTTCGCGCTGATGGCCGTCGGCATAGCGGTGTCCACGTGCGCGTCGGTGACGTCTGCCAAGAGCACCGGTCTACGCGACGCCGCCGATGCCGCAGACCTGAATTTCGGCACTGCCGTGACGATCGACGCGTTGGCCGTCGATGAGGCGTACCGCGACCTACTCGTCAACAACGCCAACATGGTCTCGACCATCGATGAAGTCGCGTTCGCCGTCGTCCAACCGGAGCCGGGCGTCTACGACTTCGCCCGCGCCGATGCCCTCGTCGACTTCGCCGCTGCAAACGACATGACCGCCCGTGGGCATCGACTGGTCACCGCCGACGGGCTTCCCGACTGGATCGTCAACGGGGCCTGGACTGCCGAAACACTCGGCCAGGTACTCAGCGATCACGTGACCGCCGTCGTCACCCGGTACGCCGAACGCAATCCGGGGGTGGTCACCCAATGGGACGTGGTGGACGAGGCATTCCTTCCCGATGGCACCCTGCGCGATTCGATCTGGCGACGCGTCATCGGTGACGACTACCTCCGCATTGCATTCGAGGCCGCTCGAGCAGCCGACCCTTCAGCGCAGTTGTTCTACGACGATTTCTACGACGAGCTCTCGGTCACGCAGGACGCCGTGGACAATGGCGTTGCGATCGTGCCGGGAGCGACGACCGAGCGTTCGAACTGCGCCGATGTGCCGAAGTGTGTCGGGGTCCAGACCACCGTGGCCGCCCTCATCGACGCCGGTGTGCCCATCGATGCCATCGGGCTGCAGTCGCGGATCCGTTCGCCGGATCCGGTCGACATCGCCCAGTTCTCGACCTGGGTGGAAGACCTCGGTCTGCGCTGGGCGATCACCGAGGTGGACGTGCCGCTCCCCGTCACCGAAGTGAGCAGTGCCGAGTCGCTGGCATTCCAGGCCGAGGTGTACGCCAACTCCCTGTCGGGCTGCGTCGAGTCGGTGGCGTGCGACACCTTTGTCACCTGGGGGGTCACCGACCGGCTGCCACCCACACCGGATTCGACCGGCGGCGCATTCGCCGGGGCGTTGTGGTTCGATGCCACCGACGCGCCCAAACCGGCATTCGACGCCATGGCCGAAGTGCTCGAACAATCGTCGACCGTCGTGCCGACCACGGAGTCGGCGCCGACAACTGCCAGACAGGCCCCTGACGCAACTCTCGCTCCTGGGGCCGCTACCAGCACCAGCACCGACTCCGGAGTCACGTTGGGGCTCGTGATCGGCGGCATTGCACTGTGTGCGGTCGCCGCAGTTGTGGTGATACTCCGCCGACGCCGCTGATCAGGCAGTCTGCATGGATGCGATCGTCTGAGCAGGAGTGGATCGACGGCGAAGTGGCCGACGGTTTCGGCGGAGTGGCTGATGCCTTCAGGTCGAACTTCCGCACACGCGGTGAGATCGGAGCCGCCATTGCCGTGTACCGCGACGGTGAGAAGGTCGTCGATCTCTGGGGCGGTCATCGAGACCGCGAACGAGCCAAGAGATGGGAGGCCGACACGTTGGTGCCCGTGTTCTCGACGACGAAGGGTATGGCGGCGGCAGCGATTGCCGTTGCTCACTCACGAGGGATGTTCGACCTCGACGAGCCGGTGGCGTCGTACTGGCCGGAGTTCGAGCAACACGGCAAGGAACGCGTGACGGTCAGACAGCTCCTTGCCCACGAGGCCGGCCTCGCGGTTATCGATCTGCGCCTCGATCTGGCGACGATTGCTGATCCTGATGCACTCGGCGCTGTTCTCGCCGCCCAGGCGCCTAAGTGGTCGCCGGGAACGGCTCACGGGTACCACGCACAGACGCTCGGCTGGTACGAGAGTCAGCTCCTTCGGCGAGTAGATCCATCCGGACGATCAGTGGGCGCGTTCTTTGCTGATGAAGTCGCTGCTCCTCTCGGTGCGCAGTTCTTCATCGGCCTGCCCGACGGCGTCGTGTTGGAGCGGATTGCGACGTTCTCCGGTGGCGGCCGGATCGCGGCTGCGTTGCACGCGCATCAGATGCCCAAGCGACTTCTGCTCGCGATGCTCAACCCACGGAGCATGACAGCCCGGGCCTTCATGAATCCGAAGGCACTTGCGATGAACATGTCGAGCATCAATCGACCAGACGTGCTTCGCCTGGAGTTCCCCTCGATGAACGGCGTGGGAGAGGTGCGCTCAATCGCCAGGGTGTACAGCGCTCTCGCGACCGGCGGATCGGAACTCGGTCTCACCGGCAAGACCCTCGACGAACTCGAAACAAACGTCACCCCAAGCTTCGATGAGATTCTCCGACTCGACAGCGCGTTCACGATGGGGTTCATGAAGCCCTTTCCGATCCTGCGGTTCGGCTCGACGCCTCGGGCATACGGACACACCGGACTCGGCGGATCGTTCGGGTTCGCAGACCCAGACCTCGGACTCGGCTACGCGTACGCGATGAACCGCGGTGGCTACTGCTTGCCGACCGACCCGCGCGAAATCGCCCTACGCGACGCGGTGTACAGGAACACATAGGTGCCGCCCAGCGCTGCCGAACAGAGTCCTCCCCGCTGGGCGTCGATCGCGGCAAGCGCCGGCCTGAGCTGCAAAGGTGGGGTGCTTGGTAGAACTCGCACGCGAACCGGAGGTTGCGCGCCGCGATTGCGGGCGGATTGTTGGGTGCGTTGCACCAGAAGGTCGTTCAGGGTTGCTTGTGCCCCGTGCCAGTGACGGCGGCGACATTCTTGGATGTACTGGGGTCCTCCCGGCCGGCCGTCTCATCGCGTGGGCACCGGCGCTCTGGCGCGCTCAGGGCAGGCGTGCGGTGTCGAGCAGTCGTCGTCCCATGTCGGCGACGCCGTACGCGCCGCACGATTCGGACACGCCGATCGCGTCGGTGAGGAGTTCTCGCGCGCGGACGATGTCCGTGTCACGTCCTCGGATCAAGAGAGTGTCGGCGAGAACCATCGAGGAGTCCGCTACCAGTAGCGGCGTCTGCATCGATTCTGCGAGCGCGAGGCCGGCCTCGCAGTCGGCCACGCCGCCGTCGAGATCACCGGTGAGGGCTCGGAGACGACCGATGAGCGACGACACCGGCAACTTGAGCTCGCAGGCTGAGTGCCCGATCGCGAGCTGACCGGCGTAGGGCTGGAGCACAGGGATCAGCATCGCGGCACGGTCGACATCGCGGACGATCCCGGCGGCTTCGGCAACCGACGCAAGAACGTCGATGATCGGCAACGGCTTGCGCAACTCATCGACCGAATGCGGCATGAGCGACGTCAGGGAGGCGATCGTCGTCTCCCAGTCGCCGTCACGTGCGCTCTGTCGTGCGATCTCCGACTTTGTGGACCGGTACCCGGCGTCGCGCTGGTTGTGCGGAGCAGCGGCGGCCGCATCGTGAAATCCCCGGAGATGGGCGAGCACGCCGGCCTCGTAGGCGAACATGTATGCAAGTGGAGAGTCCGGGCCGACGAGGGTCGACGCGTCATGGATGAGGACTTCGGCATCGTCGAGTCGGCCGTCCGCCATGGCGAGCGAAATGTCGAGGACGTGCACGACACTCCACGCACCGCCGCGCACCGCCGCTCGCACGCGCTGTGCTGCGGCCTCCATGGCCGGCCGATCGGCGCGACGTGCTGCCAGGTAGCCGAGACCGAGCGTCGACAGCCCGATCATCAACGGTGACTCGTGACGCTCGCCAAGCGCAAGCGTCGACAGGTGGACGTCGCGACAGCGGTCGAGGTCAGGCAGCGCGAGGAGCAGATCGAGGAAACAGTCCCGAACCCACCAGGACAGGTCGAGCGGGATGGCGGTGTCGAGCGCCTCGATGGCCGCCTCCGCATCAGCGGCATCAAAGGGGCGTCCACGGACCGCAGCGAGGAAGGCGTGGAGGCCTCGTGCGACCGCAGCGCATGGCGTGCCTGCCGGGGTCTCGTCGACCACTCGGGTGGCGAGAATCTCCACCTCTGTCGGCCTGACGCCGCGCACCCTGATTGCTTGAGCCAGAGCTCGTAGCGCCAATACGTGGTCCCCGCGATCGAGAGCGAGCGACGTTGCCGCAACGAGGTCCGAATTCGAGGCCGCCCCACGAGAATTTGTGAGGTTCCGGGCTTGGCCCCGACTGTAGAGCGCCTGGTTGTAGAGCTCCGGGTACTGCTCGGTGGCGTCGCCGAGTACCTCGATGGCGCGTTCGGACCATCCGAATGCATCCTCCCACGCGCCCAGTTGGTCAGCAGCCTCCGCAGCGGCGAGCGCTGCTGCCGCTGCTTCGCCAACGTCACCCGCGAGTGCGCCCTCGCACAGATGGTGCGCGAGCACTGCGGGAGCGACCCCGGCGCGCGACGCCAACTCCCGGCCGACGAGCCAGTGCAGACGCGTCCGTCGCGTGGAGCGGAGTTCACCGAGCAGTGACTCACGCACCAGCGCATGAGCAAACGACCCGACACTGTTGCCGGTGCGGAGGTGGACCAGTCCCGCGTCGAGCGCCGGCTCCAATCGCTCGATGACATCGAGGAGCGCCAACGACATCACATCGCCGACCACGACCAGATCGAACTCGCGACCGACCACCGCTGCGACTGACAGGACCTCGTTCGTGTCGACCGAGAGACGCGACAGGCGCCGGCCGAGCGCGTCGCGTATGCCCTCCGGAACCCCCACCTCCGACACAGAAACTGTGTTCACCCAGTCACCGTGAACGTCCTCCACCATCGCCCCGCTCTCGGAGAGGTGGGCGAGCACCTCCTCGGCGAAGTACGGGTTGCCCTCCGTCTCGTCGTGGATGAGATCCACGAACTCCTTTGAAGCGCTGTGGCCGGCACGGTCAGCAATGAGAGCGCCGACCGAATCACGTTGCAGTCCGCTCAGCGAGACCCGAACCGTTCCTGGCTCTCGCAGCAGATCGTGCAGACTCGATGCGAGCGGGTGCGTTCGATCCACGTCCGTGTCGCGATACGTGCCGACGATCAGCAGTGACTCGTCGCGGTCGCTGCGCAGCAGATGGCGGATGATCGCCAGCGTGCCGCCGTCGGCCCAGTGCAGATCGTCGAGCACGACAAGCAGCGGTTGACGCGCCGACACCGCCGCGAGGAAGGTGTCGATCGCATCGAAGAGATACAGCCGGGTGATCGAGGCGTCACCCACGAGCGGCGGATCTCGCGACCCCAGCTCCGGCACCAGACGATGGATCTCCGTCGCCAACGCCGGCGCAACCGCAGGCAGGACGTCCGGGTGGGAGCGTGTCAAGGACCGTACGATGCTCGACCACGGGAAGTACGCGGCGGCTGCGTCCTGGTCACACCAGCCGTACGCGATCGTCGAGTCCTCAACCGCCGAGGCCAGCTCCGCCACCAGACGCGTCTTGCCGATCCCCGGCTCGCCCGACACCAACGCCAGCCGGCGCCGCCCAGCGGTGACACTCGCCCAGGCGGCCTGGAGAACCTCCAGCTCGCGTTCACGACCGACACAGGACGACCGCGCCGCGTCGCCCAGGCGCCGAGGGAGCCACACCGGTGCGACTTCCTCCTCGCGCCAGAGCACCTCACACGCGTCGATCGGGTCGGGAAAGCCCTTGAGGTCGAGCGGAGGACGCGGAACGAGGGTGTGGGTCGAACGGCTGCCTGCCAGCTGCCGCAGAACGTCGGCGACGAGCACCTCGCCGCCGTCTGCCGCCGCACAGAGCCGTCCCGCCTCGACGACCGGCAACCCGTGCACGTCGCCGTCAATGTCCGCCACCTCGCCCATGCTGACGCCGACTCGCAGCGCGACGGGCACATCGGACCGGGCGTTGTCCCGCGCCATCACCTGCTGCATCATGACGGCGCAATCGAGGGCCGCAACCGCGCTGTCGAACTGCGCCATGATCGCGTCGCCGATCGTCTTCACCTCGGCGCCGCCGCACGACGCGATCGCTCGACGCATCGACAAGAAGTGCGCCACCCGGACGTTGTCCGCACGCGTGTCGCCGATCGACACGTCCCGTTTGGTCGAGTCGACGAGATCAGTAAAGAGCACCGCCCGCACGGACGTTCCACTCACAACGCCGACAGTACCCCACCAGCGCCAATCGCCTACCCGAGCGGGGCCGGCGATCGGATTACTTCCCGCGGGCGGCCCGAGGTCGGCCCAGATGATGTCGTTGCGAGCTACCACAGCGGCGCGCCGATTGAACGAGTGCAGGGTCGGGTGGCTGACGCTGGTACGCGGCGATGAGTTCTCGGTCTGGCATTGCGAACTCCTCAGCGGTAATCACTGCGGCGGCGCCCCTGCGGAGCAACTCGGACCGGTTCGTTCCGAGCTGCGCTGCGAGCTCATCGAGCCGTGCGACCAGGTCGTCGTCGAGTTGGACAAGAACTTCTCGTCGGGCCGCGGCCATATTTTATCCCAAATGGTCATGACCCGACCGCACGTCGGTGAATCGTGGGTTTCAGCGGGCAACGGCTGCAACTCCCGACACAAACGAAAAGAGCCCCTGAACAGGCAATATACCTGCTCAGGGGCTGGAGGCGACGATGAGAATCGAACTCATGTACACGGCTTTGCAGGCCGTTGCCTAAACCACTCGGCCACGTCGCCAGTGACGTCCCGAGGATAGCGGCGCCACCGCCTACCGGGGCATTCGGTCACGGCTGCGTGACGGCGGGATGCTCCGCGAACCAGGCCGAGAGGCGTTGGAGTCCCTCGTCGATTGTCACCGTGGGTGTCCAGCCCAGGTCGTCGCGAGCGGGTCGAGGGTCGAACCAGTGAGCGGTCCCGAGCTGCTCCGCGAGGAATTGCGTGAGTGGCGGTTCATCACTGCGCCGCAGCAGCGGCCAGACTCGTTCCACCGCCGCGCCGGCGACGCGCCCCACCTGCAACGACACGTTCCGGGGGGCGAACGGCACCCCGGCGGCACGACAGATCCCCTCGACGAGTTCACGAATCATCCTCGGCTCACCGTTCGAAACGACATAGGCACGCCCGGAGCACGGCGCGTCTGGCGCCACCACATCGAGCGCCGCGATGAGCGCATCCACTGCATTGTCGATGTAGGTGGTGTCGACCAGCGCCCGGCCTCCGCCGACGAGCGCGAGACGGCCGGCCTGCGCGCGTTGCACGATCCGCCCAACGAGTTGGGTGTCACCGGGACCCCACACGAGATGGGGGCGAATTGCGACAACGCCCAGTCGATCCGATACCGCCCCGAGCGCGACCAACTCGGCCATGGCTTTCGATTCGGCATACCAGGCTCTACTGCGACCGAGCACCGGCGGGTCAGCCGCGCCGCCCGCGATCGGCTCGCCGCCGTGCGCGACCGACGGCGATGACACATGGACCACTCTGCCCACTCGTGCAGCCAATGCCGCATCAATCACATGGCGGGTCCCGTCGACATTGATCGACCGGTACTCCTCCCAGCCACCCAGCACCCCGACCTTCGCGGCGACGTGGACGATGCCGTCGCATCCAGCCGCCGCTGCGGCCACCGCGTCGCTGTCTCGAACATCACCCGGCACCTCGACGACGCCAGGTACACCCACAAGTGATTCCGAACGGCTCCGCTGGAAGCACAGCACCGTGTCACCACGTGCGGCGAGCGATCGCGCGACACCGGCGCCAATCAAGCCCGACGCTCCTGTGACGAGAACTCTCATCGTCAGCGAAGTGAACGAACCCGACGGCCCGCAAGCAGGTCGGTTGCCCACGCGGCAACTGCGGTGCGATCGATCTTGGCGTTGTGCCGGATGTCGACCGGCAACGAGGCCACGACCAGCACCGAGGCAACAGGGTTCCCCAGCTGATCGGACACGACCTGTCGGACCAATTCGGAGACCTCCGCATCAGCCGGACCGTCAGTCGCGTCGGGCCGCTCGATGACGACCACCAACTGCTGGCTTCCAACCGGACCGACACCGACCGCGGCGACCCGCCCGAGGCCGAGGGCTCGCTCGATCGTGCGCTCGACAGGCACGGACGTGATCGGTCCATCGACAGCGTGGATCACGTGGACCGCCCGCCCCTCGACCCACAGCCGCCCCGCGGCATCAACATGACCGACATCACCGGAGCGATGCCAGTCGCCCGACCCCGGCCGTGCCGCACGCTCGATCGCCCAGAGCCCGAGGTAGCCCTCCGACACCCATGGCGCCCGAATCAGGATCTCCCCCATCGAACCGGCGGGCAGGGCCTCGGGCAACTCCTCAGGATCGAAGCCCAGCGCAGAGATACGGATGTCGGCGCCCGGCACCGGTCGACCCACGCAGACCCCGCCGGTCGGATCGTCCAGTTCGGCCGCAGTGATCTCGGCGAGCTCGATGTCGCTGACCGGCAGCACCTCGGTCATCCCGTACGGCGTATGGAGTTCCGCGTTCGGTGCAAGTTCGGCAACGGCCCGAAGCGTTTCCGAGGGCACCGGTGCACCGGCTGAGAACACAACTCGCAACGATTCTAATCCCTGATGGTCGCCCGGCGAACCGGTCGCCGCAACATTCGCCAGCGCCGCCGGCGACGCGAACGCCAACGTGGCGCCGATGCGCTCGCAGGCGGCGTCGAGCGCGGCGGCGGTCAACTCCGCCGGCTTCGTGACGTCGCAATTCGGGAGCGCCGTCGGGATCCCGAGCGCTGGGCCGTAGAGCGCAAACGGCGCGAAGGCGGCGACCAGGCGATCGTCGGCGGTGATCGAGTAGGTGGCTGCGAGTGCGTCACGCTGGGCGGCGAGCTGACGATGCAGGTAGCGCACACCCTTGGGGGGGCCGGTTGCGCCCGACGTGAACAGGACTGCAGCAGGCGCATCGCTCCGCGGCTCCGGCGGCACCGAACGTGGATCGACTCGCGGCGCATCGACGAGATCGGCGACATCGAGTTGGCGCGCACGAGGCGCCCACCGCATCACGCCGGACGCAGCCAGCGCCTGTTTCGGACCGATGACCCACTTGGGTCTCGTCGAGCGGACGGCCCGACCGAGCGCACGCAACCCGAGCCCCCGATCGGCAATGACGGTCACCCCGCCCGCCCGCCAGACGCCATAGACCGCAGCCACGAGATCGATTCCCGGCGGCGTGAGCATTGCGACGTGATCGCCCGGCCGCAGGCCGCGGCGTACGAGCTCGACGGCGATGGAGTCGACCCGGCCGGCGATCTCGGCGAACGACAGCGCATCACCGGTCGCCAGGTCGACGAACGCCTCGCGGTCGTCCGAGCGACCCGCGGCGATTGCCGACCACACCGATGCCACGTCGTCGACATGAGCCCCGCCGGTCACTTCGTCAGCGGAGGCCGGTTCCGTCAGGCGGCCGTCGAACATGTCAGCGAGCCATGTCTCGGCCACGCCCGCAACATCCGCTTCGGCCATCACGAGGTGGTTCGCCTCGGCGAACCGTTGCGTTGTCGAATTCGGGAAGCGGGCGGCGAGGTCAGCCGCGAAGTCGTCGTTGAACACGGGATCCTTTGCCCCGAAGGCCAACAGCACCGGACACCGGACCGTTCGAAGGCGCGCCGCAACGTCCGCGATCGCATGCTCTGACGGGTCGCCGGAACGCAGCGGGATGTCGTCGACGAAATCAGCAATGGCAGCGCGTGACGGTGCGGTGGGATAGGGGGCCCGGAATGCCTCCCGGTCGATCTTGGTGATTCGGTGTCTCGACAACCGTGAGGTGCCGTCGACGAAAATCCGCGATCCCCGACACACGAAATCCAGGATCGGCGCCCACGCCGCGAGCCGGATGATCCATGGCGCCGAGCGACCCTGGGGCACGGCGATCCCGGTGTTGCACAGGATCATGCCGGCCACCTGTCGCTGATCCTGTACGACCCATCCCATGGCGATCGCCCCGCCCCAGTCGTGAGCCGCAACCACCAGCGGCGACGTTGCCGACAGGCCGAGCGCGACGATCACATCGTCGAGGTCGCGGACACGGTCCTCGTATCGGCGCCGAGTGGTGCGGTCGCTGTAGCCCATGCCCAGCTGATCGACAGCGATCACGCGGTACCGGCCATGGAGACCCCGCAGAAAGGTCGCCCACGCATAGCCCCACGTCGGGTTGCCGTGCACGCACAGCACGGTCGGTGTCGAGGCATCGCCTCCATCGGGAACCCCCGTGTCGAGGACATGCCAGCGATGGCTCCCTCCGAGATGACTCGGCACCTCGATGAACCGGGACCACTCAGGATCGAGGCCCCATCGACGCCAATCAGCCTCGCTCGGGGGGCGGAGCTCCCAGCCCGTCGCCGACACCTCCGTCGAGCGCTCCGACGTCACCAGACGATTTCGGTGAAACTGGTATTCAGACCGGAACCGATCCCCATGCACAGCACACGGTCGCCCGTCTGGATGCGGTCGGCAACGCTGGCGAGCGTGATCGGGATCGCCGCCGGCCCGACGTTGCCGTACTGCGGGAACGTCTGCGGCACACGCTCAGGGTCGATGCCGAGGCGTTCGGTCGTCAGGCGGGTGTGGACCGAGCTGATCTGGTGGATGATGTACCAGTCCATACCGACTTCCCAGTCGAAGTCGCGGCCAGCGTGCTTCCACGCCGCCTCACCCAGGTCGAGGCCGGCGACGAGCAACGCGTGGGTGTCCGTTGTCATCCGGTCAAGATCGCCGACGCATAGTTCGTGATGCTGAGTTCCGGCGCGGGCGATACCGCCGACGAGCCGGTGTGCTTCAGGGTGCTCGTCGAGTCGACACAGCACAGCTGCCGCGGCACCCGAGCCGAGCGTGAGCGAGGCGAATTCGGCAAAGACGTCGGCGGCTTCGATGTTCGGCTGCTGCAGACGGGCGATCGTGGTCTCCTGCGTGTGTCGGCTGCCTTCGCCATCGACGATCAGGGCGTAGTCGATCGCGCCGGAATCGATGGCTGCTGCGGCGATCTGCATGCCGTTGATGAACCCGAGACAGGCATTGCCGACATCGAAGTTCAGGCAACTCGGAGCGAGCTGCAGTTGATGATGGACGGCGCACGCCACCGACGGCTCGAGGTGGTGCTTGCAGACCGAGGTGGAGATCAGCATGCCGACGCGCATCGGGTCGATCCCTGCGGTATCGAGGGCAGCTCGGCCGGCCATGGCTGCTGCCTGATCGAACGTCACGCCCTCGGGCCACCAGCGACGAGCTTCGATACCGGCCAGCTCCGCCAGGGTGCCCGGCTTGAGCCCGGTGCGGGCGTAGGTCTCGGCAAGTTGTTCGTCGATCCACGCCGACGTCACGACCACAGGCGCTTCAACCGCCTCAACCGCCAGGACGCCGACATTGCGGTGCCTCATCAGAGAGTTCTCGGTCATCAGCGGTCCTTTCCCATGG
Source organism: Actinomycetes bacterium (assembly GCA_031430875.1). Classification (GTDB taxonomy): domain Bacteria; phylum Actinomycetota; class Acidimicrobiia; order Acidimicrobiales; family Ilumatobacteraceae; genus Sva-07. The sequence goes on along the minus strand of JANPCI010000068.1, from coordinate 3 downwards.
TGC
>JANPCI010000067.1:0-1832 GCA_031430875.1 Actinomycetes bacterium | reverse complement strand
TGGGCTCCGAGCCCCGGCGGCCTCGTGCGCGCGCTGCTTCCCATGCTGCGCGACACCGGTGGCACGTGGGTCGGCTGGACCGGCGATCCCGACGACGACGCCGAGCCCTTCAGCGTTGAAGGGGTCGAACTCCATCCGGTCTCGATCAGCGCCGAGGAGATCGAGCTCTACTACGAGGGCTTCTCCAACGACGCGCTCTGGCCGCTCTACCACGATGCACTTCGCGAGTCGACGTATTCGAGCGAGCAGTGGGACGCCTACGTTGCCGTCAATGAACGGTTCGCCGCGGAACTGGCGAAAATCTCGCCGGCCGATGCGATTGTCTGGATCCACGACTACCAGCTCCAACTCGTGCCCAAGATGCTCCGCGAACTGCGGAGCGATGTGACCATCGGGTTCTTCCTGCACATCCCCTTCCCGCCGTACGAGCTGTTCTCCCGGCTCCCGTGGCGAACCGAGATCATCGAGGGGCTGCTCGGTTGCGACCTGGTCGGCTTCCAGCGACCGATGGGTGCGGTCAACTTCACCACCGCTGCACAGCAGCTTCTCCACGTCGACGCCCACGACGGTGTGATCGAGAACCCCGATCACCGCACGCGGGTCGGCTCGTTCCCCATCTCGATCGACGTCGACGAGGTCGAAGCCGTCGCCTCGGGGCGGGCGACCCGGCAACGGACGAGCCAGATCCGGGCGCGGCTCGGTGATCCCGAGGTGATCCTGCTCGGCGTCGATCGACTCGACTACACCAAGGGCATCGGGCTGCGACTCGAGGCGTTTGCCGCACTGCTCGAGTCGGGCGATCTCGACCCCGGGCGCCATGTCATGGTGCAAGTGGCGACGCCCACACGTGAAGCCGTCGAGCATTATCAGGACGAACGCCACCAGGTGGAACGCCTCGTCGGCGAGATCAACGGCCGCTACAGCCGCATCGGTCTGCCGGTGATCCACTACCTGTACCAGTCGCTGCCGTTCGATGAACTCATTGCGCTCTACCGCGCTGGCGACGTGATGCTCGTCACCCCGTTTCGTGACGGCATGAACCTCGTCGCCAAGGAGTACGCCGCGGCCCACATCGACGGTGACGGCGTGCTCGTGCTGTCGGAGTTCGCCGGCGCAGCCGACGAACTGACCGATGCGGTACTCGTCAACCCGCACGATGACGAAGCACTTCGACAGGCCATCATGACCGCCGTCGACATGCACCGCCACGAACGCCGCGAGCGGATGGCCGGCCTGCGAAATCAGATTCGCAAGAGCGATGTGCAGGGCTGGGCCGATCGATTCCTCGGCGAGATGGCCGCCGCTGCTGGCGACGAACGTGACGCCGGCGTCAGCTGACGAGGCATGACCAGCTACGACGACCCAGCTGAGCTGGCCGAGCGCGTCGCGTCGGCACCACGGCCGCTGCTGATCGGCCTCGACGTCGACGGCGTGCTCGCCCCGCTCGTCGACCACGCCCACGACGCCGTTCTGCTCGCCGGGACCCTCGATGCCGTCAGCGCCGTTGCCAAACTCGAGGACGTGCACGTTGCGGTTGTGTCCGGCCGATCACTCGACGGGCTCACCCAGTTCGGATTCAGGCCCGACGTGATCGTGATCGGCAGCCATGGCATGGAGTCACGTGAGAGACCAATGGAGCTGCTCACCGACACCGAGCTGACTCGCCTTGCGCTGCTCGACGAACTCACCGTTGCGGCGGTCGCACGCGCGGGCACGGGAGCATGGATCGAACGCAAGCCGGCCAGCGTGGTGCTGCATGTCCGTCAGGCCGATCGGGCGCTGGGACGCGAGGCGCTCGACTCGCTGCGTTCGGACGCCGAACAGGTCGACGG
>JANPCI010000066.1:0-3115 GCA_031430875.1 Actinomycetes bacterium | reverse complement strand
CTCGCCGGTGGACGGACGCGACGCTTCGACGACGTGACGATCTCGTCGTGCGTGTTCACCGATCCGCCCGTGATCCAGGTCGGGCCGTCGCGGGCGGACCTCGACGGCGACCCCGACGTGGTCTGGGCAACAGGCCGGGTCTCCGACCTCCCCCGTGCCTTGACCGACGACCTCGCCGAGGGCTTTCTCGCCATCGCCGCGCGGCGCGGCACCGGGTGCATCGTCGCCGCGCACGGCGCAGGTCCCCGCTTCGAGGAGTTGGTTCATGCACTCGTGGTCGCCGTGGACGGCGCCGTTCCACTCGAGCGACTGGCAATGTCGATGCACGCCTTCCCGACTGTCGGCGAAATCCTGGGTCCGGTGTACCAAGCGCTGCTCAGCGAGATTCAACCCGTTGAGGTCCCCGCTGCGGAGGGTTGACGCCACGGTGCTCGGGGTACTGCCCTCCCATGAACCACCACTCGTTTGAACCAGCCTCGATTCGTGACCTTGCGTGGGAGATCGAACCGGACCTCGACGTGCTCTCGATATCGCACCCGCAGCCGATATTGCGGGACTACAACGCAGTCGGGGTCTTTCGATCGCAGGAAGACGCCCGCAACGCCGTGCTGGCAGTAGAGAGCCTGGGGGCCCCGGAACCTGCCGTCGGCATGACGACGCTCGGCTCATCGGTTCACAGTGATGAAGTCCGGGACTCGAGTACCGACGCCGCTGGAGTACCGGTCGGGGCGGACCGCGAGGGTGTGGTCAGCGACATCGTTCCCCGAACGATCAAGGGTGCGGTGTACTTTGCCGCTCTCGGAGCGGTCCTCGCCGGGACGTTGGTCGTCTTGTTCGGTGACCGGGAACTGATCGTCGTGGGTATGGTCACCGCAGCGCTGTTCGGCGCCGCAGTGGGTGCCATTTGGGGAGCGTTCGTCCGGATGGGTCTCAGCGACGCCTACCGCGAATCGTTCGTCGACCCGAACTCATTCGAGACGATCATCGTCTCGTTCCACACCGACGAACGGTCGGAGGCCGAGGAAGCCGCCTCGCGCCTTGGCCTCGCTGCCGGCCACGAGGCGTGGATCCTCCGGTTCGACGAGATCAATGACCGCACGCCCGAGCGATGAGTCGTTCACGGGCGCTCGATCCTGATGCCAGGGCACGCGACGACCGTGATCATGTCGTCCGGATCGGAAGCCGGATGAATCCATGACGATCGATGATCTCAGCATCTTCGAGCGACCGGCGAAGTGGCGAACCGCAGCGGCGCTGAAGGTCGCACACAACCGCCGCGAGCGACAGGCTGTAGCCAGCCCAGGGCCGGCATTCCCACAGGCACTCGCGCTCGTGGAGCGCGCGATCGAGCAGGCACCGGAGGGCCCGGTGGTCGACCTCGGTGCGGGACTGGCCGGCATCTCGGATTGGCTCAGTCAGCGCACCCGACGATTTGTCATTCCAACGGATTCGGCGCACGCGAGCTGTGTCGGCGCTCGACGCCTCTTCCCCGGCCTCACGCCGGTTCGCGCAGACCTGTCGGCTTTACCGGTACGGCGCGAATCGGTCGCCGCGATCGTCATCGCGGGCGTGACGTCGTTGCTCGACGGCGACGCGTTCGATGCGTGCATCGACGAAGCTGCCCGCTGCCTCCGAGTAGGCGGTCGACTGGCGCTCGTCGACCTCGTGTCGGCGACCTGTACCGATGTGCGACTCGCTCCCAACATGTTCCGCTCGTCGGAGACGATCTGTTCGGCGTTCGCTGCGCACAGGTTCACCGATGTCGATCATGCGCTGGGCGAAACTGGAGTGGGCTCGTGGAGCGACTTCAACTCGACCATCGGCGAGCATGTGCGCACCCACAACGACCACGAACTCGCCTACGGGGCTTGGCGCCACGATCAGGCGCACATCCAGCGGGTGATGGAGTCGGGCATCGTGCTCGTCGGAGCGGTGACCTTCGTTCGCGGGTAGCGCATCAGAAGTCTCGGTCGCACTGACGTCGACCTGGTGCGTCGCAGACCACGGACTACCGATTCTCGTCGGTGGAGTAGGGCATCGGGTGATCCCCGCCGAGCTCACTGAAGCGTTCATTCAGGGCAACGGAGAGCAGATCACGATCCGCTTCGGAGGCCAGCAGGGCGCCGTAGAGGACGGCTTCGATCTCGAGTTCGGTGCTCATGCCCCCGACCGCAAAGTATCGCAGCCAAATATCCGACAGCGACATGTTGAGTTCGCGTCGCGCTTGTTCCAGCGGGTCGATGGCTTCCATTCGAACTCAGTCCTGCCAGCCTGAGCCCAGAAAGGCGACGACCTCAGTCGCATGAGCGACCACCGTGATCCCTTGTGCCCGCGCCTGTTGGAACAGCGATGCGATCGCTTGGTCGGCGGTCACATCATGTAGGGCCATGATCGCCCCTTGGGCTTGATGAATTGTTTGGCGCGATGCGAGTGCAGCTGCGAAACGTTCCTCAGACCCAACGTCGGAGTATTCGTCACCCGCAGTGGTGAGAACCTCTGATGCCTGCTCGGCGAACAGCGCAGCAAGTCCGTGCTCATCGGCCCCGAACGCTTGCTTGGTGGCTGAGTAGATGTTCAGCGCACCTTGTGTTCGGTCGGGTGCGAGCAATGGCGACGACAGGATGCTGTGAATGCCCTGGCCGAGGGCCAGTGGCACGAACTTGGGCCACCTGGTCTCCTCCGCCAGCGACTCGATGTAGAAGTGTCGGCCCTGTTGCTTCGCATCGAGGCAGGGGCCCTCGCCGGTCTCGTACTGGTGACGATCCATGGTCAACACGGCCTCATTGCTCGCTGCAACCGTCATCAGGCGTCCGTGGCGTTCGAGCGTGATACTCGCGCCGTCCGCATTCCCGACCGTCGCACCCGCCAGCGACGTCACGACGCGAAGGGCCGCATCGATCAGGTCCGTGCTCGACCTCCTGTGCGGCGAGCCCGCCCGCGTCGATGTGCTGGTTTCAACAGCGCGCACTGGGTGGACCGTTTCGTGCTCGTACGCCCGATCAGGCGCGTTGACTTTCGAGGTCTCGAAGGCAACCTGGTTGCTGAGTTGGGTGATGTCGAGAAGGCGTCGGGTGAGTGCAGGCTCGGATCGAACGGTGAGTGTTCCTGCCGCTTC
>JANPCI010000065.1:0-8136 GCA_031430875.1 Actinomycetes bacterium | reverse complement strand
TTGCGCCCGCTACTGAGCACGTGGTCGAGGCCTCCGAAGCCGATGTCGTACGCCCAACCATCACCGCCGACGATCCACGTGCTCGTCCGCACGAGTTCGTCGGCGATGGTGCTGAGCTGTCGCGCGGCATCCGCAACGACGGGGTCAGGGCTCGCGAGCAGATCGACGAGACGCTCGCGCAGGATCGCCACCCGGGCGCGCTGCTCGGCCACACCGGACTCGGTTGGCGCGGAGTCAGCCAGTAGCGCCGCCGCCAGTTCGCTGCCCACGTCATCGGCCAACCCGTTGAGGAGGCGACGTGCCTCTCGCTGATGGTGCTCGATGCCGAGACGCATGCCATAGCCGAACTCGGCATTGTCCTCGAACAGCGAGTTCGACCACGCCGGGCCCAACCCATTGGCGTCCTTGGCCCATGGCGTGGTCGGCAGGTTGCCGCCATAGATCGACGAGCAGCCGGTGGCGTTGGCGACGACGAGTCGATCGCCGAACAATTGGGTCAGCAACTTCAGATACGGGGTCTCACCGCATCCCGAGCAGGCACCGGAGAACTCGAAGAGCGGTTGCAGCAACTGCGAGTTCTTCACCGAGTCGTGGGTGATGGCCGCTCGGTCGAGTTCGGGGATCGCCGTGAAGAAGTTCCACCGCTCACGCTCGACGTCGCGATGCTCCTCTGCCGGCGCCATGTTGATGGCCTTGCGCTTGACCTGGGTCTTGTCCTTTGCCGGGCAGACCTCGACGCAGATGCCGCAGCCCGTGCAATCGTCGGGCGCGACCTGGATGGTGAGCAGGTGACCGTCGAGTTCGCGGGAGCGGAAGCTCTTCGACAGGAAGCCATTGGGCGCATTGTCGAGCGCCGACGGCTCGAACGCCTTCATGCGGATCGTTGCATGCGGGCACACAACCGCGCACTTACCACAGTCGATGCAGAGATCGGGTTCCCACAGGGGGATCTGGAGAGCCAGCTTGCGCTTCTCGAAACGGGTCGTGCCGGTCGGGTACGTGCCGTCGATCGGCATCGCCGACACCGGCAGCAGGTCACCCTGTCCGGCGATCATCGTCATGGTCACCTTCTCGACGAAGGCCCGCTCGTTGAAATCATGAATCGCCGCACCGTCGAGCACATCGAGTCTCTCGGCGACCGATTCATCAGCGAGCGCCGATGGAACAACCATCTCCGTCAACTCCGCGAGGGCCAAGTCGACAGCCGCCTCGTTTCGCTCCACGATCAACCGGCCGCGGCGGCCGTACGAGTCGCTGATCGATTCTTTGATTGCGCCGATCGCTCTGTCGACGTCCATCACATCCGTCAAGGCGAAGAAGCACGGCTGCATGATCGTGTTGATACGGCCGGGCATCTTCAGTTCGCGGGCGATGCGGGTGGCATCGATCGTGAACACCCGCAGCTGCTGTTCGATGATGCACCGTTGGATCGTCCGGGGCAGATGCTCCCAGAGTTCGTCGGCTGCGAACGGCGCGTTCAGCAGGAACGTGCCGCCGTGGCGGATGTCGGCAAGCACATCGAAGCGGTCGAGGAGGCCGAACTGGTGACAGGCCACGAGGTCAGCCTCCTGCACGAGATACGTCGAGCGGATCGGCTCGGGGCCAAACCGCAGGTGCGACACCGTCATCGACCCGGACTTCTTCGAGTCGTAGACGAAGTAGCCCTGGGCGTACAGGTCGGGTTCGTGGCCGATGATCTTGACCGACGCCTTGTTCGCACCCACGGTGCCGTCACTGCCCAGTGCGTAGAACACCGCCGAACGACCGGCGTGGTCGACCCGGAAGTCACCATCGACGTCGAGGCTCAGGCCGGTCACGTCGTCGACGATGCCGACGGTGAAGCGCCGCTTGGGGTCGGCTCGGGCCACCTCGTCGAAAACCGACTTGGCCATGGCCGGGGTGAACTCCTTCGAGCCGAGGCCGTAGCGGCCACCGATGATCTGCACCTTCGGGCGATCTGATTCGGCGAGTGTGGTGACGACGTCCTGGAACAGCGGCTCCCCAACCGCGCCGGGCTCCTTCGTACGGTCGAGCACGGCGATCGAGCTCACCGTGGCCGGCAACGCCGCCAGCAGCGCCCCGGTCGGGAACGGACGGAACAGTCGGATCGTCGCGAGCCCGACCTTCTCACCATCGGCGACGAGTTTCGTCACGGTCTCGCCAACGGCGCCCGAACCCGAGCCCATCATCACGATCACCCGTTCGGCGTCGGGCGCCCCTTCGTAGTCGACGAGCCCGTACCGGCGACCCGTCAGCTCGGCGAGTTCTGCGAACACCTCCTCGACGATGGCCGGAACTGCATCGTGGTAGGGGTTCGACGCCTCGCGGGCCTGGAAGAACACGTCGGGATTCTGCGCAGTGCCACGCATCACCGGCGCCGTAGGCCGGAGGCGACGGAGCTTGTGGGCGGCGATGTCGTCCGGACGCACAAGGGAGCGCAGGTCATCGTCACCGAGCAGATCGACGCGATTGATCTCGTGCGATGTGCGGAACCCATCGAAGAAGTGCAGGAACGGTACCCGCGTGCGCAGCGTCGCCGCATGCGAGACAGCAGCGAAATCGTGGGCCTCTTGCACCGAACTCGCGCACAACATTGCAAAACCCGTCGTGCGCGCTGCCATCACATCGCTGTGATCACCGAAGATCGACAGCGCATGCGTGGCGATTGCACGTGCCGCGACGTGGATCACCGCGGGCGTCAACTCGCCGGCGATCTTGAACATGTTGGGCAGCATCAGGAGCAGCCCCTGCGAGGCCGTGAACGTGGTTCCGAGCGCTCCCGTCTGCAGCGCACCATGCAGTGTTCCGGCTGCCCCGGCCTCCGACTGCAGTTCGACGACCTCGGGAACCGCTCCCCAGAGATTGGTGACCCCCGACGCAGACCAAGCATCCGCGAGCTCGCCCATGGTCGACGCCGGCGTGATCGGATAGATCGCCACCACCTCCGACAGCGCATAGGCGACCTTGGCCGCCGCCTCGTTCCCGTCGATGCACGTGGCCTTCTGGCTCATGGGCTCCATCCTGCGCCAGCCAGCGCGCCACGACGACCGCCCAAAGTCCCCATTTCACGCTCCCCGACCCGAATTGTGCGCCAGAACGTGCCCTCAGCGCACACTCCAGCGCATTTTTCGGGTGTGGGAGGGGTGGGGAGCGACGAGCGGTGTCGGTCAGGCGGTGGGATAGCTGGCGAGGAGCGAGCCGGCGACGACCAATGCGGTGCCGGCCATGGCGAGCAGCAGGAACCGGGGGAAGCGCGTCTTGAACGACGCCGTGATGCCGGCGAAGAACAGTGCGGTGGCGAAGTACAACGTCAATCGGATGTAGTCATCAGCCGTGTCGCCCGCCACCTCGCTGCGAACGGACGCGGCAAGCGCCTTGGCATCAGTCGCACCGGAGTCAGCGAACAACTCGTCGAGGTACTGCTGGTTCTGCACCAGGTTCGTTGGAACCTCGCCGGCGTCGATCTGTTCTTTCCACTGGTCGATGATCGGGCGGAACCCCGGCCGCACGATGGTCTCACGCAGAAACGTCTGCAACTGTTCATTCTCGGCGGCGATTGCTTCGGCGTATGAACTCACGGCTGCAGCGTCATAGGCGACGGTCTGTGTGGCGAGGGTGTACTGGCGGGACGCTTCGATTCGAAAGGCGGCCGACGCGCGCGCCGCGTCGGTCTCGACCCCGTTCCACTGCGAGACCTGAAACGCCGACCATGCCGACCCGACGCTCGCCACCGCCAACAACAGCACCGTCACCACCTCGGTGACGCGATGCTTCGTCCCGCCCGACTTGCGCCCGCCAGGTGAGTCACCGGACCACGGCGAGGTGCTCACGACCACTCGTCTGTCGACGTCGCTTCCTCGTTCAGGCTCTGCTCGTCACTGTGTGCGATCTGGACCTCCAGGCCGGACGCAGCCGACGCGAGCGGTGCCGACAGTGCCGACGGAATCGCCTGGTCGCCGTCCCACCGCTGCAAGATGTCGCGCCACGACTCGAGTTGTCGGTATCGCAACAGCACATCGCCATCGATGTTCGCTGCCAGTGCTCCCATGGCGGTGTCGTTCTCGAGCCGAGCCAGGCGGACCTTGACCATGGCCTGCTCGCGTTCGAGTTCCGCGTCGGCGCGCAGGGTGGACTGGATGATCTCGCCGGTCTCATCAAGATCGATCTCACGCAAGCTGAACATCTTCAGCTCGAACCCGATGTCGCCGAGGGCCCCGCCAAGTGCCTCACCCATCCGCTTTTCCAGTTCGGTGTATCGATCACCGAACGCGTCGTCGATCGACGCGTTGCCGGCCTCGGCGATCAGGCTCCGGCGCGTCGTATCGCGCAGCGCCGACCAGATCCCTTCGGGTCCGAACTGGTCGTGGACCAACTGAAGCTTGGTGGTGTCGAGCTGACTGCGCACGGTGTAGCTCACCGTGGCAAACGTCTTGTCGCCGAGATGGAGCCGCAATGGGACATCAGTCGCATCCACGCGAGAGTCTCCCGACCCTGAGCCGCCGGCGATGAGCGCCAGTTCGCGTGATGGATAGAGCTCGACCATCGATTTGCGCCACGGCTGCATGAAGTGGCGGCCCGGCTCGAGTGCACGACTCGTCGACTGGCCTCGTTTGAGCAGCAGGGCAAGCGTTCCCGGCTCGACTCGGATCGACGTTCGGAGCAGCACCAGCCAGCCGACGACAAGCACAGTAGAGACGCCGACGAGAAGGGCAATCAACAGAACCCAACCCATCAGCAACACCTCAAATCCACGGTCATACGAAGCACCAGAGTAGCCGCGGGTTCAGTCGTGGAGCATTTCGAGGAGTTCGCCGACGGTGTGTTCGCCTTCGAGGGGATGGCGAAGCCGGGCACTGTCGTTGATCTCGTAGTGATTCCGGCGGCCGACCTTCTGACGCCGTAGATAGCCGCCCCGCTCGAGGTCATCGAGGATTCGCTGCACCGCGCCAGGGGTGATCCCGACGACGTAGCTGAGATCACGCTGGCGCAGATCAGCATCGCGGCTGAGGGCAACCATCACATGGGCGTGATTCGTCAAGAACGTCCACGACGGCAGGTCGGGTTTCGGCTCGATCAGCGTCATTGATAGATCATACATATCTCAAGACACATGTTGCCCGGGTTCAATCGAGCAGCCATCTGATATGTACCTTTTGCAAGAGGTGCTTTATACTGATGACATGTCCAGCCTTCAGGCGCCTCGAACGCCCTTGACCACCGGAGGGCGACCACGCCGTCACGACCGCCGATCGTTGCTCACGGCCCACGATGAGCGGTTCCTCGCCGAGGCGATCGAAGCCGGACGCCATGCGGCGCAACGCTTGGCCGACGGCAGCGCCAACGCCGCCGACGAACAGCTCGTCATCGACGGCGAGAACGCCCGCCACCACTTCATCGAAGCCAATGTCCGCCTGGTGCAGAGCATCGCCAACAAGTTCAGTGTGCCGATGCACCTCGACCGCGAAGACCTCGTCCAAGACGGCATGATCGGCCTCGACAAGGCCGTCGACAAGTTCGACTCGCGCCGCGGCTTCAAGTTCTCCACCTACGCCACCTGGTGGATTCGCCAATCGATCCAACGGGGCCTCGAAGCGTCGGCCACCACGATCAGGATCCCCGGCCACCGCAGCCGCGAGCTGCGCACCGCTGTTGCGTCGACCGGCCGCCTCACCGGCGAACTGGCCATGATCGACATGCTCAGCCAACTCGAGTCGATGGACCGTCCCCTCGGCGACGGCGCCGACACAGTCGGCGCGATGGTGCGCAGTAACGACGAGGGCCCCGACGAGACGGCCGAACGTAGGGTCCGGGATGAACAGATCGACGCACTGCTCGACCACCTCGACCCGACGAGCCGGTATGCCGTCGCTGCCCGGTTCGGCCTACGCGGTCACGAAGCAGTCACGTTCGCCGTCATCGCCGAGGTGCTCGGCGTAACGCCGCAGGCCGTGCGTCGGCGCGTGGAGCGAGCCATCGAGAAGCTTCGTGCCCACGCAGAACTCATCGCCGCCTGACCGTCATCCGGCCCCGCCGACAATTTGTGTGAGCGACAACATCACCAACCGCGATGTCTGCTCACACAAACCAAGGTGTCGATCCGGTGGATCAGGTGCGGCCGACCTCGTTGCGTAACGGCTCGCTGCGGATGAACCGGCCGAGGTTGTCGAGAAAGATCTCGACCACCCGTTGCGTCGAACCATCGCTCGCCCCTGAGCTGTGGGGCGAAATGATCACGTTGGGCAGATCCCACAGCGCGTCGTCAGCGGGGAGGGGCTCGATCGCAAACACATCGAGGCCCGCTCCACCGAGACGCCCAGACTCGAGGGCGGCGGTCAACGCAGCCTGATCGACGAGTTCGCCCCGCCCGACGTTGACGAACATCGCGTGCGGGGCCATGGCATCGATCACGTTGGCCGAGACGATGCCGCGGGTCGTTTCGGTGAGCGGAAGCGCAACGACCACGGCATCGGCGTCGCTCACCGCATCGGTCAACTCCGCAAGTGTTCGGACCGGGTATGGCTCGTCGCCGTGGGCCGCGCGACGAACGATCACCGGGTCCATCCGGAATGCCTCGGCGAGGCGCACCACCTCCTGGCCGATCGGGCCGTAGCCGACGACGACCAGTCGCTGTCCGTCGAGTTCTCGGAACGACTTCGGGCTCCACTCGTGGGCGGCCTTGGCCCGCATCCAGTGGGGCAACCCGCGGCTCATCGCCAGCAGATACAGCATCACCGTGCCTGCGATCGGCGCAGCACTCGCTCCCGACGACGTGGTCACGCGGACACCTCGGTCCATGAACATCGAGAAGATCGGACTGTCGACGCCGGCCGACATCGAGTGGAGCCATTGCAGGTTGGCTGCCTCGAGCGCCACCTTCATGAAGGGTGCTGCGCGTTCCGGCCACGCATCGTCGGAAAAGAACGCGATCGTGATGCGCTCGATGTCGGCGGCCGAGACCTCCTCGCCGCGCCGAAGCGCAACGATCTCGAGATCGGGCGCGATGGCCCCGAGGCGATCGGTATTGGCGTCGAAGAATGTGTCGGTGCAGAAGAGAGCCACGGCACGCAGTCTCTCAGTCGGCGACGACGCCGATCGGGCTCAGGCGGTGAGTTCGGCGACGAACTCGGCGAACACGTCGGCGTACCGCATGGCATCGGCTTCGCTGTGCATCACGGAGATCAGCCATTGTTCGTCAAGGCCCGGCGGGAGCAAGATGCCGCGATTGATGCCGTGCATCCACTGGGCGAACGCCAGGTCGAAGTCGGTGGCCTTGTAGTCGCGATAGTTGGTCACCGGTTCGGTCGACCAGGTGATGCAACCCTTGGCGCCGAACTCGACGGTGTGTGCCGGCAGGCCGGCTTCGTCGATGATCGCCTGGCACGCGAGCACGAGCCGGTGGTTGAGCGCCACCGCGGCCTCGATCGCCTCCGCCGTACAGGCTTCAGAGAGCGTTGCCTTCGTCGCAGCCATCACCAGCGGATTGCCGTTGTAGGTGCCGAGGTGCAGTACCTCGCCGGTGGCGATCAGCTGCATGTACTCGGACTTGCCACCGAACGCGCCGACGGGGAACCCGCCGCCGATCGACTTGGCAAGCGTCACGAGGTCGGGTGTGACGCCGAGCTTCCCGGTGGCGCCACCCCAGCCCGCAGTGAGTCCCGTTTTGACTTCATCGAAGATCAACAGGGTGCCGTACTTCGTGCAGATCTCACGGACTGCCTCGAGGTAGCCGGGTAGGGGCAGGCAGATCCCGATGTTTTCCATGACCGGCTCGACGATGAAGCAGGCAACTTCGCGGCTGGCGAGGGCCCGTTCGAGTGCTGGGGCGTCGTTGTAGGGGATGACGATGACGTCGTCGATCGTGCCCTGGGTGATACCCGCCGACTGCGGCACCGACCACGGTGCATCGGCCGGGCCTGCTGCCGCGATCGCCGGCTTGTTGGAGATCATCACCTCGTCGTGGTGGCCGTGATAGCCGCCTTCGACCTTGACGAGCTTCTCGCGCTTGGTGACACCACGAGCGAGACGAATCGCGTCCATGGTGGCTTCGGTGCCCGAGTTCGTCGGGCGCCACATCGCAAAGCCGTAGCGATCGCCGAGCAGCTCGGCGACGTCGGCATCGAGTTCGCACGGCGTCAC
>JANPCI010000064.1:0-7638 GCA_031430875.1 Actinomycetes bacterium | reverse complement strand
GCGGTTCGCAAGGAGATCGGCCGAGGGATGGCGCTCGGTGTGCGCATCTGCGGTGACGAGCTGATCGAGAACGGCACCACGATCGACGACGCGGTGCGCATCGCGGAGATCGTCGAGGCGACCGGGCAGGTCGACTACATCAACACCTCGATCGGTGTGGCGACGGCGAGCCTGTTCATGATCGAGGCGTCGATGCACATCCCGCCGGGCTACGCGATGTTCATCCCCTCCGCGATCCGCAAGGCGGTCGAGCTTCCTGTGGTCGGTGTGGGCCGGTTCAAGGATCCGCTGCAGGCCGAGCGAGCACTCGCCGAAGGCCACTGCGACCTCGTCGGGATCGTGCGCGGCCAGATCGCCGACGCCGACTTCGTTGCGAAGGCGAGGGCGGGATCGACCGACGAGACCCGGTTATGCCTGTCGTGCAACCAGGAGTGCGTCGGCCGCATGGGGCTCAACCGGTGGCTCGGCTGCATCGAGAACCCGCGCACCGGACGCGAGTCCGAGGGCGTCGGCACCGTGAAGCTCACCTCGAAGCCCAAGTCGGTCATGGTGGTCGGCGCCGGACCGGCCGGGTTGCAGGCCGCGATCGCCGCTCGTCGCAACGGCCACGAGGTGACGGTGTACGAGAAGGAGCCACTCGCCGGCGGGCAGGTCCGCCTCGCTGCGTCGGTGCCGAACCGCGCCGAGTTCGGCGACATGATCCGCAACCAGCTCACCGAGTGCCGTCGCCTCGGTGTGGAGTTCGAGTACGGCGTCGGCGTCTGGCCGGGACTCGTCGAGGAGAAGCGGCCCGACCACGTGATCATCGCCACCGGCGCCGAGCCGGCGCGTCCGTACTGGGTGCCCGCCGACGCCGACAACGTGGCCGACGTGCGTCAGGTGCTGGATGGGTCGGTCGAACCCTTCGGTGACGTCGTCGTATTCGACGAGATCGGTTTCCACCACGCGACCTCCACTGCTGAAGTGCTCGCCGATCGGGGCTGCAATGTGGAGATCATCACGCCGGGCATGGTGGTGGGTCAGGATCTCGGCATCACCCTCGACATGGAGAACTGGTGGATCCGTGCCGGCGAGAAGGGGATCGTGCAGACCACCGATCTCATCGTGACGGGCATGGATGGCCACACGCTGAACCTGCAACACCACCCGACCGGCACCAACCTCACTCGTACACCCGACTGGGTGGTGCTCTCGGTGCATGCGAATCCGGTCGAGTGGCTGTACCACGACCTGAGGACGGCCGGCGTGAGCGTCGAGCGAGTCGGTGACTGTGTCGCCCCGCGCCGCGCCCACGCCGCCGTCGTCGAAGGCGAACGCGCCGGCGCGTCCGTGTAGGCGTTACATCTGGGGTCAGACCCCAGGTGTAACGGTGGGGCAGTATGTGGGGGTGATCGACATCGATGCGGCGTTGGCCGCGCTCTCGCTGGATGACAAGTGCATGCTCGTGGCGGGACGCTCGACGTGGCGGACACATGCGTTTCCTGAAGCCGGCGTGCCGCAGCTCAAGATGTCCGACGGACCCAACGGCGTGCGCGGCGAGGGACATGGTGGATCGGGTACACCTGGCGTGGTCGTGCCTGCGGGCATCACGCTCGGCGCCACGTGGGATCCGGAACTCGTCGGCAAGATCGGATCGCTGATCGGTACCGAAGCCCGCCGCAAGGGCGCGCACATCGTCCTCGGCCCGACGGTCAACCTCCATCGAACCCCGGTCGGCGGCCGAACGTTCGAGTGCTACAGCGAAGACCCCGAACTCACCGGTGCGCTCGCCGCCGCCTACGTCCGGGGCGTGCAGTCGCACGACGTGGCCGTCACTGTCAAGCACTTCGCGGCGAACGACACCGAGATCGAGCGGATGAGTGTCGACGTCGACGTCGGCGAGCGAACGCTTCGCGAGCTGTACCTGCGACCGTTCGAACGCACGGTGAAGGAGGCGGATGCGTGGGGGATCATGAGCGCGTACAACCGTCTCGACGGCGAGTTCTGTGCGCACAACCGTCGGTTGCTCACCGACATCCTGCGCGACGAGTGGGGCTTCGACGGTTTCGTCGTGTCGGACTGGTACGGCGTACACGATGCGACCGGTGCGGCAAACGCCGGGCTGAACCTGGAGATGCCCGGACCCGTGCGGATCTACGGCAGCAAGCTCGTCGACGCGGTGGCGCGCAACGAGGTCGACGAGGGCCAGGTCGACCGACTCGTCCGCGATCTCCTCATGCTCGCCAACCGCACGAAGGCCGACGAGCGCTCGGCCGACGAGCCCGAGCAGTCCGTCGACGACCCGACAGAACGCGCCCTCACACGACGCGCCGCAATCGCCGGCACGGTGCTGCTGCGCAACGAGACCGTCCTCGACGGCGACCAGCGGGTGTTGCCGTTCGACATCTCCGCCATCGCGTCGGTCGCCGTCATCGGTCCGAACGCCGCCATCGATCGTTGCATGGGAGGCGGTTCGGCCAGCCTGACCCCGTTGGGCTACCGCACACTGCTGGCAGCGATCACCGATCGCATCGGGCCAGGCACGGACACCGATGCAACCATCACGTTCGAGCCGGGCGTCCGCATCGACCGCCTCACGCCCGTGATCCGCAAGGGTCAGCTCGTTCGGCCAGACGGCGACGGTGGCCTGCGCGTGTCGTACGTCAACGGCACCGACTGGGACGGTCCCGCCGTTGCCGAGGAAACAGCAACGACGTCGCTCGTTCGGTTCTTCGGCTCCACGCCGCCAGGAGTCGACCCTCGCTCATTCTCGGCGCGCATCGAGGGTTCGTTCGTGCCCGACGTCGACGGCCCCCACGTGTTCGGCATGGTGAGCACCGGCCCGATCTCGCTCGCCGTCGACGGCGGTGCCGGGTTCGAGACCATCGTCGACGACCCTCGGATGGATCTGCCACGAAGCGAGGAGTTCTTCGGCTACGGCAGCGTCGAGGTCACCTCGACCATCGAGTGTCGTGCCAGCGTTGCGGTGCCGATCGCCATCAAGTGGGCCAGTGCCTCCGGCAACGGATTCGCCGCCATCCGCCTCGGCATTCGCTCGCCGGAGCCAACCGATCTGATGGATCGAGCCGTGGCCAGTGCGGCAGCTGCCGACATCGCCATCCTGGTGGTCGGCACGAACGACGAATGGGAAACCGAGGGCCACGATCGCACCACTATGGATCTCCCCGGCCGACAGGACGAACTGGTCCGTCGGGTGGTGGCCGCGAACCCGCGTACCGCAGTGATCGTCAACGCCGGATCACCGGTGACGATGGATTGGGCCGACAGCGACGATCCGACTGCCGCGCCGGCAATCCTGACGTCGTTCTTCGCAGGGCAGGAACAAGCCGAGGGGCTCGTCGACGTCCTCCTCGGCGTTGCGGACCCTGGCGGTCGGCTGCCGACGACCGTCCCCAAGCGTTTGGCCGACCATCCCGCATACCTGCACCATCGACCCGACCACGACAGCACGGGAGCCGGCACCCAGCGCTACGGCGAAGGCCTGTTCATGGGATACCGCGGCTACGACGCCCGCGACATCGCCCCACGCTTCGCCTTCGGCCATGGCCTCAGCTACGGCAGCTCCGACTGGGGGGAACCGACCGCATCGGCGCACACCATCGGCGCCGACTGTTCGGTGCCGGTGACCGTGACGGTGCCGGTGACCGCATCGGGCGAGCGCGACGCCACGGTCGTCGTGCAGGGCTACGTGGCGCCGATCGCGCCGAGCGCAACGCGGCCCCGAAAGGAACTCAAGGTGTGGACCAAGACAGTCGTCACGGCGGGCACCACCTCGGCGTGCGTGCTGGAGTTCGGACGCGACGCGTTCCACCACTGGGACACTGCCACTGGTGCGTGGATCGTCGAGCCGGGCGCGTACGACCTCGTGATCGCGTCGGCCGCCGACACCGAGCACGCCCGCATCCGCATCACCGTGACCGCCTGACCAGCCCACCCACACCCAGCGATGAGTCTCAGCGCGACCAGTACGCGCCCAGACTCATTGCTGGACGATCGCGCGGTGGCGTGGCCGTGTGATTGCGCACGCCGAGGAGCCCGACCGTACGCTGGTCTCATGATCGCGCTGATCCCGGTACGTGACGGGGTGCTCCCTGTCGGCGCTGCCGAGACCATCAGCGAATGCAACGGACACGCAATCATCGCGGGGACCGGAACCGGTGACATTGCGCTCGACGGGCTGGCAGCCTCGGCACTGCTCGTCGAACTCGGACCGGTCGAACCCGCCCGGTGGACCGCGGCGCTGACACCGATCATCCGCCAACTCGCCGAGCGGGGCGTCGACACCGACATCGTCGTGCTCCCCCACGCGCCCGACGGACGCGACCTCGCACCGCACCTCGCGCTCGCCCTCGACCGGCCGCTGCTCGCCGGAGCGACCGAAGTCTCCGCTCACCGTGTTCGAGTTGCGCGTCGAGGTGGGCTCGAACTCCACGAGCAACGACCAACGGGACCATTCATCGCCACGCTCCAGACCGGAGCCCGAGGGCCCGTCACCTTCGAAGGTTCGCCGGTGGTCGAGCGCGTCGACCCGCCGAGCAACACCCCGATCACTCGTGATGCCCACGTGATCGAAGTGCTGCCCCCCGATGTGCAGACCATGGACCTCACCGAGGCCCGCCGGATCGTCGGTGGCGGCGCCGGCCTCCAGAGCGAGGAACGCTTCGAGCAGCTCGACCGGTTTGCCGCCTCGATCGGCGGTGTGATGGGCGCGACACGCGTCATCACCGACCGGTCGTGGGTGCACCACGATCGTCAGATCGGCACCACCGGTGTTGTTGTCGACCCCGTGCTCTACCTCGCGTTCGGCGTGAGTGGCGCAGTGCAACACACGAGCGGGCTCGGGCATCCCGACCACATCATCAGCGTCAACACCGACCCGCACTGCCCCATGATGTCGATGTCCGACCTGGCGATCGTCGCCGACGCCAACGAGACGCTCGACGAATTGCTCCGTCTGATCCAGCCCGCCGCCGACCACCAACTGAGCGATGCCACCCATGGCTGAACCGACGGCCATGTCTGAGCCGACGACTGCCGACGTCATCGTGGTCGGCGCGGGACCGGCAGGTTCGGCCGCAGCAACGGTGCTCGCTCGGCAGGGATTCTCGGTGATCCTGCTCGAACGGGGCAGCTTCCCCGGATCGAAGAACATGTACGGCGGCGTCGTGTACCCGCGCATCCTCGACCAGTTGCATCCCGAGTGGTGGCTCGACGCGCCGATCCAGCGCTGGGTCACCCGGCGATCCACCATGGTGCTGACCGACACCCAGGCGCTCACCGTCGACTTCCGTTCGACCAACTGGGGCGCGCCCCCGTACAACGGCGCCACGGCATACCGACCCGACTGGGACCACTGGCTCGCCAGCAAAGCCGAAGCCGACGGTGCACTGCTCGTGTGTTCCACCACGGCGACCGGCCTGCTGCGCGACAACCGCGGCCAGGTGATCGGTGTCACGACCGACCGCCCCGACGGCGATCTCCGCGCTCGTGTTGTCATCGCGTGTGATGGCGTCAACAGCTTCCTCGCGAAGGAAGCCGGGCTCTACGGCGAGGTCGACGCGGCCAATTACACCCTTGGGGTCAAGGAGACGATCGCCCTGCCCAAAGACGTCATCGACGAGCGGTTCGGCGTTCGCGACCGTGAGGGCGTCGACATCGAGATCCTCGGCGGCACGTCAGGCGTCAACGGCGGCGGGTTCATCTACACGAACCTCGACACGCTCGCGGTCGGTGTGGTGCTCAAGCTGCCCAAGCTCGGCGCTCAGAAGCTGCGCCCCGAGCAGATCATCGCCAACCTCAAGGCGCACCCGGCGATCGCTCCACTCGTCGAGGGTGGCGAGATCAAGGAGTATTCGGCGCACGTGATCCCCGAGGCCGGAATCTCGATGATGCCGAAGATGACGGGTGACGGGATGCTCGTGGCAGGCGACGCCGCCGCGATGTGTCTGGCCGCCGGCATCTGGCTCGAAGGGGTCAACTTCGCCATGGCGAGCGGCATGTACGCGGGCGAAGCGGCCGCCGAGGCCCTCGCCGCGAACGACACGAGCGCCGCCGGGCTCGCCGGCTACGAACGCCGCTTGAACGACACCTTCGTGCTGCGCGACCACCGCAAGCTGCGTCGGGCGCCGTCACTGGTGCTGTCGGATCGGGTCCAGCATCTGTACCCCGACATGATCGCCAATACGGTGGAACGCATGTTCCGCGTCGACAACCCGACTCACAAGCCAGGGTTGCGACGAATCCTCAACGAGGAACGCAAGCGCGCCGGCGTGAAGCTGCGCGATCTGGCCAGAGACGCGCGCGACGGAATGAGGACATTCGGATGAGCACCCCGCCAACAAACACCGGGCTGACCGGCGAACGCTGGCCCGAGTTGTCGTTCGAAGACCTGATCGGCTCGACACGTTTCGACATCCACGAACGCGCCCACATCACCGTCGACGACACGATCTGCGCCGATTGCTCGACACGCGAGTGCGTTGTGGCCTGCCCGGCCAATCTGTTCGTCCCCACGAGCGATGGCGGCATCCTGTTCAACTACGAGCAGTGCTTCGAGTGCGGCACCTGTTACCTGCTGTGCAACAAGGAGGGCGCCATCACCTGGACCTACCCCGAAGGCGGCCACGGGGTCGTCTTCAAGCGAACGTGATCGCACGGAGTTCGACGTGAAGGTCGCCGTCTGCTGGAAATGGGTGTCGCTCGACCGCGAGCACGACATCGACGAACGCTGGGCCGGGGTGTCCGCAGCCGACGAGGCCGCGCTCGAGGTGGCGCTCTCGTTACGTGACGTGGTCGCCGACTGCGACGTGCAGGTGATCTGTCTCGGGCCACCCGAGGCCGACGACGTGTTGCGCGCCGCGCTCGCCGCTGGTGCGAACTCCGCCGCAAGAATCGACGCGTCGCCCGAACTCGACGGACGCACGGTTGCCGGCGCGATCGCCGATCACCTCCACAGCACCGACCTGGTGCTGTGCGGCGACTACTCGATCGACCGGGGCACGGGCTCGGTCCCCGCGTTCCTCGCCGCGGAACTCGGCGCGGCCCAGGCGCTCGGCCTGGTGGCGATCGACATGGCGACGGCAGCCGCCATGCCACTGCGCGTGGTGCGTCGCCTCGATGGCGGCCGGCGCGAAGTGCTCGATGTGCCCCTCCCCGCCGTGCTGTCGGTGGAGGGATCGGTGGCGAGGCTCCGCCGAGCATCGCTCGCCGCATCGCTCGCGGCTCGTGTCACGCCGATCACGGTGGCGGCGGGCCCCTTCGGCCAACCGGCCGAGGCCGAAGTGCACCCGTACCGGCCGCGAGCCCGAACGCTGCCGGCTCCGGCGGGTGACTCACTCGCACGAGTCAAGGCGATCCTCGACGTCGGCGGCGGCGACTCGCATGCCGAGACGATCACCCTCGACCCGCCGGCGGCAGCACGCCGCATCCTCGAACAGCTCGACGAGTGGGGCTACGACACCCCTGTCCCTGGTTGACCCGCCCATGCACCTCGGTGATGCGACGTGGAACGAAATCGAGCTGGCGACGACGACCGGTCGACGTTCTGACGACGGCACCCTCTCACCGATCCTGCTCATCCCGATCGGATCGACCGAGCAGCACGGCCCCCACCTTCCGCTGGCGACCGACACGATGATC
>JANPCI010000063.1:0-15436 GCA_031430875.1 Actinomycetes bacterium | reverse complement strand
CGGCACGCTCGAGGCCGGCACCTACGAGGTCATCTGCACGGTGCCGGGCCACAAGGACTCCGGAATGCAGACCACCTTGGTGATTGGTGGCGATGCTGCGGCAGGCGGCGATGCAGCGGCAGGCGGCGATGCAGCGGCTGGCGGCGATGCAGCGGCTGGTGGCCACAGCGCGGCCGGTCGCGCGGACTTCACCTCGCCGGACTTCGACGCCGATGCGATGGACAAGATCATGGAGGACTCGATCAGAGCGTTCCCCGCCACGACCGAAGGCATCGGCAACCAGCTCCTCGAGCCCAAGATCCTGCCCGACGGCACCAAGGAGTTCGAGCTCACGGCGGCGATCACCCCGTGGGAGGTCTCGCCGGGCAAGTTCGTCGATGCCTGGACCTACAACGGCATGGTGCCGGGCCCGATGATCAAAGTCGACGTGGGCGACACGGTGCGTGTCATCTTCAACAACGACACACCGATGGGGTCCGACATCCACTGGCACGGTCTGCCGGTGCCCAACAGTGAGGACGGCGTGTCGCCGCTGACCCAGCCGACGGTGAAGAGCGGCGAGAGCTTCATCTACGAGTTCACCCTCGATGAACCGATGATCGCGATGTATCACGCCCACATGCACAGCCAGATCTCGGTGCCCAACGGCATGTTCGCGGCGTTCATCGTGGGCGAGAACCCGATCCCGCGAGGCGAGACCATCTCGGGGATCACGATCCCCGCGGACCTGGAGCCCGCCGTCGAGATCCCGATGGTGCTCAACGACGCCGGCGTGATCGGTTTGTCGCTCAACGGCAAGAGCTTCCCGGCCACGGCGCCGATGGTCCTCGCGAAGGGCCAGTGGGCATCGGTCCACTACTACAACGAGGGCCTGACGGCGCATCCCATGCACCTGCACGGGTTCCCGCAGCTCGTGTACGCCAAGGACGGGATCCCGCTCGATCAGCCGTACTGGGCCGACACGATCAACATCGCTCCTGGTGAGCGGTACTCGGTGATCTTCCAGGGAGCCGAGCCCGGTCTGTGGGTCTGGCACTGCCACATCCTCACCCACGCCGAGAGCGAGGACGGCATGTTCGGAATGGTCACTGCCGTTGTCGTCTCGGACACTGTGGCCAGGGAGCCGGCGGCCAGGGAGCCGGCGGCCAGGGAGCCGGTGACCGAGGGCACCACCGCCGAGGGCTGATCCCCGGGCGAGCGGTCACCCGAGACCGAGGCGTTCGAGCTGTTCGCCCGGCGCCTCGACACCCAGCAGCGCGGTGCGCAGGAGGTCGGCCATGTCGGCTTCCTGCGCCCCGCCTCGACGGTTCTCGCGTTCGTCGGGGTCGACGTCGAGGTCGTACAGGTGGTGGCGCCCGACGTTGCGGCCGCCGCTCGCCCAGAACGGCAGGACGTCGCCGCTTGCGAACGGCTGGCGGATCACCGGGATGTCCGACCCGGGCATGAAGTCCAGCGTCGCTCGCCGGTCGGGTGCCGGGAACCGCATGAAGTCCTCGAGTCCTTTGTGGACGGGCATCGTCGACCATCGGTTCGACCACATCGACAGCGGGAAGTTGTCGTCGACCGGCGCCCGGGCGTACTTGTGGCGGCCGTCGGTCACCTGCACCCAGTTGCCGTAGACGCCCCCGATCGCCCAGTCGCGAATCGACGTAGCCGTGCCGTCGAGGAGCGGGACGAGTGACCGCCCATGGGTCCGGTGCTTCGCCTCCACGCCGAATATGTCGGCGATCGTCGCGTTGATGTCGACATTCGTGGTCAACGCGTCGACCCTCACAAAAGGGGTCTGACCCCTGTTGTGGGGCCAGTGGATCATGAGGGGGGTGTGGCCGAGGGGTTCGAATTGGGGGACCATCGGCTTGCCCCAGATGTCGGCGCGGGTGTCCACGCCGGCGTCAAGGCCGGGCGCCCCGGTCGAGCGCTCGTCGCCGAGGTAGTGGCCGTGGTCGGTGCACACGATGACCGCCGTGGTGTCCCACAGGTCCTGGGCGTCGAGCTCGTCGAGGATCTTGCCGAACCAGTGGTCGATCATCGACAGCTTGGCGCCGTAGTTGTTGCGGATCTGGCGGGCCTGTGTTTCAGTGATCGCGCCGGTCGTGGTGCCGCCGACGAGGTAGGGCGGCCACACGAGGCGACCCGTCGCGAGCTCGTCGGGTGTCAGCGGGGTGTCGTCGTACATCGACGCCCACGGCTCGGGTGTATCGAACGGCTCGTGCGGGTCGAACTCGT
This sequence comes from Actinomycetes bacterium, assembly GCA_031430875.1. GTDB lineage: Bacteria > Actinomycetota > Acidimicrobiia > Acidimicrobiales > Ilumatobacteraceae > Sva-07. Next base: position 13,210 of record JANPCI010000063.1, on the reverse strand, counting down.
CGACGAACAGCATCCAGCGATCGTGGGCCGGCGATTGATCACGTAACCACGCCGCCGCCGCTGCCATCGTGCGCGGGCCGGGGAAGTCGTCCTCGGCGCGGAACCAGGTGCGACTGTCGTCGTAGTGGCGCCGGCCGAACGACCGGTCGGCGATACCGAGCTGGTCGCGTAGGAACCAACCGCCGTCCGCGGCGTTCGTGATCATCGGCGCGCCGAACGCCGACGGATCGGGGCAGGTCCGCCACGGGTCGCCCTCGTGGCCGCGCAGGTAGTCCCACGCCGAGAAGTCGCTGTGGTAGTTCTCGCCGCCGGTCTCGAACAGGTGCGGGTGGTCCGACACGAGCATCGTCGTCACGTCGGCGCGCCGCAGCGTCGCGGTGATCGACTCCTCCCACAGTTCGATCGACCCCCACGGCTTCCAGAGGAAGTCGAGCGCACCGACGAGGATGTCGTGACGTGCCGGCATGCACGGGAGCGATCCGGTGACGTGGTTCGTGAACTGCGTCGACCGGGCGGCGAAGCGGTCCAGGTTCGGGGTCGCGAAGTCGGTCCCGCCGTACGACCCGAGCATGTGCCGGTTGAGCGAGTCGAGCAGAACGACGACGACGTGCCGCGGGGTCTCCATCGAGCCGACCGTAGCCGTGCCCGTGACGCCGAGCCGCCGTCGTGACACCCGATGTGGCCCGAGCCGGAGCTCGGACCGCATCGGTTGTCGCGCGTTCGTTACTGATTCAGCGGAGCGGTGAGGGTGTAGGTGTATCACCTGTCCGCGGCGACCTGTCCCGTTCCCGTGATCCCTTCGAAGTCACCCGTGCCTTCGACGACGACGTCGAACCAGGTCGCGCACACGTCGCTATCGAAGCCGATCCGGTCGTAGGTCATCGTGCCGGTGCCGAGTCCGTCGATCGTGCCGGTGAACACCCAGCGCGACGTGCCGAAGGAACCACCCAGGAGATTCCCCCAGCCCTGGCCCGATCATCTGGCGGGGGCGAGGCCGAGGAGCGAACCCGACGACCAGAGTGTTGCAACAAGTTTGAATCAGTTGGTGGAGCACTCTTCCGGCATGTCGGCCCGCGTCAACGCGGTCGATGCTCGGTGCCGAGACCGGCCGTGATGAACAGTGCGGTGGCGGTTCCGTCTACGTCGGCGGTGTGCCATGTGCCGGGAGCATTGACGACGTACTCGCCGGCCGCGAGCGTGACGCTCGCGGTGGTGCCGTCGGCGTGTTCCTGGTGCAAGGTGATCCGGCCGTCGGTGCACAGCACCACCTCGCTGCCCGCCGGGTGCATCTCCCACGAATCCCACGACTGGGCGAAGGTGTACATCGTGACCAGACGGCCCTCGGCACCGTCGGCAACGTGACGATTGCTGTAGGCCTCGTACCAGCTCATACCGCCCGTGAACTCGGGCTCGATCTCCGCCGTGGCGCCGAGGCCGAGGTGAATCGGGTGGGTCTCGATGTTGATCGGATCGTCGCTCATCGCAGTGAGTCTTGCCGACCGGCGATGGCGCCGTCGATGGCGACTACGGTTCGTGGAATGGCGCACGAGGTGTACTGCCAGATCACGCTCAACTACTTCGACGGGGCGGTCGGTTGGCCGGTCACGGTCGACATGCTCGACGGGCGCGCAGGGCGCGCCGATCTCGACTTCGAGACGTGCGGGTTCCGGCTCGTCGACCACCAGTCGGCGGTGACCGACTGGCGTGATCACGCCGAGGTCGATCGGATCCACCGGCCCGAAGTGGAGGCGGTTGCCGCCGAGCTGACTGGCTGCGACGTGGCGATCTCGTATCCGCCGATCCACCGCAGCCGCGAGGAGGCGCAGACGACGCCGGACTACGCGCCGATCGAGCTCGTCCATTCCGACTTCACCGACGACTACGGCCCGATGATCACTGACCCCGACCGCCGGTATCGGATCTTCCTCGATCCGCTGCTCGAACGTCACGGCCTGACACATTCCGATGTGCAGGCGGCGACGCGACTGATGGTGCTGCAGTTCTGGCGCAACACCGGCCCGACGCGACCCGACTATCCGCTCGCGTTCTGTGCCGCCGACGGGGTCGGCCCGCACCGCGTCGTGCGCGAGATGCTCCCCGAGTACGGCGGCCTCCGTGTCGACTCGCAGTTCTACGCCGTGCGTCCGCCGAGCGGTGCCGACTCCGATCGCTGGTACACGTTCCCCGACCTGACCGCCTCGGAGGCGGTGGCGCTGCGAACCTACGACAGTCGTTGCATCGACGAGGGACGGCCGTTCTGGACGCCGCACTCGGCCTTCAGAGATCCCAACGTGAGCAACGGTGCCAAGCAGTACCGCGAGAGCGTCGAGATGCGCATCCTCTGCATCTGGCGCTGACGGCTCGGCCGGCCGAGCCGCGTCAGCGCGGCATCGGCTGGGGATCGGCCCTCGAGACAGGTACCCAGACGCCATCGATCCGAACTGCGGCTGCGCCCTGGCCGACCGCGACCATCGTGGCGCCGTCGATGAGCACTCCGCCGCACTCGGGCAGACCCCACAGCAACGCTGACTTGGGCAGCGACCATCGCCGCTCTGACCCGGGCGACCAGTGCGGGAGGGCGAGGCCCGGCACCAGACCGAGGCCGCTGACGACGGCGCCAGCGCGCTCGGGGTTGCTCATGTTCGTGCAGAGCGCCATCGCTCCCGCGGACGCGCCCGAGATGCCGGCTCCCGACTCCCACATCTCGACCAGGCGCGTCCCGATGACGCCGTCGCCGACCACGGTGAGCACCTCGAGCAATGCACCGGGGGAACCCCCGGGCATCACGATCAAGCCGACGCTTTCGGTCAACCGGTCGAGTGCAGCCCCGGGATCGTCTCGAGGATCGGGCACCACGTCGACGTCGACACCGAGACGTCGATAGTGCGCGACGGTGCGAGCCGACGACCCGGCGTAGTCGGACCCGCGGCGCGCTGATCCGGCAAGCACCGCCACGGCCCCGGTACAGCGATCGAGCACTGCGCGGTCCATCGCATCGCAGGCTGGTGTCAACTCGCGACCACCCTGGAGACAGATCACTGCAGTGGCGGGACGATCGGCGGGCATGCGAACACCGAACGTATCGGCCGCACTGTGTTCCGGTGGATTGGGCCCGGTCGATTCGGCCCCGTCGATCCGGCCCCGTCGATCCGGCCCGGTCGTGTCGGGACACATAGGGTCGGGCCATGGCATACGAGACAGTCACGGGGTATTGCTGGCCGCAATCGATCGCCGCAGGAGATCGGATCGCACTGCACGTGTCGTCGTCCGGCGCCCGGCCGTTCGACGTGGAAGTTGCCCACATCGGCGCCACCCGCACCGTGGTCTACAGCGAGGCCGACATTCCGGTCGGTGATCATCCGACGCCGCTCGATGCCCCCGAGCGGGGGTGCGCCTGGCCCGTAGCATCTGAAGTCGCAGTCGAACCCGAGTGGCCGTCGGGCTACTACGAGGTGATCCTGACGATCGACGTCGACGGCAGGGCCAGGCGAACTCACGCCTACTTCGTCGTGCGCCCGGATCTCGACACGACGACCGCCCGGATCCTCCTCGCACTGTCGACGAACACCTGGCACGCCTACAACGACTTCGGTGGGCGGAACCTCTACACCGGCGCCACGTCCGTCTCGATGCAGCGGCCGATGGCACCGGGTTACCTCTACAAGCCGCCCGGAGCGGGCCAGCGTGTCACGTCGCTGTACCCGCCCGATCCGCAGTCGGCGAGCCACGTCGGCTACCTGCGGATGAACCACCTGTCGCCCTACGGAGGGTCGGCGGGGTGGCCCAACTGGGAGTTGCCGTTCGTCGAGTGGGCCGGCCGCGAGGGCTACGAGTTCGACGTCGTCACAAACGCTGACCTCGAGGAGCATCCCGAGCTGCTCGGCGAGGGGTCGCCGTACGGGCTCTACCTTTCGATCGGCCACGACGAGTACTGGTCAGGGCCGATGCGTGACACCGTCGAGGGGTTCATCGCCCGCGGCGGCAACGCCGCGTTCCTCTCCGGGAACACCGCGTTCTGGCAGGTCCGTCACGAGGATCCAAGCGGTGACAACGGCTCGGGCCCGGCGGCGACGATGGTCGGTTACAAGGGGTTCTTCAAGCGTGACCCCGTCTATGGCACCGATCGCCAGTCCGAGCTCACCACCATCTGGTCCGACCGCCTCCTCGAACGGCCCGAGAACCACATGACCGGCGTCAGCTTCTCCCGGGGCGGCTACCACCGCATCGGCAAGCGGGTCACCAACGGCGCCGGCGGCTACACACTTCACCGGCCGGAGCACTGGATCTTCGACGGCACCGGCCTCGACTACGGCGACGTGCTCGGCTCCGCGGCGACAATTGTCGGCTACGAGTGTGACGGATGTGATTTCACCTACCGTGACGGTCTGCCATATCCGACCGGCGACGACGGCACGCCCGCCAACTTCGAGATCCTCGGAAGTGCGCCGGCGGCGCACTTCACCCGTACGACGGCCTCGCGGCCACCGGCACCGCACGAGTTGGCCGAGGACGAGGGCATCGCCCTCCGCCTGTTCGGCACGCGTGACCCTGCCGGCGTGGAACGCATCTCGCACGGCCACGCAATTCTCGGGACCTACGTGTCGCCCGGCGGCGGCACCGTGATCACGTCCGGGAGCACCGACTGGGTGTGGGGCCTCGCCGAACGCGACCGCCACGTCGAGCAGATCACCCGCAACATCCTCGACCGCCTCTCGTAACAGCCACCCCAACCCGAAAAATGCCTCAGGCTGCGCGCTCAGCGCGCACTCCGAGGCATTTTTCGGGCTCAGGCTTCGTCGCGGATGACCTTGATGCCTCGGGGGTCGATCAGCGAGTCGAACTTCAGGCGGTTGTGGCTATGAGCAACATGGTGCAGGCCGAACGCCGACTGCAGCGCGGTGTACTGACCCATTGCGTCGAGCGAATTGTTGACCGACTGCTTGGCCAACGCGAGGCCGAACATCGGACGCCGAGCGATGTGCGCAGCCATCTCGAGCGTCGCCGACTCGAGCTCGTCGCGAGGAACGACCTTGTTGACCATGCCGTGCATCAGTGCTTCCTGCGCCGTGATCGCCCTCCCAGTGAACAGCATCTCCTTGGCGAGACGGGCGCCTGCTTCATAGGGATGGGTGAAGTACTCGTGGCCGTTCACGCCGAGCGCGACGACTGGGTCGGAGAACGTCGCCTCCTCGGAGCAGATCACGAGATCCATCGGCCACACGAGCATCAACCCGCCTGCGATCACCTTGCCCTGCACCGACGCGATCGTCGGCTTGGGAATGTTGCGCCACCGCCAACACATGCCGACGTACATCTCGGCCTCACGGGCCATGTAGCCCTCGGCGCCGTCGGCGTCGAAGTGGCATTGGGTGCCGATGGTGCACAGGTCGGACATGTCGGCATCGAGATCACTCAGATCGTGGCCCGACGAGAAGTGGTCGCCGTCGGCGGCCAACACGATGCACCGAACGTCGTCGTCGCGAGCGGCAACGTCGAACGCCTCGTTCACCTCGGAGATCATGAGGTAGTTCTGGGCGTTGGCCATCTCCGCGCGTGCGAGCGTGATCCGAGCCACCCGTTCGGCGGGCCGGTCGTAGCGGACGTGCTGCCAGTCGGTCATGCCGATGGCGCAAGAGCCTCGAGCGCGTTCCAGTCGAGCGTGAGCGGCCCCTCGGTCGACACCGGCTGGATACAGACGTGGTCGGCTCCTGCGTCGTAGTGGGCCTGGATGCCGGCGCGCACGGTGTCGGCGTCACCCCACACGATGACGTGATCGACGAAGCGGTGGGCACGCTGCTCGATCTCGTCGTCGGTGAACCCGATTCGCAACCAGTTGTTGCGGTAGTTGGGCAGACCGGCGTACCGATCGATCTGGATGTTGGCCGCCGCGCGGGCAGCATCGGCATCGGTCGACACGATGACCTTCTGCTCGACGCACAGCAGCTTGTCGGGGCCGATCGCCTCCCGGGCCTCGGCGGTGTGTTCGGGTGTCACGAAGTACGGGTGGGCGCCGTCGGCAGCAGTGGCAGACAACTCCAGCATCTTCGGCCCGAGTGCCGCCAACAGCCGCAGTGGCCTGTCGCTGGGCGGGACCGCCATGAACATCGAGGCGTCCATCGCTGCCAGGTAGTCGCGCATCTGGCTGAGCGGCTTGGAGTAGTCGAGCTTGCGAACGCCTTCGACCATCGGGGCGTGGCTGACACCGAGGCCGAGGACGAAGCGGCCGTCGGTCTGTTCGGCGAGGGTGTTCGCGGCCTGCATCATCGGCCCGGGATGGCGATGGAAGATGCTGGCGATGCCGGTGGCGAACTGGAGGGTCGACGTCTGAGATCCGAGCCAGGCAATGTGGGCGAAGGGGTCGCGGCCCATCGTGTCGGGAATCCACAGGGTGGAGTAGCCGAGCGACTCGATCCTTCCCGCCGTTTCTCCGGCCTGGCCCGCGCTCATGGCGTCGGTGAAGTACCAGACGCCGGTGTTCGAGGGGCCAATCAGTCGGTCTCGTGCGCTCATGGCCTCGAATGTAGGTGTTGGCCGCCACTGGCGATCACTCGAAGCTCAGTCGCCGAACCACACAATCCGGCGATGAGTCTGGCCGCGACCTGTGCGCGCCGAGACTCATCCCTGGCCGTCGGTCTTTCGGGGTCGGGTCCGGAAAGACCGGTTCGGTCAGGGGAGGGGGCGGTGGGCGAGCCAGTCGCCGGAGGGGATCGGCGTGAGGTCGAGCCCGGACCCGTAGGAGTAGGCCCATGCGTCGAGACCCAGGTGCGTTCGCACCATCACCCGGTGGTACTCGCCGCCGACGACGTCTTCGACCTCGTCGAGTACGGCGATCGCCCGGTCGAGCGTCGCTTCGTCCAGGGCGAAGGTCTGCCCGACGATCGTCCCGTACGACCCGAACACCGCCGCGGGATAGTCGAGCCCGGTGTCGAAGAGTTCACCCGAGACCGAGTCGGGCAACCCGCCATCACGCGTGAACGGCTCGAGCACGTGCCACCGGACGTCGCCGGGCCGCAACGTGCCGTACACGAATACGTGGCACGTCATGGCTGAGACTCAGGAGGCCGAGCGGCGTCGCCCTCGGGCGCCCCACACGGTGCCGGCCAGTATCAGCGCGACACTCACGAGGAGGATTGCGGTGGCGAGCACGTTCACCTCCGGTGGGAACTTCACTCGGAAGCTGGTGTTGATGTACAGCGGGAAGGTCAGCAGCGACCCTGCGTTGAACAGCGTGATGATGAAGTCGTCGAGCGACAACGCGAACGACAGCAGTGCGGCAGCGAGGATCCCCGGGAGGATGAGCGGGAACGTCACCTTCCAGAACGTGCGCAACGGTGACGCCCCGAGATCTTGCGCCGCCTGCTCGAGCGTCCAGTCGAACCCGCGCACTCTGGCGCGGACCGTCAACGCCACGAAGCTCACCTGGAACATGATGTGGGCGATGATGACGGTGGTGAAGCCGCGGGTCACGTCCCAGTCGAGGAAGAGGGTGGCGAGCGACGAGCCGAGGACGATCTCGGGGGTCGTGAGGGGGAGCACCAGGAAGAAGTTCAAGCCGCCGCTGCCCCGGAACCGGTAGCGGGCGAGCGCGATCGCGATCATGGAACCCAGGATCGTCGCGATCACGGTCGAGATCGCAGCGATTTTCAGGCTCTCGATGAATGCGTTCGTCAGCGCCTCGTCGCCGAACGGGTCCTTCCAGTTCTCGAGCGTGAATTGCTGCCACGTGACGTTGTAGTTGCCCTTGGGCTGGTTGAACGAGAACGCGACGATCCAGATGATTGGCACGAACAGATACAGCAGCGCAAGGCCCGCATACGCGTTGAGTGCGAACCGTGCGACTTTGCCCCCGCGCGAGGAGGGCACGCTCATGCGAGGTCCTCGGTGCCGAAGAACCGGCTGTAGACGATCACGAACACCGTGATGATGAACATCAGCACGAAGGACATGGCGGACGCCAGCGGGACGTTGTTCTGCACCAGGAACTGGTCCTGGATCGAATTGCCGATCATCGTCGTGTTCGGGCTGCCGAGATACAACGAGTTGACGAAGTCGCCGGCCGCCGGAATGAAGGTCAACAGTGTCCCGGCGAACAAGCCGGGGAGGGACAGTGGTAGCACCACCTTGCGAAACGCCGATGTCGACGTCGAGTACAGATCCTTGGCAGCGTCGAGGAGTCGCACGTCGATCTTCTCGAGGCTCACGTAGATCGGCAGGATCATGAACGGCAGAAAGTTGTACGTGAGGCCAAAGATCACCGCGGCGGGCGTGTTGATGAGGCGCCCGTTGTCCATGACGTTGGCCGCCTCCAAGAACCAGGTGAGCCCGACAGCATCGATGAATCCGGTGGCGACGCCGTCGTCGGACAGAATGCTGCGCCACGCAATCGTGCGAATGAGGTACGACGTGAAGAACGGGATGACCACGAGCCCGAGCAGCAGCGTCCGGTACTTGCCGCCCCGGAATGCGATCACGTAGGCAAGTGGGTACCCGATCACGATCGTCAGGATCGTCGCCAACGCCGAGTACGTGAAGGCCCGCTGGAACTGCGGACCGAAGTCGGTGAACGCGGTGACGTAGTTGTCGAAGTTCCAGTCGAAGTCCGCTTCGACGGCGAACCTGCTCGGCAGCGTCGACAACGACAGTCGCAGCAACGTGAACAGCGGGGCAAGGTAGAACAGCGCCAGCCACAGCATGCCCGGCTTCAGCAGCCCGTACGGCGCCAGCTTGCGGCGCACCTCGGGTGTCCCGGTGGTTGCAACCAGGATCAGCATGGCGATGCTGGCCAGCACCGCAGACAGCGCCAGGATGGCCAGTGGACCGGTCAGGAACCGGGTTCCGACCGCGACGAGCAGCGCGCCGGCGAGCAGGAGTGCACCGAACCCGAGCAGTTCGGGACGCCTCCTTGCCGTGCGCCGGATCGCCGCGGTCATCGGCTCAGGCGCCCGTGATGGCGGAGAACGCAGCGTCGTACTCGGCCTCGACGTCCTCGGGCAGCAGTGCGAAAGTCCTCGTCTGGGCGAGCGTCGCTTCGTCCGGGAAGATCAATGGGTTCTCGGCCAGTTCCGGGTCGAACTTCACGGTTTCCTCGCGAACGCCCTCGACAGGCGACACGTAACCGGCCCCAGCCGCGATCCTCGCCGCGTTGGCCGGATCGTAGACGAAGTTCATCCACTGCCCGGCGGCGTCGACGTTCTTCGCTCCCTTCGGGATGACCATCGTGTCGGCCCAAGCTGTGGCTCCGGACTCGGGGAAAACGAATCGGACCGCTGGATTGTCCTTGGCGATCGATGAGACGTCACCCGACCAGCCGATCGTTGCGGCGAGGTTTCCGTTCGACAGGTCGTCGAAGTAGTCGTTGCCGTGGAAGCGGCGGATCTGACCGTCCGACTTCGCCTTTTCGAGCCGCTCGAATGCGGGGGCTGCCTCCTCGAACGTCGTCAACTTCGAGATGTCGACGCCCTGGGCCAACAGCAGAAGGCCGATCGTGTCGCGCATCTCGGTCAGTGCGCCGACCTTGCCTGCGAACTCGGGATCGAAGAGGTCGTCGACGCTCGTCAGTTCCCGACCGGTCACATCGATGTTGTAGGCGATGCCGGCGAATCCTCCCAGCCACGGCAGCGTGTACTCGCCTGTCGGGTCCCAGGCCGGGTTTTGGAGGTCGGCGCGAAGGTTCGCAGCATTCGGCACCTGGTCGAGTGGCAGCTTCTCGACCCAGTCGAGGGTGATCAGCCGGCCGGCCATCCAGCCGGTCGGAGCGATGATGTCGGGGTCGATGGTCTCGCCCCGGCCGAGCAGTGGCTGGATCTTCGCGAAGTACTCGTTGTTGTCGTTGTAGGCCTCGGTGTACCGCATGTCGATGCCGGTGGCCTCCATGAACCGGTCGACCGAGCCGGGTGCGCCATCCTCGGTCAGGTCGATGTAGGCGGGCCAGTTCTCGAAGAACAAGCCACTGCCGCCACCACCGCTGCCACTCGCGTCAGTACCGGATGAGGGGAGGGATCCGGCCGAACCGGAGTCGCTGTCGCTGCCACCGCACGCGGCGAGCAGCGACGGCAGCGAGACCCCCACGGCGCCGAGCGCGCCGGCGCGGATGAGCAGTTGGCGCCGGGTCATGGCGCTGCGGTTCATGCGGGGTGTGATGATCGGACGGCGGTTGGTCATTGTCGCTCTCTTGATGGGGTGGGGATTGGCTGTTGATTCTGTCTGCTGCACGCCGGTCGTTGTCGTCGCGCGGTCGATCAGTGCTTACGAGTCGGACTGGGCATCGAGGGTCTCGATGTCGCTGGCCGTTGCTCCGGGCCGGAGTGGCCAGCCCGACAGCAAGAATGCGCTTCCCGGTGTCCAGGCCAGATGGACGGTGCTGCCGGGGTGCAGGAACGGGATGTCAGTGCCGGTGACCACGGTGGCGATGACCTCGCTGTCGTCGGGGAGGTGCACGATGATGCGGGCGTGGGCCCCCTGGAAGACGACGTCGGAGACGATCCCGGAGACCGATCGACCGTCGTTGCTCGGCTCGGCGATGGCGGTGAGGCGTTCGGGGCGCAACATCACCGAGACCGGCGCATCGGGCTGGCGGGCCTCGTTGTTGCGTACTCGCACGGTGTGGCCCGCCATGAGTTGCACCACGGTGTCGTCGCCGTCGGTGCCGGTGGCGGTGCCCGGCAGCAGGTTGGCTGACCCGATGAACCCGGCGACGAACAGTGTCGCCGGGCTGTTGTAGATCTCCTCGGGTGTGCCGATCTGCTCGACTCGACCGTCGCTCATCACGGCGATGCGGTCGCTCATGGTGAGCGCCTCGCCCTGGTCGTGGGTGACGAACACGAACGTGATGCCGACCTCGCGCTGGATCCGCTTGAGTTCGAACTGCATCGCCTCGCGCAGCTTCAGGTCGAGTGCAGCGAGGGGCTCGTCGAGGAGCAGCGCGCTCGGAAAGTTGACGAGCGCCCGGGCGAGCGCAACGCGCTGCTGCTGCCCGCCCGAGAGCTGCGCCGGCTTGCGGTCGGCGAACTCGCCCAGCCGAACAACGTCGAGCATCTTGGCGACGTTCGGCTCGTACTCGCTCTTGCCCACGCGCTTCGACTTCGGTCCGAACCGGACGTTGTCGGCGACGGTCATGTGGGGGAACAGGGCGTACTGCTGGAAGACGGTGTTGACGTTGCGCTTGTAGGGCGGCACCCGGCTCACGTCGACACCGTTCAACAGCACCTTGCCCGACGTCGGCTGCTCGAACCCGGCGATCATCTTCAGCGTGGTGGTCTTGCCGCAACCCGACGGGCCGAGCATCGCGAAGAACTCGCCCTGCTCGATGCCGAAGTCGGCGTGGTCCACCGCCACGAAGTCGCCGAACGACTTACGGACGTGATCGAGCTGGATGACGACGTCACTCATCGGCGTGCATGGCGGTCAACTCGATGGACGCGGTCCCCGGAATCATGATCGCAGAAGGCTACAACGCCGGGGCATTTGCGATCCCAACGCTTCGATCGTTCACCCGGCGGTAACAATCGGGCGTTCGGCGTGGCAATCTGTTGCGATGTCAACCGAGCTGTCTTCCTTGAACTCGAACTTCATCGGCGGTGATTGGAAGCCGGCGCGCAGCGGCGCAACCGACGCTGTCGTCAACCCTGCGACCGGCGCGGTGATCGGCGAGGTTCCGGCGAGCGATGCGGCCGATGTCGACGCGGCGGTCAACGCGGCCGCTGCGGCGTTTCCGGCGTGGGCAGCGCTGACTCCCCGCGAACGCAGCGAGATCCTCCACCGCGTGGCCGACATCGTCGACGCGAACATCGATGAGCTGTCGGATATCGAATGCGAGAACGTCGGCAAGCCGGTCGGGATCGTCGAGTTCGAGATGGACCTCACGAAGGACAACTGGCGCTTCTTCGCGTCGTCGTGTCGTTTCCTCGAGGGTAAGGCTGCGGGCGAGTACATGGCCGGATACACCTCGATGGTGCGCCGCGACCCGCTCGGCGTCGTTGCCTCGATCACGCCGTGGAACTATCCGCTGAACATGGCCACGTGGAAGCTCGGGCCGGCGCTGGCCGCCGGCAACACCGTCATCCTCAAGCCGTCGGAGCTCACCCCGTATTCCGTGCTGCGACTTGCCGAACTGACGGCCGATGTGCTGCCGGCCGGTGTTTTCAACGTGGTCTGTGGCCAGGGTGCGGTGGCCGGCGCTGCGCTCAGTGAGCACCCTGGCATTGCGATGATCTCGATCACGGGCAGTGTTGGGGCTGGCAAGGCCGTGGTCCGGGCGTCGGCCGACTCGCTCAAGCGGGTGCATCTCGAACTCGGAGGCAAGGCGCCCGTCATCGTGTTCGACGATGCGGACATCGCGGCGGTCGTCGAGAACCTGAAGGGCATGTCGTTCTACAACTCCGGGCAGGACTGCACGGCGCCGTGCCGAGTGATCGCCGCCAGCAACGTGCACGACGACTTCGTGAACCAGCTGACCGAGGCCGTGGCGAGCATCAGGGTGGGCGATCCCATGGCTGACGACACCGACATGGGCCCCGTCATTTCCGACATCCACCGCTCACGAGTGGCCGGCTACGTCGATCGGGCCCGTGAGGCCGGCGCCGAGGTCACCGTGGGCGGATCGATGGGTTCCGGTCCCGGCTTCTTCTACGAACCGACCGTGGTGGTCGGTCCGGGCCAGGCGTCGGAGATCATTCAGCGCGAAGTGTTCGGCCCTGTGGTGACCGTGCAGTCGGCCGCCGACGAGGAGACGGCACTGGCGATGGCCAACGACGTCGACTACGGCCTGGCCGCGAGTGTCTGGACGTCCGACGTCGGCCGGGCGATGCGTATGAGCAAGGCGCTGCAGTTCGGCGCCGTGTGGGTCAACGACCACATTCCGATCGTGTCGGAAATGCCGCATGGCGGGTTCAAGCAGTCGGGCTACGGCAAGGACATGTCGATGTATGCCGTCGAGGCCTACACCGAGGTCAAGCACGTCATGATCAAACACTGACCGTTACATCCGGGGTCACCGTTACATCCGGGGTCAGACCCCAGATGTAACAGTCACGGTCGGGGTGGGCAGAGCACCAGGCTGGCCCCGGAGATGCGCTACTACTCTGCGGGCCATGAGTTCGAACAGCACTGACCCTCAGAGGATCGACACGCCGATCGATACGCCGGTTGACATCAAGCCGCGTTCGCGTGACGTCACCGATGGCATGCAGAAGGCGCCGTCGCGAGCGATGCT
>JANPCI010000062.1:0-13758 GCA_031430875.1 Actinomycetes bacterium | reverse complement strand
CACCCTGTCGCAGTTCCTCACCGACTGGTTGGAGTCGATCAAACCGCGGGTCCGGGAGACCACGTGGGTGAGCTACCGGATGGCCGTCGAGCGCATCACCCGCCAGATCGGCGCGGTGCAACTCCAGTCGCTCACACCGCTACAGGTGGAGGGGCTGTACGCCACACTGCTCGAGCGAGGGGGAGCCGGCGGCCGACCGTTGGCACCGAAGACCGTCCGCAACTGCCACATCGTCCTCAGGCGGGCTCTGGCCGATTCCGAGCGCCTCGGCCTTGTCACTCGCAATCCGGCAGCGGCGGCGAAGGCGGTGTCGGCGCCACGGGCGGAACAGAAGAGGTGGTCGTCGGAGGAGATCCAGAGGTTCTTCGACGCAGTGGCGGGGGAGCGGCTGTCGATGGCGTTCGTGCTGCTGGCCACCACGGGCATGCGTCGCGGTGAGGTACTCGGGCTGCGATGGGAGGACGTCGACCTCGATGGGTGGGCACTGTCCATCGTCCAGTCCCTGACGACGGTCAGCAACCGCGTCCACATCGGGCCACCGAAGACCGGCAAGAGCCGTCGCCGCGTCTCGCTCGACCCCGTGACGTTCGACGCACTCAAGGCGCACCGCACACGCCAACTCGAGGAACGACTGGCCACAGGCGACGCGTGGTCGAACGACGGTGATCTCGTGTTCACCGACGAGCTCGGCGGCCCCGTCCATCCCGATCGGTTCTCGAAGTCGTTCGACCGGATCGTGCGTGACGCCGAGCTGCCCCGCATCCGCCTCCACGATCTCCGCCGCAGCTACGCCACCTTGGCACTGAAGGCCGCCGTGCATCCCAAGGTCGTGTCGGAGCACCTCGGCCACTCGACGATCGCGATCACCCTCGATCTGTACTCTCACGTCGCCCAGGGTCTCGACGCCGACGCAGCGGAGCTCATCGCCGCTCGCATCTACGGGACGAAATGACCTACCAGTGATGAGTAGCGAACCGTGGTTGATCCACTTCTTCCAGCGACATCCAGCTGACGATCCTGGGCGTGCCGTCCCGGCGCAGGACTTCTTGGACGGACTCCCGACGAAGGTGCTCGCCGAGATGGTCGCTGTATTCGACGCGGTGGCCGAGGCACCGCCTCCGGCGTTCTCTGGCGGCGGCAAGTGGGTGGCCATGCACGGCGACATGTCGGGCCTCTACGAGGTCCGGGTGCAGGGCGGCGGCATGAACCATCGTCTCTTCTTCCTCGAACGCGACGCCGTAGATCTCGGTGGCTCGTCGATCGTGGTGATCGATGGGCTGTCGAAGCCAAAGCGGTCGGCGGCCAAGCCGAAGGACTATCGACGGGTACTCCGGATGAAGGCCGAGTGCTCGCGCCGGCGGACGGTGCTCGAGTAGGCGGTCAGCTCGCGCTGCGGTCCCTCGGCACGAGTTCGAGGCCCAGGCTGTCAGCGAGGGCGGTGAGCGTTCCGATGGTCGGATTCGGGCTGTCGGCGCTGAACAAGCGTCGTACCGCCTCGGGAGCGAGGTCGGCCCGCCGCGCCAGCTCAGCCTTGGTCATCCCGAGCGCCTCGCGGCGATCGTCGAGTTCGTGCACCAATCGGTCGACCTGGTCGATCCGTCGCCGTGCCGCCTCATATTCCTCGGCGAACCCGAGCTCGGCGGCGCGCTGTGAGAAGTAGCGCTCCGCTCCTGTTTGTGTCGTTCTCGCCATGAACGCAAGCGTAACACAGAAGTTACGGTTATCGACCACCTCCGCCGCTTCAAGCAGTTGGGGCCGCCTGGGTCTGGCCGGCTCACAGTTCATCGTTCCCGACATCGTCGTTCTCATCCGGCGGTGGATCTTCCTCGAGCATCGCCATGAATCGAGCGACTGGCACGAGCACTCGCCGCCCGAGCCGCACCGTTGGGATCTCCCGTCTCCTCGCGCAGAGATATGCGGAGGTCCGTGAGATCCCGAGCATCTCGGCCGTCTCGACGACCGTGATCGTCACACGGCCTTCTATGCCCTTTCCGCCCTTTCCGTCTTGTGTCTTGTTCGCCACAACAACACATGCCTCCGAAATCGCGAATCTGTGACGCGATCGCGCCAGATTTCTTGCGGCTCTGTCCATCTGCACCGGATGGCGCATGCACCGTGAGGCAGGCTGTCGGAATGGCGCCGCATCGCTCAGATTTCTCCTGGCGTCCGTCACCCACACGAGGGGTCCGTGCCGTTCTACTGGGGTGAGCGTGGCGGCTGAGACTCTGGAGGCGGCGTACCGGCGTCACTCGGACGAGCTCATTCGCTACGCGACCGTCCTCGTCGGCCCGGACGACGCCTCCGACGTGGTGACCGATGCGATGGTGAGGGTCTTTGCGTCGGACCTGTCGGCAGTCTCCAACCTCAGGGCGTTCCTGTTCCGCGCCGTGCACCACCGTGCAATCGATCATCAGCGCGCGGGTACTCGCCGGCGTCGTCGCGAAGCGTCGTACCACGCGCAACAGGCGGACGCGGCCGTCGATCCGATCGCTGCGCATGCCCGGGCAGCGCTCGGCGTGCTCAGCCTGCAGCAGCGCACCGTGGTGTTCCTGACGTACTGGGCCGATCAGACGCCGGCCGACATCGCCGAGGTACTCGACGTGAGCGAGGGAACAGTCCGCAAGCAACTCGCCCGTGCACGGGCTCGACTCCGGGAGGTTCTCGATGACTGATCCGAGTGATCCCAACACCGAACTCGATCGTGCAATTGCCCGACTCGTCGGCGACGCAGGGGCCGATACGCCGCAGCCTCCCGACATCTCGGCATTCGCGCGAACGGGGGAGCCGACGTCTTCCGATCCCACCGGCCGTCGCCGTCTGGCGATGGTGGGCGCCCTGCTGCTGATCGTCGGTGCCGTGGCCGGGGTGATGTACGTGACAGGACGGGATGACGATGGCGTCACCACGGTGCGGCCAATCGACAGTTCGCCGACCGACGCCGGTGGCGACATCGCCACGACGCCGTCAGAGGCACCGACTGTGTCCAGCGCTCCCGCGTCGAGTGAGTCACCGACCCCGTCGACGTCCGCAGAGGGAAGTCCGGCCGTCGCCAACATCACCCGGCCGGTGACCGAACCGTTGACCTGCGACCCTGTCTCGGCGCGGGAGACCTTCACGGAGGGACTCACGCTGTTCGCCAGGCCGAGTACGAACCCGATCCCGATCCAAGTCGTCGCGGACCCGGTCGATGGTCCCGTCGGTCCGTTCGCAGTCGTGCAGCGCTTCTTCGGCGACGATCGCAGGCCGACCGGAGACGAAGCAGTGGACATCGACGGCACAACGTTCTGGATTCGCCTCGTCGATGACGGAAACGGCGTGGCCGAGTGGGACGTCGGGGACGGCAGCTTCGGCTACGTGCGGTCGCGTGGCCTTGACCGCAGCGCGCTGGTGGCTCTTCTCGGCGCACTCGAGCCGCGACCTGTGACGGTCTCGATCCCCGGGTTCGATTATTCGTCGGGTGCTTCTGGACTCGAGTTGCTCCACGAGCAGATGAACACCGACGTCGCCGGCGAGGTCGGCAGCTCGGAGTGCGTTGTCGCGTCGACGGGTTACGCATATCGCATCTCGGCGATCAACGGCGACCCGGTGTTCCAGTACGGCGGCGTGATCGATCGGTTGGTTCCACTCGAGGTCGGCATGCACGGTTCGACGTTGATCGTCATCGATGGCGTGCCGGACCCAGCGGCGCCCACAGTGGATGATGTCGTCGATGCCGACCCCGGGGCGTGGCTCGCGTTGCGGTCGCGACCGCCGTGGCCAGAAGAGTCCGAACTGCGCACCGAGAACATCCGCGAGGGCGCCGACGTGGTCGTACCGATCGACTCGGTCGACGGCTCGACGCCACAGAGCTATTTGACGCTGCGGTTGTCGACTCGTGAGGGCGTCACATTCTTGGAGGTCGCCACCGCCGACGCGGTGCTCGCATCCGACGCCGCGTTCTGGCGAACGACCATCGACCCGGGCAACGATGGCGTCACCACGGCGAGTGTCGGCCCGGTCATGGGCTTACGGATCGGCGATGCGCCGCTCGGTGAACCGATCGAGGTGACCGTGTCCGTGATCGACGGCGGGGAGTTCGTCCTCCAATCAACGGGAACGATCACGCTGATCCCGAGCTGACCGAAGCCGGGCGTGTCACATCCGTGTCACGGTTCGGCCGCCGAGGCCACTGAGAACGACTGGACAATCGGATCGAGTGTGCCCGTCACGTTCGCCGGCGGTGACACCGCCTTCGTCGTCGGAGCCATCTACACCTCGGGACTCGACTGGGTCGGGCCGAGCTTTGTCGACGTCGACGCCTTCACCGCGAGCCGGCTGGACGAACTCGACTACCGCATCTACGTCTCAGGAGACGCAACAGCAATCACCACCGTGACAGCAGACGACGCTTCGGCGATCGTGCAGGACCGAGCAGCCTTCATCGACAGCAAGAATGCCGACATCGACATGATGCTGGGACTGTTCTACGTGATGCTCGCCCTCGCGATCTTCATCGCGCTGCTCGGCATCGCCAACACACTCGCGCTGTCCATCCGCGAACGCACCCGCGAACCCGGCCTGATGCGGGCCGTCGGAATGACGAGAGCACAAACCCGCTCGATGGTGCGATGGGAAGCCACCATCATCGCCGTGTTCGGCAGCACCCTCGGCTTCGCGATCGGCACGTTCTTCGGCTGGGCAGCCGTTCGAGCACTCGCGGACCAAGGCATCGACACCCTCATCGTGCCGATCACCTCGCTCGCCGCAGTGACCCTCATCGCCGCCGCAGCCGGAGCAACCGCAGCGATCCTCCCCGCACGCCGAGCCGCCCGGCTCGATGTACTCTCCGCGCTGGTGTGTCAATGACCCAGATGGTCTACGACGTGTTTGTCGATCCGACTTCGGCCGGGCTCGGACTCGGTGCGGCCACAAACCCGGCCATCGGTGTGTACGAGGGGCTCAGGTTTCGGATCAAGCACGCGATCCGACGGTTCTGCCCGATCGTCGATCCAACCGGTGGACGTCCGTGACCATTCCCGCATCGGGTCGAGGCACGCCTCAAGCGCCTGCCACCGCCGCGGCCGCCACACTGGCGTTGATCGCAGGCCTCCACGTCGCCTGGGCTCATGGCTCGTCGGTGCCCTTCCGCGACCGTGCCAGTCTCCACGACGCCGTCCTCGGCGGGCCAGCGAATCGCCCATCCAGCGTGGCCTGCTACACGGTCGCAGTCACGCTCGCCGCAAGCTCGACCGCAGTTCTACGTGCCTCGGCCAGTCATGACCGCCCATCGCGCCTCATCGCCCAAGGCGTCGCACTCACACTGGCAGCGCGAGCCATCATCGGTTTCGCAGGAATGACAGAGCGCTACATGCCCGGCGCCACATCGAACACCTTCCGACGACTCGACCGACGCATCTACTCTCCACTCTGCATGACCCTCGCCATCGGTGCCGCCCTCGCGACCCGCAACGCTCCTCGCACCAGCACGCGGATCGGCTACCACCGGCGCCGTAGTCCCAGAACGTCATGATGACCGTCACACGTCGAAGCTGTGTGGGGCCGCGACAGCCACGCGCGTTGGAGTCCGGCAGCTCACTCGCCGCCGAGAGGATCACGGGCAGGTTCTTTGCATCAACCAGGACCGTCTTGTTCCGCAGCGAGCGAGCTGGGCATCGTTCACGTCGTGCATCACGGCGCAGGTGCTGTCATCTGCGTCGCAGTGCAGCGCCAGTCGGTTTCCGACGACCGGAGGACCGGGCGGGCTTTCTGTGATCCTGAATGTGCAAGGGGGCTGTTGTGCGGATGGTCAGGTTGCGGTCCTGTGAGCGCTGGAGCCCCACAGGTCACCGCCGCGGGCGGATAGGTGCTTGCTGTTGACGCGATGTTTCGCCACGTCTCCAGGAGGTCCGTCGGTCATGATGACTGCGGCAGGCTCGGGTGTGGTTGGCGGTGTTGGCGGACGCGGTTGCCGCGGGCCACGATGACGACGCCGGTGATGACGATGAGTCCGCCGAGGAGTTCGATGGCAGTGGGAATCTCGTCGAGCCAGATCCAGGCGATGAGCACGGCGACGGGTGGGACGAGATACAGCAGCGAGGTGGCCGACGCGATCGGGAGGTGTGCGACCGTGTTAGCCCACAGCACGAACGCCAGCGCGGACGGGAACACACCGAGGTAGACAGCGGCCGCCCAGCCGCCCGCGGAGGCGCCGCGCAGTTCCGACCATCCGAACGGCACCAAGGGCAGTGTCATGAGGGTGCCGGCGACCATGCAGTAGGTGGCGACCTCGAGTCCCCGATACGTCTCCAGGAGCGGACGCTGGAGTGGATGGAAGATGCCCTGCGCGACCATCGCTGCGACCACTAGCCAGACCGACCTTGACACCGAGATGTCAGCGCGGGCAACGCACACGAGGACGACTCCGGCGAGTGCGACCGCACTCCCGGCGATCGTGAACCTGGTGATCCGCTCATGGAACACGACGCGTGCGACGGCGACGGACACCAGGGGTGCTGCCGACACGATGATGCTCGCAGTTCCGGCAGGTACGTGGAGTTCGCCTTCGTTGAGCAAGACTTGATAAGCGGCCATTCCGAAGAACCCGCAGCCGATGATCCACCCGAAATCCTCACGACGCGGCCGGCGGACGCCGAACAGTGGTGCGAGTGCCAGCAGCAAGATCGCAGCAACAGCCAGACGAACGAACGACAGTCCGATCACGCCGAGTTCGGGGGCGGCGACGCGTATCGCGGCGAACGCGCTGGCCCACAGGACCACGACAGCGAGGCCCGACATCAGTGCGCGTTCGAGTTTCACCGACCCAGTCTGACCATCGCAACACCAAAGTACCAGTTACTTATAGTGTGTCAATAGCTAAGGTGGGCTGATGATTGATGTGCGCAAGCTCCGAACGATCGCCGAGTTCGAACGGCTCGGTACGATCGCAGCAGTCGCCGACGCCCTCCACCTCACACCTCCTGCGGTGTCGATGCAGATCAGTTCACTGGAACGCGAACTCGGAATCGCGCTCACCGAACGCAGCGGCCGACGACTCGAACTCACACCGGCCGGGCGAACACTCGCCGCGCACGGCAACGACATCGCCAACCGTCTCGCAGCGATCGAGTTCGAAGTCGACGGCTTGCGCGCGGGAACCGTCGGTCATTACCGGATCGCCGCCTTCCCGTCCGCAGCGCGAACGATCGTGACCGACATGTGGGCATCGATCATCACCGGCCACGCCACCCTCACGATCGAGCTCGTGACCCTCGAGCCCGAGCAGGCACTCGCGAACCTGCTCTCCGGCGCCGCCGAACTCGCACTGATCCACGACTACTCCAACCTCCCGCGGCTACTGCCCGCCGGGGTCGACACGGTCAGCTTGGGTTCCGAGCCGGTTCATCTCGCAGTTCGCGCCGATGACCCAGACGCCGTCGACGGCACCGATCTGGCCCGCTTCGCCCGCCGAGCGTGGATCGCGCCGACCCGCACCCTCACGTGTTTCGAGATGGTCGACCGAGCGTGCGGTCTCGCCGGATTCCGACCCGACGTCGTCGCCGAAACCACCGACTTCGCCGTCCAACTCAGTCTCGTCCAAGCCGGTGTCGGCGTCGCCCTGATCCCAGACCTCGCCATCGAAGCCGTCCCCCCGGGCGTCGCACTCATCCACCCGCGACAACCCGTCAAACGTCATCTCTTCGCCGCCACCCGCACAGAACAACAACACGATCCAGGTATCGCTCAGATCACCGAATCCCTCCGCGTCGCAATGAGCAAACGCACCGAAACCCGAGCGATTGCAACACGTGCCAGCTGAGCCAGGCACCGATCGTGAGTCGTGAAGCTGTACCCGCTCCATCAGGCAACAGCCGCCCAGTAATCACGGACCCGAACTGCTGGGCGACAAACGGCTTCCCGCGCACTCGATCAGGTCGACGGCTTCGAGCTGACGCTCCTGATCGGATTCGGATCCGGACGCGCCGACCTTCAGGACACCGGTCAGCCGCCAGCGCCGGGCATCGTCATTCGTGCCGGGTCGACCACACGGTCAAAGGTCGACCCGTCGACACCACAGCGGATCGAAGCATCGCGCAGTGTCAGGTCCTCGGCGATGGCGAGATGCGCGATCCGCGCGGCTTGGTCATATCCGATCACCGGCGTGAGCGCAGTGACGAGCATCACCGACCGCGCAAGGTGCTGCCGCACATTGTCCTCATCGACCTCGGCGCCATCGACGAGAAACCGCGCAAGATGCTCGCTCGCTGAACCGAGGAGGCGAATCGAGTGCAGTACTGACCGGATGACGAGAGGTCGAAAGGCATTCAGCTGAAAATTGCCTTCCGCACCAGCGAGGGCAACCGCAGTGTCGTTCGCGAGCACTTGAACGCAGACCATCAGGACGGCTTCGGCTTGTGTCGGATTGACCTTGCCCGGCATGATCGACGAACCGGGCTCATTTGCTGGAAGCACAAGCTCACCGATCCCTGCTCGCGGCCCAGACGCCGACCACCGAACGTCGTTGGCGAACTTGAACAGGGCAACGGCGATGCCGCGAAGCGCGCCCGACACCCGCACCAACGCGTCGACAGACGATTGAGCCGTGAACGGATTGGTCGCCGTTCGCAGCTCCTCTCCGGTGAGCCGGGAGAGTTCTGCGGCAACTGCCACTCCAAAGCCAACAGGTGCGTTGAGGCCTGTACCGACCGCAGTACCCCCGATCGCGAGCTCACGAATGCCCGGCAACGTCTGGTCGAGATGGGCGAGAGCATCATCGAGCTGTGACACGTAACCCGACCACTCCTGTCCGACGGTCAACGGAGTTGCATCCTGGAGGTGTGTCCTTCCCACTTTGACGATGTGAGCCCACAGCACGCTCTTGCGGGCAATCGAATCGCGCAGACACATGACACCCGGAACGAGGTTTTCCTTGATCGCCTCCAGCGTGGCGAGATGCATCACGGTTGGAAAGGTGTCGTTCGAGGACTGCCCGAGGTTGACGTCGTCGTTGGGATGAATCGGATCCCGACTACCAAGAACCCCACCGACGAGTTGGATCGCCCGATTCGAGATCACTTCGTTGACGTTCATGTTCGTGTGCGTGCCCGATCCTGTTTGCCACACGAACAACGGGAATTCCTCGTCGTGAGCACCCGCGATCACCTCGTCCGCGACCCGAGCGATGAGCGACGCCTTCCACTCGGGCAGGCGACCATCTCGGCCGTTCACGACGGCGGCTGCCTTCTTCACCAACCCGTACGACCGATACACGGCCAGCGGCATCCGATCGTCACCGATCGAAAAATGTGCGAGCGACCGTTGGGTCTGGGCGCCCCAGTACCGCCCTGCGGGCACCTCGATCGGCCCGAGTGAGTCGGTCTCTTCACGTACCCCCGTGACTTCGAGCCCTACGGGCAGGCTCAACAAGGCCGGAATGGGATCGAGCGGCATACTCACCGTCCCAGCAGCACCTGCATCACGGCAACGTGTTCAGGTGCCATCGATGGGCCGTACCCTGCGACCAGGACCCCGCGCCACCCAGCGTGCGGGCTCGAGATCCCGAGTACCACAGCTTCGTCTGCTGGGTCAGAGTTGCCTTCAAAACGATACTGATGATCGACAACAGCGGAGGTCGTGGGTTCGGATCCCTCCTCCACGGCGACGCCGCCGCCGCGGAGCCGCACATCGTCGACGTAACCGAGACGTCGCAGCAGCGCCACCGCATCGGTCACCGTATCCGGCACCTGGTCATCGCTCATATGTTCGACCTCCTGGAACACCATCCTCGCGCTCCGGATCCGCCAAGGCATACCACCCGCTGAAGCGACCTTCAGCGTGCTTCAGACAGACTTCCAGTTGAGCCGACGATGAGCGGTCACGAGGCGCTGGCAGCTGAGGTTCGAGCGACCTGCAAGTTGTCGATTCAGCCGGTCTCGACGGCACGATCGTGTTCCGACCGCCGGAAGTGAACCGCTGGCGATGTCGGAGGAGTGGGCGATAGCCGGAATGGAGCTCCAGACCACCCGCGATCGGATCGTCTGACGACATTCAGAAGATGGTGGTCCAGTCGTTGTTCATGCTGACGATGGTCCATCCGTCGGTCTGTGCTCGGTCGAGGGCGCGCTCGGCTCCGGTGACGTAGTCGAACTCGCGCTCGGCGTCGTCGTGGATGATGAGGAGGCGCAGTGACGGTCTGTCGTGGTGGTTGGTGAACTCGAGCATCTCGATGTCGCCGTTGGAGTTGCCGGCGGCCGGTTGGTGGGTGATCGTGCCGTGGGAGCCGTCGCTCGTGTAGGCGAAGGTGCTGCTGCTGCCGATGACCTGTGCGCGATCGATGGCGTACATGTCGTGGGTGATCGGTCGCATGAAGTCGCGTCCACCGCCCGATGCGATGTAGTTGGTGAACCCGTTGCTGGCCAGGTATGCGAGCAGTTCAATCATGGGGACGTAGCCGCATTCGAGGTAACCGCGCGGCAATGTTGGATGTGGCGTGGTGCGGATGAACTCGTTGGCCTGCTCCTCGAATTCTTCGATCGAGATACCGGCGAAGGCGGCAAGGATTCCACTGGCGAGCGTCCTCACGTTGGTGTCGTCGCCTTGGTAGTGGTCGTCCGTCGTCTTGCTGAACCATCCGATGTCGTGCTGTGCGGCTGCTTTCCACGGCTGACGTTCGACGAGTGCGGGGTCAGCGGCGGCCATCGCCGCGAAGCGGCGCAGGATGAAGTCGACGATCGCGTGTCGGGCGGCGGCGTCGGTCCAACTGTTCAACACTTCGGCCATGCCGATCCCTTCGTCAAGAGGCGCTGATCTCAAGGGGCGTTTGGGGGTGTCCGTTGCGTACCTGGTGAACAGGACCCGCCGGGTGGTGCGCCGCGACAGATCAGCCGAACGGTAGGTAGGCCACCAAGCCCACGATGCTCCATGCTGCAAGGCACAGCATCGTGCGCTCGACTGAAGTGCGGTCCGCCCGCCGCAGCAGCCACAACGTCGTTACCGCAGCAACGACGATCAGCAGGACGATCCAGCCGACATCTCCCGACGTTGTTGCCTCGTGTGCCGCCTCGGAGATGAACACAGCCGGCAGGACCGCAGACGCTGCCGCGCCGGTCCACGTTCCGGTACCGGTCGATAGCGCACCCGCAGCTCCGAAGCTCATCCCCGCACCGATACCCAACGCGAGCCAGACGATGGCCACCGTTGACCACAAGTTGGACGCATTGGCATCACGCACGAGGACATCGGCGGCGTAGTACACCTCGACGCCGACCACCATGACGACAACGGCTCCAACGATCGCTGGCACGAGGTCAGTGGCCCATCGACCAAACACGAATGCGGCCGCCGCCCACACAGCCGGCGAGTTGAACAAGTTGGCGTAGGGGTACGGGCTGTGCACCTGGCCTGCGAGATCGAGCGGACCGAGCAGCGCTCCCGCGACCGTTGCAGTGACCAGGACCGCCCCCCACCGTCGCGCACGCTGGTCTGTGTGACCCGAACGGTGTGCATCGCCGATTTCTCGAACCGGCGCCGTGTTCACGCAGATCATGATGCCATCGCCCAACGACTCAGAGGCGTCGCCAAGGCGACGACACCCGGGCGCGACCCGCACTGCGGGCCGATACCGGAAGAGACATGGGCACGCTCGACGGGTGCAAGGCGCGGGGTCACTTGACGCGTGAACGAAACCCGGATGATGGCCGGTCCTACGCTGCGGCTCACCGCCGCATGCGCCCGCGCTCACGGCGCAGCAGTGCCCCGTGCTCCGGCGCGTCGTCGACGAACTCGACGGCGAAGAATCTCGCCGGGGTGGCCGTTTCCTGCCTCGGGTTCCCAACTGATTCGTTGGTTCGCCTCGTACTCGACGATGTGGTTGATCATCTCGTAGTCGCCGATTTCGTGGAAGTGCGTCTTCATCGTGAAGGAGTTGTCGACACCCGCGATGACCGTGCCGGACGCGAGTCGCAGACCATTGCCGATCCATCAAGCTCGCGGTGTCGGCGTGGGTCGGCGAGTATCTCGAACACCGTGCTCGGCGGTGCGTTGATTCGCGGCGACGTGCTTCTTATCGGCATCGACTCGCTGCGGTAACTGGTTCGGTCGCGATTGTGCGCTGGGCGCAGCCGCATACACGTTGGTGTGCTGTGGCCTGTCGGGACTGGTCAGCTGAGACGCTGCTGTAGGTGCACGGCCACGTTGTCGCCGATTCCCTTGCCGAGGGTCTTGCGGAGTGCTGCTTTGAGCGGGACCATGTGGGTTCCGTCGCCCATCGGGAGCAGCGTTGCTTGGAAGGGTTTGCCATCGATGGTGCCAGCGACCTTGACGGCTTTGCGGGTGGCGAAGATGTCGCCGGAATCAGGCATGGCGACACATGTCCATCCGCTGTTGGCCTCAGTGGTGATCGACGCGGTGAATGTTTCGTCGATGAGCTCAGGCTCTTTCGCTGTGGTCATGGGCGGCTACTTTCTGGTTGGCTGTCGGCCCCTGGAGTTCCGCCCGAGTTTGGTTGTGAGGTGTTGTCGGACAAAACGGTGCTCAGGCGGTCAGCGAACAGGTCGGGGTGCACGGTGAAGCCGACATGGTCACCGGGAAATGACATCGGGCTGATGCCGAGTGAGGTGGCGAGCGTGTTCGACGTGCGTTCACAGGTTTGCCCTGTTGATGCCTCGCCGATTCCGACGATGATCCGCGTGGCGCCAGCACGGAGAGCGGCGAGGTCGGGTAACCAGTAGGTGGATGGTCGCAGGGTGTGGGCGAAGAAGAACCGCTCGTCGGCAGCTGCTTGCGGGGTCGGTTCGCGGGCCCATTGGGCCATGTCCTCTTCGCTGAGCGTGATGTTTGCTGACGTCAGGAACTTGCCCCAGGCCCCGCCGACGTCACCCGAAAGGTAGGTCGCCACGACGTCCTCAGTGACGGCTCTCAGCTCGGCACGATCATCGAGCAGTTCTTCCAGCGGTGGTTCGTGGGCCACCACCGTATGCACCTGGTCGGGGTGTGCTTGCGCGAGAGCCAACGCGCTGACCGCACCACCGCTCGACCCGAACACTGCGACCGGACCATGGCTCAGGTGGTTCAACAACTGCGACAGGTCATCGGCGAGCATCTCCGGCGTGACATCCTGATCAGGATCGTCGACCGAGCTGCGGTTGATGCCCCGAGGGTCAGTCGTGATCACGGTGTGATCCACTGCGAGCAGATCTGCAAGCGACGCGAATGCCGTCGCGTCCATCGGGCAGCCGACCAGTAGTACGCCTGGTCCGACACCACGCACTTCGTAATACACGTGCGCGCCGGTCGTACGCAACACGGCATTGACGGTCGGGTCGGATGAAGTCTGGATCACGTGTCGGTGTTCCCTGAGATGGCCGAGACCAAACACCACTCCATGCGCCGGCACCGGCGACCCAGGTTTGCGAGTGTCGTGACGGTCATGCGAAGTCGGATGACACGTTCTGGCCTGACAGACAGCGAATGGCGTCCATCAGATCATCTCGGATCTGTCGACGCCGACGCCGCTGGGTTCCCACGTAGGTCGACGGGTCGATCGGCGTTCCGAATCGTGCCACTACCGAATGAAACGGTCGTGGCACCTTGGCGCCGATCGGTTGGACCCGCTCAGTACCGACCAGGCCAATCGGAACGATCATCGCGTTCGTCATCAACGCCAGTTGAGCTACGCCGGTTCGACCGCGGTGCAGCAGGCCATCGCGCGAGCGCGTCCCTTCGGGATAGATGCCGAGCATGTCGCCGTGTTCGAGCGCCGCCGCGGCAGTGTCCAACGCGGCC
>JANPCI010000061.1:0-17762 GCA_031430875.1 Actinomycetes bacterium | reverse complement strand
CGAGGAGCGGGGGGTGACGCTGGTCGGCCCGGGCAGTGACGGCGCGGCAGTTGTCGTCCGAACGGTTCCCGGCGCGATCGAACAGATCCTCGACAACGTGCTCGACAATGCGCTGCTGGTGTCGAACCAGGGTGCGACGGTGACGGTGACGGTGGACGCGTCAGCGACGTCGGCCACGGTGGCCATCGTCGACCATGGCCCTGGCCTGTCGGACGACGACAAGCGCGACGCCGTACGTCGCTTCTGGCGTGGCGACACCTCGAGGCCCGGTACCGGGCTGGGCCTGGCGATCGTCGATGCATTGGCCACAGCGTCGGGCGGCTCGACAACACTGAGTGACACCGCCGGTGGGGGGCTCACCGTCACGGTGACGTTGCCGCTCGATGGGTGATCGCCGGGTTGCGGCAGGACCGCTCCCAATATACCCTGGTGGGTATGTGTAGACAGACGTCCTGCAAAACCTGTGGCCGCCCGAGCTGGGCCGGGTGCGGTGCGCACGTCGAGCAGGTGCTCGGCCATGTGCCACAGCATGAGCGCTGCCAGTGTGCCGCCGCGGCAACAGCGGTGACCAAGACGAGCTGGTTCCGCCGCTGACGCGTCGATCGTCATCGCGCCCGCCGCGTACGCTCGCGGGCAATGGCGCATCCGCAGATGTTCGACGATGACGACCTGTGCCTGCTGCGCGTGCGCGAACTGTCGGCGGCGCTGCCCGGCAGCGCCGAGAAGGTCTCGCACGGGCGCCCGGCGTTTCATACCACGAAGGTGTTCGCGTACTACGGCGGCTCACTGAAGGTCGACGGCGAGTGGGCGCAGCATCCGCAATCGGTCGTCGTCCTGCCCGATCCCGGTGATCGCCAGGCGCTGCTCGAAGATGGCCGCGTCTATATCCCGGCATACCTCGGGCCATCCGGTTGGATCGGCGTCGATCTCAACAGTGACACCGACTGGACGGAGATCGCCGAACTGCTCGACGCGTCGTACCGGCTGACGGCACCCAAACGGAACATCGCCGAGCTCGACGCGTCGGCCTGATCACCTCTCACCACCGGTTTGCGTTGCAGTTCCATTGGCCCGTCCCAACCAAAGCGTCACGCAAACCGGTGGGGGGAGAGAGCAGAGAAGGTTCAGGGAACGTTCAGAGGGTGGAGATGCCGCCGTCGACGGGGATGACGGCGCCGGTGGTGAAGGCACCGGCTCGACCGGCGAGGAAGATCACAGCGCCCGCAATGTCCTCCGGCGAGCCGATGCGCCGGCGCGGGACGGTTGCTTCGACCATCTTGCGGCTGTCGGGATCGGCGAGTCGGTACGCCATCATCTTCGACTCGAACGGGCCGGGTGCGATGGAGTTGATGGTGATGTTGTCGCGCACGAGGTGGGCTGCCATGTGGCGGGCCATCATGTGGATGCCGGCCTTGGATGCGGAGTACGAGTAGTTGTCGCCGAACGGCACCCGGATGCCGTCGATCGAGCCGATCATGATGACCCTCGCGGGGTCGTCGGCAGTCGCGCCCGCCTTGAGTTGGGGGAGGAGGGCCTGGGTGAGCATGAACGGCGCCTTGACGTTGATGTCCATCACCTTGTCGAAGCCGATCTCGGGGAACTCGCCGAGCGGTGCTCCCCATGCCGTTCCGGCGTTGTTGACGAGGATGTCGATCTGCGACTCCCGCTCGGTCAATGCAGAGACGAACGAGGCGAGGCCCTCGGCGCTTGCGATGTCGGCCGGCAGCGAGATGCACTCGCCATGTTCCGACAACTCGGCGGCGGCGGCGTCGCAGGCATCGGCTTTGCGGGCAGTGATGTAGGTGCGTACCCCGTTGGCCACGAGCCCCGAGGCGATCATGAAGCCGATGCCCCTGGATCCGCCCGTGACGACTGCGACCTTGCCATCGAGGCCGAAGAGGTTGGCAAGTGCGAGCGGAGAGTTGGAATCAGGCATGCTGGGAGTATGGCGCACGACAACAACAGCGATCACGTCCTGGAAGTCAGGCGGGCATCGTTTGGCGAGAGCCGACTCAGCCCGGTCGCGGCTGTTGACCTGTCGGATGGCCAGATCCGACTCCGCATCGACAGTTTTGCGGTGACGGCCAACAACATCAGCTATGCCGGTGCTGGCGACATGCTCGGTTACTGGGATTTCTTCCCAGCAGATGACGACCCACAGACGTGGGGGCGCGTCCCCGCAATGGGGTGGGCCGAGATCGTCGAATCAAGAGTTGCCGACCTGCCCGTCGGTGGCCGGTACTACGGGTGGTTCCCGATGGCGAGTGCCGTCACGTTCACCGCAGCAGCCACCGACGACGGCTTTCGCGACGACGGCGCCCATCGCCAGGCCCACGCCCCGATCTATCGTGCCTACCTCTCGACGGCCGTCGATCCCTGGTACGACGCCTCGCCCGACGGCGAGGATCGTCACGCCGTGCTTCGTGTGCTCTTCCTCACGGGCTTTCTCGCTGACGAGTTCTTCGCCGACGCTGGTGAGGACGTGTACTTCGGCGCCCGGCAGGTGGTCGTGCTCTCGGCGTCATCGAAGACCGCGATCGGATTCGCTCAGCGCGCCGCACAGCGTGATGGGTTGCGCGTCGTCGGGCTCACGTCGGCTGCCAACGTGGAGTTCGTGCGTTCGCTCGGCTTCTACGATTCGGTCCTCACCTACGACGAGGTCGGCGCGCTCGCCAGAGTCGACAGCGTGATCATCGACATGGCCGGCAATTCGACGGTCCTCGCGGCGGTTCACACTCATCTCGATGATCACGTGACGTACTCGATGATGGTCGGAAAGAGCCACCACGACGCCGTACCAACCGCAGCTGCGGGTTTCCCCGGCCCGGCGCCGCAGTTCTTCTTCGCCCCGATGGACATCGAGCGTCGTATCGCTGCCTGGGGCGCCGAGCAGTATCGAACGCTCACGACCGCGGCGATCGTCGAGTTCATCGAGGGCAGTCGTTCGTGGATGACCATCGAACGCCGCAACGGCGCACCGGATGGCCCCGATGGCGTCGTCTCGGCGTGGGCCGACCTCTACGACGGCAAGGTCGCGCCGAACGTGGGCATCGTGACCTCGTTTGTGACCACATGAGCCGACCGGAAATCCATCGCCGGTTGTTACGCGTGCCGGGGCCGAACGACAAGCGCCTCGCGGTGAAGGTCACGCCCGACGCGTTGCGCCACGTCAAGGCCCGTCACCCCTGGGTGTTCGAGGAATCGGTCACGTCGATCAGCCACGAGGCTGATGCGGGCGACCTTGCCGTGATCTTCGACAACGACCGCAAGTTCGTTGCGCTCGCGCTCTACGACCCGGCCTCGCCGATTCGATTCCGAATTCTCCATGTCGGGCGACCGACGCCGATCGACGCTCCGTGGTGGCGAGCCAGAATCGACGCTGCCCTCCAGAAGCGGGAGGCCTTCACATCAGACCCTGCCGCCGACGAACTCGCCTATCGGGTGATCAACGGCGAGAACGACGGACTCTCCGGCCTGGTCGTGGATCGATACGCCGGTGTCCTCGTGATCAAGCTCTACTCCGCCGCTTGGTTCCCGCACCTGCTGCGGCTCACGAGGGCGTTGCTCGACGTCACCGGCTGCGACGGCGTCGTGCTGCGTCTCGCCCGCAACCTCCAGTCACGCGAGTCGTTCGGCCTCGGCGACGGCGACGTGATCGCCGGCCTCGTCGCCGATGGGCCGGTGCGATTCTCCGAGGGAGGTCTCGCGTTCGAAGCCGACGTGCGCGCGGGTCAAAAGACGGGCCACTTCCTCGATCAACGGGCGAATCGACGCCGCGTCGGTTCAATGGCGGCAGGTCGCGACGTACTCGATGTGTTCGCCTCGACCGGTGGATTCAGCGTCCACGCCGCGGCTGGCGGCGCCACGAGCGTCCACGCCGTCGATCTGTCGGCGCCGACACTGGAAGCGGCCGAGCGCAACATGGCACTCAACGTGCACCTCGACGCGGTGCACAACTGCACGTTCACCACTGA
Source organism: Actinomycetes bacterium (assembly GCA_031430875.1). Lineage (GTDB taxonomy): Bacteria > Actinomycetota > Acidimicrobiia > Acidimicrobiales > Ilumatobacteraceae > Sva-07. The sequence continues at coordinate 13,788 of JANPCI010000061.1, read as the reverse complement.
GGTCGGCGATGCCTTCGAGGTGATGGTGCAGCTTGCCCGCGCGGGCAAGGCATACGACATCGTGGTCGTCGACCCGCCGTCGTTCGCCCAGCGACAGGCCAACGTCGACGGTGCATTGCGCGCGTACACCCGCCTGACGCACCTCGCGCTCCGCCTCGTCAAGCCGGGCGGCGTGCTGATGCAGGCGTCGTGCTCGAGCCGGGTGACCGCCGACCAGTTCTTCGACACCGTGCTCGACGCAGCTGCGGCTGCGGGTCGCCCCATGACCGAAATCGTCCGGACCGGTCACGACATCGATCACCCCGTCGGCTTCCGCGAGGGCGAGTACCTCAAGGCGGGGTTCTGGAAGGTCGGCCGAGGTCAGGCATCGGAGGCGCCGGATGGTCAAACGTCGAGACGATGACCGACAGGTGTCGCACTGCGCACCCGGCCGAGCACTCGTGAGGCCTTGACCGTCGCACGGGCGCCCTGGGGCACCGCCGTACGTTCGGTTGCGCGCCAGGCGGTGATCGTGTCGGTCGTGCCGTCGTCGATGGCGACATACACGCGGTACCGATCGCGATCGAGAAGGCGTCGCAGCCGTCGCGGGAGGCCCGACACCTCGACCGGGCGTCGAGCACGAAGGACGACACCCGTTTGCTCGACGGTCGACACGAGATCGACGATGCCGGCAATCACGAGCCACAGCCCCACCAGAATCGGCACGAACGACAGAATCGCCAGTGCCGTGGCGACGTCGGCGATCAGCCAGTCCTGCTCCGGCAACTGCTCGTAGATCCAGTCGAAGCGTTGGCCGCGCGCCACGTCGTCCGACCAGCCACGCAGGCGGAGTCCGGCCACGAACAGCACGAGCCCGGCCACGATTGCAACGTATGGCGCCACGCCGAAACCCAGACGCGACGGATACGTGACACGCACCAGCCGGGCGCGGCCACCTACCGAACTCCACGCTCGGAAGTGGTCCTCGCGGGCGAGCGGCAGCTCGACAGCGGCGCCTTCGGCGACACACATCGCCGTGGCGTAGGCGAGTCGTCGATCACCGATGTCTTGCGCGCTCGGAGCCAGATCGCCGAATCCCGCCCGGTCGAGGCGTGCACGCACCGCCAGCCAACGCTGCGTCGCCGCGACGCCCTCGTTGGTGTGCGTGTACAACGGCGCAACGAGGACGTGTCCGATGCGTACAGCCAACACCACGAGGGCAGCCAGCAGCACCCACGCTCCGAGTCGTCGCTCGACCGAATCGATGACGGCGATCTCAGTCCCGGTGCGAACACCGAGGAACCAGCACGCTGCTGCCAGGACCCCGAACGCGACTGGTGGGGCGAGATCGGCGAGCCGCCACCGGCGCGTGATCAAGCCCGTGTCGCGTGCCTCCGTGGCCACCAATCCGGCGAAGCGCCGCCACCATGATCCGCGGATGTCGACGGCCAGATATCTCGCTGGGATCGCACGATCAGCGGTGAACCGTGCCATCACGTGCTGCAGCACGAGTCGTTCGTGGGGCCGCAGCGAATCCCCGTCGTACGCCTGAGCGGCCGGACGGACCCGGGCGAGTTCGTCATCGTCATCGGGAGGAAGGACGCGCAACCAACCGCGCGCCGCAAGGTCGATCACGGTGGCGCGCAGCGCGGCCGCGGTGACCGTGGCGTCGTTGGCCAGCATGTTCACCACCGCCGGGGTGTCATCGCGGAGTCGTTCGACCGCTGCCGATGGAGCGGGACGGGGCGGCGCCACGCGTCGACGCCGCCAGGCAAGCGTGGCGAACCCACCGATTGTGCACACTGCACCGAGCAGTAACCAGCCCATGGCAAAAGCCGGCGCGAACGCGTCGAGCCCCACCATCGTTGCGCCGGTCATCGGGTCATTGTGGCATCAGGTTGCGGTTGCGGCGGGATCGTCACCCGTCGCCGCCATTGCTGCGCCATCATCACGACTCACCAGATCGTCATCACGACGTACCCAGATGGTGCGTTGCGGGAACGGGATCTCGATGCCGGCATCGTCGAGCGCGGTCTTGAGTGCCTCACGCAGGGCTCGCTGCAGCCCCCACTGGGCGCCGGGCTGCGTCTTCACGGTCACCCGGATGGTGATGCCGTCGACTCCCAACGCCTCGACGCCGAGCAGTTCCGGCGGGTCGAGTGTGGCCTCGGCCCACTCGTCGCTCGCGCACACGTCGTTGGCGCAGTCGATGATCACCTGGCGCGCGGCTGCGAGATCACAGTCGTAGGCGACGTTGACATCGATCAGGGCCACCGACCAGAGCTGCGACCTGTTGCCGACCCGTTGGACAACGCCGTTCGGAACGTGCCAGACCGTGCCGTCGACCCCGCGCAGCACGGTGGTGCGCAGTGAGATCTTCTCGACGGTGCCGACCGCCTCATCGAGGTCGACCACGTCACCGATGCCGTACTGGTCCTCCAGCAACATGAACAGCCCGGCGATGCAGTCCTTCACCAGGCTTTGCGCGCCGAAACCGAGCGCGACGCCGACAATCCCGAGCCCGGCGATCATCGGCGCGAGATTGACCCCGGTTTCGCCGAGGGCCATGACCAGGGCGACCGACCAGATGATGACCGTGGTCGTGCTCCCGATGACGCCCGAGATCGAGGTGACCCGGGCCTCGCGTCGCGGGTCGGCAACGTCGTCGATGCCCATCGGGTTCGCGACCAGCTGGGTCGCACGGTCGCCGAGCCTGGCGATGTGTCGCGACGCCGCGGTCCGGTCGGGAGCGACAACCCGGGCGACGAGGTGGGCGAAATAGCGCCGGGTCAGCAGCGTCGCGATCCATGCAACCAGAACGATCACAGCGATGCTCGCGATGGAGTCGACAAGTGGTGGGATGACCTTGTTGCCGTCGGTCACGTCGAACAGCCACTCGCAGATCCAGCCGGGCTCAGGGCCACACGTGGTCTCGAGGTCGGTCTGGGCCAGCAACGCTTGCACGTCATCGACGGTACCCAACGACGGGATGTCCGATCGGGGATGACTGCTGTCATGGTCGAGGTGTCGCGGTGATGTCATGGTCGTCGCCTGCTCGACCGATACCCTTGCGAGTCGGTCGTGTGGGAGTGACGCACGGCCGCGCGCCGACCAACGAGGAACCGACCCCATGAACGAGAATCCGATCCGACTCGCCGTGGTGGGCACGGGCTACGTGGGCCTCACCACGGGTGCCTGCTTCGCCCATCTCGGACACCACGTCGTGTGCGGCGACATCGATGAGCGCAAAGTCGACATGCTCAACGCCGGTCACATCCCGATCGTCGAAGAGGGGCTGGAGACGATCGTCAACGCGGCCAGGGTTGCGGGTCGCCTCGAGTTCGTGCTCGGCGCTGCGACGGCCGTCCGTGACGCCGACATCGTGTTCCTGTGCGTCCCGACGCCTCAGGGCGACGATGGCAGCGCCGACCTGTCGTACATCGAGCAGGCAGCGGCCCAGATCGCGCCGGTCCTGCGGCCAGGCGCTGTCGTCGTGAACAAGTCGACCGTGCCCGTCGGCTCGACGTTGGCGGTCGAGCGGGTACTCCAGCGCAACGATGTGTACGTCGTGTCGAACCCCGAGTTCCTCCGTGAGGGAACCGCCGTCCACGACTTCTTGCATCCTGATCGAGTGGTGATCGGGAGCGCCGACCGTGAGGCGGCGGAACGGGTCGCCGAACTCTATGCGAACATCGACACGCCGATCCACATCACCGATCCCGCCTCCGCCGAGACGATCAAGTATGCGGCGAATGGTTTCCTGGCGATGAAGATCAGCTTTGTCAACGCGGTGGCGGCGATGTGTGAAGCGGTTGGTGCCGACGTTGCGGCCGTTGTCGAGGGCATCGGATCGGACAAGCGCATCGGCATGCAGTTCCTGCGGCCGGGGCCGGGGTGGGGTGGCAGCTGCTTCCCGAAGGACTCGCGGGCACTGGTGAAAATCGCCGAGGACCACGGCTACAACTTCACGATGATGCGCGGCGTCATCGATGTCAACGACGAGCAGCTCGAACGCATGGTGACGAAGATCTCGGTGGCCGCGGGGCGAAGTGGTTCCGACCTCTCCGGCATCACCGTGGGGGCGCTCGGGCTCACCTTCAAGGCAGGCACCGACGACCTTCGTGAGTCGCCCGCGCTGGCGATCATCAGCGAGCTGCGAGCCCACGGCGCCGATGTTCGAGCGTTCGATCCGACGACCACCGGTGAGTTGACGCCGCTTCAGACGGTCGTTCTCGACGGCATCGAGATCGTGAGCGATCCGCTCGATGTCGCTGATGGCGCCGACGTGATCGCCGTGTTCACCGAGTGGCCCGATTTCGCGAAGATCGAGCTGGCGCAACTCGCCGCTCGGGCCCGACCAGGGACCACGATCGTCGACACGCGCAACCTGTTCGAGCCCAACATGGTGCGCGAAGCCGGGTTCGGTTACGACGGCGTGGGCCGGCGCTGATGCGCGTCGTCGTTGCCGGCGGCGCCGGCTTCTTGGGATCACACCTGTGTGATGCATTGCTCGACCGCGGCGACGAGGTCGTCTGTCTCGACAACTTCGTCACCGGCAGCGCACTCAACGTCGCCCATCTGGTCGGTCGATCCGACTTCACGTTGGTCGACCACGACGTCACTCGACCGTTTGACGCGCTCGATCTCGGTGGCGCGGTCGACGCGGTCATGAACCTCGCGAGCCCGGCGTCGCCGAAGGACTACCTCGCCCTGCCGATCGAGACGCTCGACGTGGGCAGTATCGGCACCCGTCGGCTGCTCGAACTCGCTCGGCAACACAACGCTCGTTTCTTCATGGCGTCGACCAGTGAGGTGTACGGCGATCCGCTCGTGCACCCGCAGACCGAGGGCTACTGGGGCCATGTGAACCCGATTGGCGAGCGCAGCGTGTACGACGAAGCGAAGCGGTTCTCCGAGGCGCTCACCGCGGCGTACCGCCGCACCTACGGGCTCGAGACCCGGCTCGTGCGGATCTTCAACACCTACGGACCGAGAATGCAGGTCGACGACGGCCGTGTCGTGTCGAACTTCATTGTCCAGGCACTGCGGGGCGAGCCGCTCACGATCTACGGCGACGGCAGCCAGACGCGGAGCTTCTGCTACGTCGCCGACGAGGTCAGAGGATTTCTCGCGCTGCTCGACGGCGATGAACCCGGGCCGGTGAACATCGGCAACCCCGTCGAGTTCACGATGCTCGAACTCGCCGACCTCGTCATCGCGCTCACCGGGTCGACCGGCGGACTCGAGAATCGTCCGCTGCCGAGTGACGACCCGCGCCAGCGACAGCCCGACATCACGCTGGCGAGAGATCGGCTCGGCTGGGAGCCGAACGTCGACCTGCGTTCCGGCCTCGAGCTGACGATTCCGTACTTCGCCGGCCAGCTCGCCACGCTGCGCTGAGCGCGCCACGCTGCACTGAGCGCAGTGGTGGCGGGTGCCGGACCGCTCGGAGGCGTGCGCCTACACTGAGCCGTCGTGTCGGTTCGGACGATGATGTCGGGTTGGCGCCCGCCATCGTTCGACATCCGAAGTGAAGAGTTCCGCGAACTCGTGCGACGTTCCCGAGAGGTCGTGCTGTTGGCGGCAATCACCGGGGCCATCACCGGACTCGTCGTTCGATTCTTCGAGTACGTGGTCGTCGAGGTCACGTTCGAGTATGTCGTCGAGGGCCCGCTCTGGGTCGGTGCCGTCGCTCCTGGGGTCGGCCTTGCGTTGTCGGCGATCCTTCTGCGCACGCTGGGGAGCGGGGCGTCGTCGGCCACGGCGGATGAGTACCTCCGCGCCTTCCACGACCCCGAGTACCCGCTGCGGCCGAGAGCGTTCGTGGGCCGGATGGCTGCGGCGGTGACCACGTTGGGCATGGGTGCACCGATGGGCCTCGAGGGACCGTCGGTGTACGGGGGGTCCGCGCTCGGCGCAATGATCCAACGGCGGGTACCGGCGGCCTTTCGCGGCGCGGACCACCGCACGTTGCTCGTCGCCGGGGCGGCAGCCGGCGTCGCCGCGATCTTCAAGGCGCCGGCGACCGGGGCGATCTTCGCACTGGAGGTGCCGTTCCGTGATCAGATGGCGCGCCGCATGCTGCTCCCCGCACTCGTGGCGAGCGCATCGGGGTACCTCGTGTTCGTCGCACTCAGCGATGTACGGCCGATCTTTTCGTTCGAGCGCGACGGCGGCGCAGCCTTCGAGTACAAGGATCTCGCCGGTGCAATCCTGGTCGGGATCTGTTGTGCTGTCGGCGCGCGTGCCTTCTCGCGTCTGATCCTCTACGCGAAGGGTTTCGCCCTGCGACCCATCGGTGTTCGCGTCGGTCTCTCCAGCGTGCTCCTCGTCATGTTGTTCGTGATCTGTCGGGGATTGACCGGCGAAAGCCTGACCATCGGCTCGGGGTACGGGGTGATTGTCTGGTTGGCGCAGGAGCACGCGCTGTGGTTGCTCGCTGCGGTACTCGTGCTGCGGTGTCTGGCAACGGCTACGGCAGTTGCCGGCGGCGGCGTGGGCGGCGTGTTCATCCCGCTCGTCGTCGCCGGCGCCGTTGTTGGCCGAGGCGTCGGCGACATCGTCAACCCGCTCGATCCCACGCTCTACGTTCTGCTCGGTATGGCAGCGTTTCTCGGCGCCGGCTACCGGGTCCCTTTGGCGGCCGTCGTCTTCGTTGCGGAGACCACGGGTCAGCCCGGTTTCATCGTGCCGTCGCTGTTCGCCGTCGTTGCCGCGGAACTGGTGATGGGCCAGCAGTCGATCACGACGTTCCAACGGTCGCCAGAAGGAACGATGTGACGTGACGGTTCCGGTGAAGTCCGAGCTGCAGGGCACGATCGTCGGCGTGTTCGTCGAGGCGGGTTCGCTGGTGCGTCCGGGCCAGGTGTTGGCGCTCGTCGAGTCGATGAAGATGCACCACGAGATCACCGCTGTCGTTGCGGGGAGGGTCGAGTCCGTGGCCATCGCCGACGGCGACACCGTTGCCGCGGGCCAGACGTTGCTCGTGCTCGTCGAGGGTGCAGCACCCGACGGTGATGCGGACGTGCTGAGCAAGGTGCCGGCCCCCGTGGCTGCCGGTCCCGTTGGGCTCGAGCGGAACGATCTCCGCGACGTCATCGATCGGCATGAACGGGGTCTCGACGAGCAGCGCCCCGACGCGGTTGCCCGCCGTCGGGCGCGTGGCCACCGCACGGCCCGGGAGAACATCACCGATCTGGTGGCCGGCGGTTCATTCGTCGAGTACGGCCCGCTCGTCATCGCCGCGCAGCGTCGACGTCGCTCGGTGGAGGATCTCATCGCGGCAACACCGGCCGACGGGCTCGTCGGCGGCATCGGCGATGTCAACGTCGACCTGTTCGGAGATGCTGCACGCACCACCAAGTGCGTTGCTGTCTCCTACGACTACACGGTGCTCGCCGGCACACAGGGGACGCAGAACCACCGTAAGAAGGACCGGTTGTTCGAGGTCGCCGAACAGTTGCGGATCCCGATCGTGTTCTTCACCGAGGGCGGTGGCGGACGTCCGGGTGACACCGACGGCCTCGGCGTGAGCGGCCTCGACTGCCTCGCCTTCCGTTGGTTCGCCGAGCTGTCGGGAACGGTGCCCCTCGTCGGAATCGCGTCGGGCTACTGCTTTGCCGGCAACGCGGCAATTCTCGGCTGTTGCGATGTAGTGATCGCCACGGAAGATTCGAACATCGGAATGGGTGGTCCCGCCATGATCGAAGGCGGCGGCCTCGGCGTGTTCGAACCAAGGGCGATCGGGCCGATCGACGTGCAGCGAGCCAACGGTGTGGTCGATGTCGTCGTCGCTGATGAGGCCGAAGCGGTACAGGTCGCCAAGCAGTACCTGTCGTACTTCCAGGGTCGAACAACCGGGTGGGACTCGCCCGACCAGACCTTGCTCCGTGATGTCGTGCCGACCGACCGGCTCAGGGCGTACGACATCCGTACGGCAATCGATGGGCTGTTCGATGTCGGCTCGGTACTCGAGCTTCGTCGTGATTTTGGCGTCGGGATGGTGACGGCGCTGGCGCGGATCGAAGGGCGCCCGGTCGGTGTGGTGGCAAACAACCCGACGCATCTCGCCGGTGCGATCGACTCCGATGGTGCCGACAAGGCAGCGCGCTTCATGCAGCTGTGCGATTGCTTCGGCCTGCCGATCGTCACACTCGTCGACACGCCGGGGATGATGGTCGGCCCCGATGTGGAGGCCACGGCACTTGTTCGACATTGCAGCCGGCTGTTTGTGACCGGGGCGAACCTCTCGGTGCCGATGGTGTCGATAGTGACGCGTAAGTCGTACGGGCTCGGCGCCCAGGCGATGATGGGCGGCAGCACCAAGGCGCCGCTGGCGTGCCTCGCCTGGCCCACAGGCGAGTTCGGTGGCATGGGCCTCGAAGGCGCCGTTCGGCTCGGCTATCGCAAGGAGCTCGAAGCGGTGACCGACGACGCCGAGCGCGACGTGCTGTTTCGCGAGATGGTCGACCGGCTGTACGAGCACGGCAAGGCGGTCAGCGTTGCGACCCACTTCGAGATCGACGATGTCATCGATCCGGCCGACACTCGCCGTTGGATTGCCGCCCTCTTCGACGCCTCGCCCGAGACCCATCGAGCAGCAATCGACCCGCTCGCTGCGCCCCGTCGCCCCAACATCGACACCTGGTAACACCACAAAAGGGGTCTGACCCCTGTTGTTATGCGCCGCAGCCGGCGGTGAGCACCTCGGTGAGTTCGGTGCCGTCGTACTCGAAGACGATCACCGACGAGCCCTCGTAGTACCAGGCGTGGACGGCGACCTCCATGACGGCGTCGCCGTTGTAGTCGGCGACATCGAGGATCCGGAACCGTTCGATCCGCGGCAGTTCGCTCGGGTCGAGATCCTGGTCGACGAACGACTGCAGCACGGTGGATGACTCGCGGGTCGTGGCGTCGACGAGCAGGACCGAGGAAAGGTCGCCGGGTGCGCCGCGAATCGAGTTCGCCTGCACGTACTCGAACACCACGAGCGCCTCGTCGTCGCCATCGCCGTCGAGATCGGTCACCACGAGTTGGTCGACGGCTCCGAGTGACGCATCGACGGGATCGCCGGTGAACGCATCGACGCCGAGCGTGGCGTACGTGGCCGGACCACGCGCCGACACGGCGAGTGGGCGCGGAGTCAGATTCCAGCTCGGTGTCGGCAGCGCCACTGCGCCGTAGCCGAATCCGGGTGGATCGGGGAGCGGGATCGTGACGTCGATGGTCGGGCCGACGCGCTCGTCGAAGCAGGCTTCAGTCGACTCGCCAAGCTGTCCGGTTGTGCTCGGGCCGAGGTTCGAGACGGTGACCGCGGTTCCCGGTCCGATCGATGGCGCCACCGGGTCGCCGTTGGCGTCGACGGCTTCGGCCCACTCGTCGAACTCCCATGCGCCGAGCGCCAGCCAGCCGCCATCGGCGCCCCCGATGAGGAGCGGCACGAGTGCGTCGGCCGGGGCGCTCGGCCCTGTCATCGTCGTGTCAGGCGAGGTGGTGGTTGGCGCAATCGTGGTGGTCGTTTCGGCCGTCGATGTGGTGGTGGCGGACAGCGTTGTCGAGGTAGTCGATGTCAGCGTCGGGCCGGGGTTCGACGACTGCTCGGTCGTGCACGCCGCGCCGCCGACCGCTGCGAGGGTCGCGAGCGCGAGTCCGAGAAGTTGACGACCGATCATCGGCTGGTCACCGTGAACGAGTCGCCCGGCTCGAACAAACCGAGGCGGTGGAGTTCGTCGATGGCAGAGAGTTCCGTTCGTAACTCGAGTGGCGGTGTGTCGAACCAGCGGGGGAGGCGTCGTCGACCATCTTCGGGAGCGTACGTGCCCCAGTGGATCGGCACGAGCAACTCCGGTTTGATCAGGCTCGTGGCGGTCGCCGCGCGTTGCGGGTCGAGGTGACCCTCTCCGAGGGTTGAACCCCAGCCCCAGATCGGCAACAGCGCCACGTCGATGTCGCCGAAGTCGGCCATTTCGTCGAAGAGGTCTGTGTCGCCGGGGAAGTAGATCCGACGACCGGCGCCGTTGACGATGAAGCCCACGGGGTCGGCGCTCACGCGCGAGTGCGGGCCGCGGCCACGCTTGTGCGCCGCCGGCACCACCTCGACGACGACGGGTCCAAGGTCGATCCGGTCACCGACAGCGATCTCGGTGACATCGGCGAATCCTGCCTTACGCAGCAGCCTCGCCGAACCGATCGGAGTGAGCACGCGAGCCGATGGTCGCAGCCGCTTGAGCGAGGCGAGGTGCAGGTGGTCGACGTGGACATGCGACAGCAGCACGAGGTCGACGTCGAAGGTTTCAGCGCCCGGCTCGGGACGCCGTCGACGCAGATGAGCGACTCGTTTGGTGAGCAGCGGGTCGGTCAGTACTCGGTAGCCGTCGAAGTCGATCAATGTCGTGGCGTGGCCGACCCAGGTGAGTTCCATCTGGCTCAGTCGATTGGAACGGCAAGCGGGATCGGTGGCGCCATTCGTCGCTCGGGGACCGTCCACGGGGCGGGCGCGGTTGCGTCGTTGATCGAGGCCATCCAGCGCTTGAACAGATGGTGAACCGTGGCGGCCCCCACAATCGGCTCGTCGGGAAGATCGAACCCCGCCGGGAACAGCAGGAACGGGTGGGTCTGATTGCCGCCCATGCCCCCGTGGAACCCGATCAGCTCCTCGAACGCTGCGCCTTCGTCGGCATGCGGGTCGTAGAAGCTGTTGACGAGGATGTCGGGCGCGTTGGTGAACGAGTCGGTGCGTCGGAGATGGTCGGCTGCATTCGGTCCGAAGCCGGCCAGCGGGTCGTCGCCTTCGACACGATCGTCGACCAGGTAGTGGATACCGCCACCGCCGATCACGAGCCCACCGAGCTCTTCGGACTGCACGAGCACGAACCCGATGCCAGGGTGCTGGGCGAGTCCGGCGATCAGCCCCGGGAACCGAGTGCCCATCTGTTCCACCGTGGCGCGGCCTTCGATGTCGGTGAACGACACGAGGCCGAGGTTGCCCGACGCGAGCACGATCACGTCGGCGTCGGCGGCCGTGTCGGCACCTGTGGCGGCGGCGAGTTCGTCGTCGTGGGCAGGGCCGAGCACGACGTCACCGTCGACCATCCGATTGCGGGTGGCGGCCGCAAGCAGCTTGCCGACGCGACTGTCCTTGTCACGCACCGCCTCGGTGAGCGCGCCGTTGAGGTTGCCCCACCCCTCCGACGCCATCTCCGGCACGGCGATGTCGATGTCGGCGTCGATCAGCGAATCGACGAGGTCCTCGAGCGTCATGTCGTATCGCTGCAGGAACGTGGAACCCTGGGTTTGTCCGTGGTCGGACAGCACGACGACGTGATACGGACGAGGGGCTTCGGCAATGGCGTACTCGAGTCGGGCGAGTTGGCGGTCGAGTCGGCGCAGTGTGTCGAGGGCCGTCGGCGAGAAGAGCCCCGAGTGGTGAGCAACCTCGTCGTAGCCGACGAAGTCGGCATACGCGGATGGCACGCCGCGGTACACGTCGCTCATGAGGGTGTAGATGGTGATGTCGCGCAGGATCGTGGTCGTTGCGGCGCGCAGGATCGGATAGATCCCGCCCCGCTCGAGTCGTGGCACCACGTCGCGCCGTCTGGTCCCGCGGCGGTCGACGATCTCGCGCCACGTGTCGGCAATGGTCAGCGTGATGAGTCGACTGACTGCGTACGGATCCGACAGGAAGTAGTTGGCCGTCTTGTGGCTGTGCTTGCTGCGGTCGAGCAGCGTGCTGAAGGTGATCGCCGACTCGACGCTGTCGCCGGAGAACACATTCGAGCGCGACACCCCGCCGTCGGCGAGGAGGCCGTGCCCGTCGGACTGGCGGGCCTCGATCTCGGCGGCATCCTTGGGTCGGTTCGATGTGAAGACCTTGCCGGCCTCCTTGTCGTACCAGCGAAAGGCGGGCATGTTGTGGTTGTTGCCGTGCAGGATCCCGGCCTGGCTCGCGCCCGTTTGCGACGAGAGGTCGCATTCCCATCCCGTGATGCGATGTGAGCCGTCGCGAACCCAGCGGGCGAGGGTTGGAGCGTGCCCGTTGGCGATCGCTTGACGAACTACTGGCTCGGCGAGACCGTCGATCTGGAGGAAGAGGATGCCGGGCACATCGGTGGGTGTCGGCGGCTCGAGCCGGTTCACCATCCGCCGGACGGTCTGGCGCTGCCACACGGCGTCGTCGTCGACCGACAACCAGGTGCTGACGGCGATCCCGATGACGGTCATGAGGAACGAGGCGAGTACCGCCTGCCAGACCGAGTCGACCACCAAGCCGTCAAGGATGTCAGCGGCGACATACAAGATGAGACCGTTGGCGACGATGCCGAGAAGTCCGGCGGTCCACAGGATGATCCGGGCGAAGTACCGCGAGATGATCGGCCAGAGCACGGCGTTGAGCGCCGAGATCAAGAGCGCCGAGACCAGCGCCGTCCCGAAGTCGCGGATCGAGATGCCCGGCATGATCCACGCGATGAACCAGAAGCTCACTGACGTGATCAGGAACTCGATGACATGACGGCGGAACGGGATCCGCCCGGGGGTTCGCGATGGCAGCGTCGGTGCAGTCACGGCGACAGACTACGTCCGCGAGCCCACCCGCGAGTGATGAGCGAGCGGCCCGTATGCGGGCTTGTCGCTCATCGCTGCGGGTGATTTGGTGGCTGATGTCAGCCGAGGTCGGGCCACCGGCGTTGCTGGCGCCGACGGAGCCCAGCGGTACCGAGCTTGCGCCGTTCGGCCAACGCCCAGTCGCGACGCCATCCAACGTGTTCGGGCCCCGTGAGCGGCGGGTTGGTGCCGGCGGCGGCACGCTGGCGGGCGGTCCAGAAATCGGTGATGGCCTCGTCGCCGAGCGTGGTGACGGCCGCCTCGATGCGGGCACTGAACCGGCGCGTCGATTCGCCCTCCTCGGAGCGCAGCGGAGCACCGAAGACCACCTTGGTGCGCCCGGGCTTCGGTCGCTTCATGCCCTTGCCGAAGATCGCGCCGGTGCCGTCGATGAACACGGGCACGACCGGTGCGCCGGTGCGGGCCGACAGGTAGGCGGCCCCACCCTTGAAGTCCTGTCCCCAGCCGTCGGGGGAGCGCCCACCCTCCGGGTAGATGACGAGGCTGTAGCCGTCGTCAACCAGGCCCTTGATGAGGTCGGATGATTTCCTGCCGGTGAGTTCGCGATCGATGGGGATCGCATTCAGCGACAGCGCCGACAGGGTCGCCTTCCACTTCTTGTCGAAGAAGTAGTCGGCGGCAGCGGCCACGACGAGCTTGTGGCGCCACGCCGACGGGACCGAGCAGATCATGAGGCCGGTGTCGAGGTGGCTGTGATGGTTCGGAGCGAAGATGACAGGCGGCGGATCCTCGAGTGAGGTGAGATCGGCGAGCCGGTCGGTGCCGACGACCTCCGGCGACGTGATCACCCGGGCCGCGAGACGCACCGGGCCCTCGACGATGACGTTGCGCACCGATGAAGCGAGCGGTCGCCGGGCCCAGTCGGTGTCGTAATGGGCGCCGAGCCCGGACACCTCGGGTGGGACCTCGACGCCGCGCGGCACGGTGGGGGTGCGATACGGGAACCCGAAGTTACGGAGTGGCATCGCGGCGCGACGCACCGCGTTCTCGGCGATGCCGGCGGCCCGTTGGGCCCGCTGCAGGTTCCGGTCGACCATTGCGCCCTACTTCACGTCCGCAAGCCTCAGCGGCGGGGACTGCCTGTGGGTGAGCGACGGATGACGCCCGACGGTGTCGGACGCGATCTCGAGTGCTTCGTTCATCGTCGAAGCCGGCGTGAAGCCGAGCTTGCGCTCCGTCGCAGCATCG
>JANPCI010000060.1:0-5111 GCA_031430875.1 Actinomycetes bacterium | reverse complement strand
GTTGCAGATCATCATCCCGACGCGGCCGCCGAATGCGTCCCACACACCAAATCCATCGGGCGACGGTTCGAAGTAGTAGCGCTCGGCGTGCTGGAACGGTCGGTCGGGTTCGTTGCCGGCGTGGCCGGGGATGTGCACCTTCTTGAAGGTGCCGACGATCGAACCGTCACGCTCGACGAGCGTCTGCACATTCCAGCGATGTTGCGTCCCGTCGGCCGTGTCCTCGAGCAGCGCGTAACCGAGGCAGAAGCCGACCTCGAGCCGCCGCGCTTCGTCGAACAGTGGCTGCGTCGCAGCATTCGGCATCGAGCGTTCGTAGAAGTGGTCGACGGCGGTGATGTCGTCGACGAACCACCGGGGGAAGAAAGTGGTGAGCGCGAGCTCAGGGAACACGACGAGGTCGGCTCCCTGACTGGCCGCTTCCTGGAGCAGCACGATCATCCGCTCGACGACCGAGGCACGGTCGTCGGCGAGTTGCACCGGCCCGAGCTGCGCGCCGGCGACGGTGACGATGCGAGTCATACGGACATTCTGGCAGCGACCTGCACGAGACGGTGCCCCTGCGCGTCGATGAGCCAGCCGAGGCCGGGTCGCGGAGGGATCACCGAGCGCCGTGGCAGGGTCGCTCCGAGCAGTTCGCCGTCGACCTCCCCGACGGACGTCATGATCATCCCGCATCGACTGCGAGCGATCTCGCGCACCCAGTGCCCGTAGGCCACGCGCACCGCTTCCAGCCGCGCGGCGGCAAGCACCGTCACGCCGGGTCGGCGACCGGCGACGATCGCCGCGAAGTGCCCGTCGGTGTCGTCGACCCGGTCGGCATCGTCGACCACCACCAGCACGGGCGATGCATCGGCCTCGTCGAACGCTGCCACGACCGATTGATCCAACGGATGCCGGCGATCGACGTGCACGATCACGCCGGTCGGGTGGCGACGACCCCAGGCACATTCGAGCTGGCGAAGCACCGTCGATTTGCCCGTTCCGGACGCTCCGCCGATGAACACGTGGTCGCCGACCGGGAGGTGCAACACAGCCGGTCGGAGGTCGTCGGCTGCGATCCCGACAAGCAACCCGTCGACCAGCCCGTCGGCGGCGCCTGCGAGCGCGTCGGGATCGACGTACGCCGGGAGCACCTCGACGGCCGGCGGGCCCGAACCGTCGGATCGTCGCGGCAACCCGGCGAGCGGGTCGGGGTCGAACACGACCTGCGCGGCAAGGCCCGACTCGACGATGCACAGCCGGCCCGGGATCGCAGGTGGCGGCGTCGAACGCATCCCTGCGGCTCGCGCGATCGCGGCATCGCAGTGAAGAATCCATCGCTCGCCGGGCGTCGTGGCAAGCACCGCCGGCGAACTCCCGTCGGTGGTCGCGCACGTGACGATGCCGACCGCTGGGCCCTCCTGGATCACCCGATCGAATCGTGCTGCGGCGTCCGACCGATCGATCGTCGACAGTGCGGTGCGCACCGATTCGAGCCCGTCGACGACCAGCAGCACCTCGGGCCCGGGTCCGCCCGCACCGCCTCGACAGTCGAGTTCGTCGGTCAGGCGTCGCAGCAACCGGTCGAGCCGTTCCACCTCGGTGACCCGGATCACGCCACCACACGCGGCAACGTCGCCGAGCGCATTGAGCGCCGCGTCGCCACGCCCGTCGATCACGTAGAGATGCACGTCGCCGGCCCCACGAAGTCGAGCAGCCGCCAGAACGATCGCCGTCGACGTGGTCCCCGAACCGATCGCTCCGACGAGCAGCAGGTTCCCACGCTCCCAACGCAACGGTCGGCGCGCCTGTCGGGCGGGATCGTCGATCACCCCGATCGCCGACGGTTCGACGAGATGCGCTCGATCGAGGACCTCGGGCAGCGCGTCGAGCCATGGACGATGCGGCGGGTCGATTCCGACAAGGCCCGCGGCCAGCACAATCGCGTCGACCAGCACCTCAAGTTCGGTTGGCCCATCCGCGCCACCCTCGCTGTCGGCACTCGGCCGATCGACGGTGAGCCGGGTGCCGGATGGACGAATCGGCCCGGTACACGATGCGGTCTGGAACACCACGAGTTCGTCGGGGCCGAGCCGCAGCGCCGCCCGGCCCGGTGCACCTCGTGGAAACGTCGCCGGCAGTTCGTCGCCGACCACGTCGAGCGCGTCGGAGCGATCGTGTAGCCGCAGCGCCAGGCGAAGGTTGGTGTTGGCCCGGATGTCGTCGGTTACCACGCCCGCCGGGCGCTGCGTCGCGAGGATGAGGTGGACACCGAGGCTGCGGCCACGCTGGGCGATCCCGACGAGCGCGGCGAGGAAGTCGGGCAATTCCTTGGCGAGCGTCGCGAACTCGTCGACCACCACCACGAGCCGCGGGAGCGGCTCGGTTGCGTTGCGCCGGTACACGGTGAGGTCGTCGGCCCGAACGGTGCGCAGCAGTCGCTCGCGTCGTCGGATCTCGGCGTCGAGACTGACGAGCGCACGCTCGGCGAGGCCCTCGTCGAGGTCGGTCACCACGCCGACGGTGTGGGGCAGCCGCGTGCAGGTGTCGAACGTGGCGCCGCCCTTGAAGTCGATGAGCACGAACGACAGATGGTCCGGGCTCACCGCAGCGGCGAGCGATACCACGAGTGTGCGCAGCAGCTCGCTCTTGCCGGCCCCGGTGGTTCCGGCAATGAGGCCATGCGGGCCGTCGCGCACGAGGTCGATGTCGACGGTTCCGTCGGCCGAGCGTCCGATCGTGGCGCCGAGCGTGGGGTCGGGCCCCGCATCGTTCCATCGCTCAACGATGCCGACCGGATCGGCCGACGCCAGGTCCCCGAGGCGTACGTCGCGAGGAGCACCCTTCGATCCGCCGGCCATGTCTTCCGGGTCGATGAGCGGTGCGAGGCGACGGGCCGCTGATTCTGCTGTAGATCGAGAGATGCCGGCGAGGTGGATGCACGACTCGCCGAGCACCGTGCGGTCGCGCCAGTGACCGAGCCCGTTGGCCCCGAGTTCCAACACCCTGGTGCAGACCGCGGGAACCGTGACGGCGGGCGGAGTGACGACGATGCACGCGCACGACGTCGTGTCGAGGAAGCGTCGCAGTGGCCCGGTTCGGGTGGCGAGTGCGGCCGGGACGTCGGTGACGACGAGCGTTGCCTTGATGTCGTCGACTGCCAACTCGCCGACCCCGTCGACGCTCACGACGATCGGCGAACCCGGTGCAGCGTGCACCAACCAGTCGGCCCACGACCATTCGTCGGCGCGTGCCGTCACGATCACGAGCTGCCAGTCGGCGGGTCCGTCGGTTGTGGCGAGTTGCACGATGATCGATCGGACCAGCGCAGTCGCTGCGTCGACTTCGCCGTGCACACCCACCACGCAGCCGGCGGGCAGATCGAGCGGGACGGCGGTGTCGGTCAGCTGTTCGCATCGATCGACGGCGACCAGCAGATCCGGCTCGAGGGTGCGGCGCTCGTCGTCGACGATCGGTGCCACCCATCGCACAGTTCCCTGGCCGAGCGTGACACTCAACCGACCGCTTCGGCGCTCCCACACCCGGCGCTCCCACTCGGCGGTGTTTGTCGTAGCCACGATGTCGACGACCGAGCGGTGAGCCGCACGTTGACGGCGGTCGGCATCGACGTGAGCTATGTGCAGTGCGGCGACGAACTCGTCGACCTGACGTCGATGGAGCCTGGCCGCACGACGCCGGCTCCGCCGTGCGCCGATCGCACCAACCGCCCATGTGGCGAGTGACGCCACTGCGCCGATCGCCGCGAACAGCGCGAACATCGCTTGGCCGAGGACTGCTGCCATCAGTCCGGCTCCGGCCACGGCGACCGCTGCCCCGACGAGACCGACGAGCGGCGGAGCCCGATGCTCGGGAGGTGGGTCGGGCACAGCGATGGCAACCATGGCGGGGTCGGGCGGACGGCTCGGGCCGCGCCGCACGACACGGCGCCACGGGTCACGGTCGGCGTCGGTGATGCTCCCGGAACCGAGCTCCGTGGTTGTTTCAGGTGTGCGGCGACGGAACCTCAAGCGGCTGGCTCCGATCTGGAGCGACTGGCCTTCCGCCACCACTCGCGTTGTACTGCCCGGCACCCCGTCGACGCGTGAGGGCACACGACCGGTCAGCTGCGTGAAGGTGACCGATCCATCGGTCCCGACGTCGATGACCCCGTGGTGGAGTTCGAGCGCCGGATCGTCGAGTCGGAGTTCGGCCGTCGGTGACCGACCGACGCAGTGCCGTCCGGCGGCCAGCGGACGCCATCCGTCGCACGACGGACCGGCGATCACCGCCACTTCGATGGGCGGTCCCGAACGCTGCTCAACCGATTCGGGCACCGCGTCGAGGACGATCTTGGAGCCGACGTGCAGCCCACATTCGGTCAAGAATTGGTGCGCTGCGACGAGTCTGCCGTCGATCCACAACCCGGCATCGGGTTCGCTGTCGAGTGCCCGTGCGACATCAGCGATCGTGTCGGTTGGCGCCTGCGGGCGCAGCGTGTTGCGCTGGCCGTCGATGGTCACGTCACAGGGTGGAATCGGGTCGGATATCGATGTGGGGTTCGATCTCACACCCGGCAGTGGGCGACGCCGATCGCTGTGAGGCAACAAATCCTCCACGTGGGGTCAATCATCGAAAACCGGTCCTGAGCAGGGCCTGTGAGTCGGCTCGCGGGTGATCCTCGCAACCAGTTCGAAGATTTCTTCGACCGGTGCGAACTCCTGTGAGACCACCGGTGAGGGGTGATCGTCATGGTGGCTCGCATGACCAATCAACCTCAAACCGGCCAGCCTCGAACCGGCCAAGCTCGAACCGGCCAACCTCGTATCGCCTCTCCTCGCACCACGACACCTCGCGCCCTGTGCTTCTCATCTCGGCTCGATGCCGAGTGGGCCCAGATGCGCACTGCCCGGCGCTGCCTGCTCGCCGCTCGCCGGTGGGTCGCCGACGACCCGGCCCATCCGTTGGCGGTGCTCGTCGACGATGCCACCGACCTCGACGTCGTCATCCGAGCGACGCAGCGTGGCGTCTTGCCGGCGGGGTCCGACGAGGTGATCCTGCTCCGGCTCGTCGAACTGGCCCGCCACGACGAACTCGCCGGGCGCCTGGTGATCCAACGGTTGCTGCCCGGC
>JANPCI010000059.1:0-18800 GCA_031430875.1 Actinomycetes bacterium | reverse complement strand
CTCGCCATCGTGGCCGCCAATGCGGGCGCGCTGCTCCCGGAGAAGAAGCAACGCATGACGGGTCTGATGGCGCCGACCGTCCTGATCTGCGCGTTCGCCGTGTGGACGATGATGGCCGCAGGCACCCATGTCCACTCTCACAGCGAGGCCGGTCACGCAACCGAGGCGGCAGGAGCCGCACACGGCCACGGCGACGCCGAAGCTGTCGCCGAGGGGGCAGGCGGCGCCGACGCGGCCGGCGTGACCGACGAATCCGTTCCGCACGCGACCGAAGCGCACACCGGGCACACCGATGCCACGGGGGGAGCGACTGCCGATGGCCACGATCACGGCGCCACGGCAAAGCCGGCTGCTCTGGCTTGGCCACGGCCTTGGGATCCGACTCAACCGATCGACGTCTCGGGAGTCGAGGGGGTCAGCGCCGAGCAGGAGCTTCGCGCCATCAACTTGATCGAAGACACGCTGCGCGAGTTGCCGAAGTACGCCGATCCAGCCGATGCGATCGCCGCCGGCTACGCCTCGATCGGCGACGCCGGTACCGGCACCGAGCACTACATCAAGTCCGATCTCATCGGCGACGACGCACTCCTCGACCCCACGGCTCCCGAGTCGCTCGTCTACGCCGTGAACGGCGACCAGCGCACGTTGGCGGGAGCGATGTACATCGCCAGCGCCCGACCCGCCGACGACCCCACGCTGACCGATTGGGCCGGCCCGCTGATGACCTGGCACAAGCACGACAACCTGTGTTGGTCGACCGGCGCCGATGGCAAGGCCAAGGTCGTCGGCGTCATCGACGCGAACGGGAACTGCGCAAACGGCGTTCGGGCCGGCGGCGAGAGCCCGATGGTTCACGTCTGGATCGAACCGCATCCCTGCGGTGTCTTCGCCGCGCTCGAAGGCATCGGCGCCGGCACGGCAGCGGTGTCGGAGGCCGAGCGCGTCGACATGTGCGGCGCGGGTCACGATCACGGCGCCACATCGACAGCCGGAGGTACCACGGCCACCGTGGCGAAACCGTACGACCCGACCATGCCGATCGACCTCAGCGGCACACCCGGCGTCACCCCCCAACAGCAGGCGGCTGCCGAGAATCTGATTGCGGTCACGCTGGTTCAGCTCCCGCAGTGGAGCGACTACAAGGTCGCCGAGGCGTTCGGCTTCCGCAGCATCGGCGACGGCGGGACCGGCCACGAGCATTTCATCCAGTGGGATTGGATCGACGACGACGTGATCCTCGACCCCGACCAGCCTGAGAGCCTGGTCTACGAGCCGCAACCCGATGGCTCGAAGAAGCTGGTCAGCGCGATGTACATGTTGTCGTCCGACGTTGCCCTCGAAGATGCGCCGGACATTGGTGGCGCCCTGATGCAGTGGCACATCCACGACAACCTCTGCTATACGAACGACCCCGAGCAGCCCCGTGTCGCCGGGCTGACGAACCCTGATGGCTCGTGCCCGACCGGCTTGGTGAAGCATAAGCCGGCCCCGATGATCCACGTCTGGATCACGCCCCAGAAGTGTGGGCCGTTCGCATCGCTCGAAGGTGCCGGCGCCGGCCAGATCGTGGCCGGCCAGGAACGCCTTTGCGATCATCAACACGGCGCCGGGTCCTAGACGATCAGGAGACCGGACTCGGTTGCTGCCGGGTCAACAATCGAGGGCGCGCCGCAGCGCCGCCATCTCATCGCGCCGCCATCGTTGCGAGGCGTCGGCATGGGGCACCATCGAGTTCGAGCCGTGGAACGCTCCGGGATAGACGTGAAGCTCGGTGGGCACCCCCGCTGCCAGCAGCGCCTGCGCGTACGCGATGTCTTCGTCGAGAAAGAGATCGAGGTCACCCACCGTCACGATCGCGGGCGGGAGGCCGGAGAGGTCGGTGGCGCGTGCCGGTGCCGCGTAGGGCTCGACGTCGGCGGCGGCATCGTTGCCGGCGAGATACGCGCCCCATCCGAGCAGGTTCGCAGCCCGGTTCCAGACGCGAAAGTCGGTGATTGCGTGACTCGACGGGGTGTCGTTGCGATCATCGAGCATCGGATACCGGAGCAGTTGGAAACAGGGTTGCGAAGACCCCCGGTCGCGGGCCAGGAGTGCCAGCCCCGCGGCGAGTCCGGCACCGGCGCTCGCGCCACCCATGGCGATCCGCAAGGGGTCGACGCCGAGCGATTCGGCGTTTTCGGCGAGCCAATCGAAACCGCACTTGCAGTCATCGAGTGGAGTCGGGTACGGCAGCTCCGTCGCGAGCCGGTAGTCGACGGAGACCACCACGATGTTGAGCTCCGCGGCAATGTCGGCGCAGTGAGCGTCGTCCATCGATACGTCGCCGAGCACCATTCCGCCGCCATGGATCCAGTAGAGCGCTGCGCTGGAGGTGTTTGCGTCGCGTGGGCGGTAGACCCGCACGAGGAGGTCGTGGCCGTCGACGGTGTCGACATGGTGGTCCTCGAGCGTGACCGACTCGGGGAGCTCGACAGGAGCGGCGGCGAGCATGGCCATCAGGTTGGCCGCCGCTGTGTCGAAATCGGAGAAGTCCATGAGGTCGGCCGGCAGCATGGCCAGGATCTCGCGATGGGTGGCGTCGGTGCGAGCTTCGATGTCCATGACTTGCTCAGTCGACCTTCTCGGCCTGCTCCGGAATGTCGTCAATGACCTTCTGGAGTGCAGTGCCGTCCTCCACCACGGGCTGAGCGTCGTTGCGTCGACGGGCAACCTTGATGATCCCCTGGCGACTGGCCACAGCCACCGCGATGATCAGGACCAGCCCCTCGAAGAGCGGCTGGATCCAATCGATCTCGCGCGGGTACCGAAGCCCGATGCCCTTGATGCCGAAGGCGAGGACGTACACCGCGAGGATGGTCCCCCACACGTTCGGGCGCAGCTTGAGTTGGCTCGCTCCGAAGAACACTGCTCCAACAGCGACGAAGAGCAAGGGTCCGCCAACCGACGACGTGTAGGTGGCGAACTTCCACGAATAGATGAGTCCGGCAAACCCAGCGATGCTCGCCGAAGCCATGAGTGAGCCCCACACCAATCGATCGGTCTTGACGCCGGCCAGCCGAGCCGCCTCGCGATTGCCGCCCGTGGCGAACATGTGGCGTCCGACCGGCGTGTGCTCCAACACGTACCAGACGAGTACTGCAACGGCCAGGCCGTAGAAGAAGTAGAAGGGCAACGAGATCTGACTCTCTGACCACGGCCACTTGAACGAGAACACGTCATTCGTGCCGAAGTTGAGGTAGCCGGATCCGAACGCGGCGGTGATGTTGCCCCCGTCGTGGATCTTGCGGATGAGCGCCGCGATCACCGTGCTCATCCCGAGCGTGGCGATGAAGCTGTTCACCCGCAGCTTGACGATGATGAAACCGTTGATCGCGCCGATGGCCAGGCATGCTGCCATCGCGATGAGCGCTCCGACACCGTCGGGGAGGTCGGTCTCCAGCGCCACCTTGTTGACGATGACGAGGCTCAACGCCATCACGGCGCCGATCGAGAGATCGAACGTCTCCGTGGTGAGCGGCACGAGGAATGCCAGCGCCAGCATGCACACGATCACCTTCTCGGTGAGTACGAACTCGATGCTGCCGTTCCAGATCAGGAAGTTGCTCTCGGTCAGTCCATAGAAGACGAAGAACGCGCCGAGCAGGTAGAGCCCGCTGAACCGGTTGATGCCGAGGCGGCTGAACAGCGAGGGCTTTGGCGGAAGTCCGACTGACCGGGCGGCATCATCGGGCACCACTGGGTCCGTCGATGGTTCGTCAGACGGTGACTCTTGGTGGACAGTGACGGTCATCTGGCTGCAACCTCGTTCGGCTCGGTCTCGTTGGTCTGGGATTCAAGGTTCTTGCTGGTCTGGAGCTGCGTGCGTTCCACGTTCTCGGGAGTCATATCAGCTCCACTCAGTTCGGCGACGATCAGACCGTCGACCAAGATGAGAATGCGGTGGGCGACCTGTACCAGTTCGTCGGTGTCCGTCGACACGACGAGTACTGCGGTGTGATCCTGCGCGATCTCGTCGATGAACTGCAGGATCTGCTCCTTGGCATGCACGTCGATGCCGCTCGTGGGTTCGTCGAGCACGAGGACGCCGGGATCGAGTCGGAGGCTGCGGCCGAAGAGGACCTTTTGCTGGTTCCCGCCGCTCAGCGCGGCGATCGGGATCGCCGTTCCCGCCGTCTTGACGTTGAGGCGCTCGATGAGATCCATGCACTCGGCGTCCTCCTCACGATGGCGCAAGCGACCGCGGCGCCAATGGCGTTTGACGTCGGCGACCGTCAGGTTGTGGCCGACTGACGCAAGCGGGATGACTCCGTTCGTCAACCGGTCGGCCGGGACGAAGGCCATGCCGGCGCGGATCGCTGCTGCCGGCGAATAGTTCGGGATCGGAGTCCCCAGGACCACCACCTCACCGCTGTCGGATGGTCGCTGTCCCGTGATCAACGGTGCGAGCGATTCTCTGCCCGAACCCACGATCCCGGCAACACCGACGATTTCGCCGGGTCGCACCTCGAGGTCGATGCCTTTGATCGTGCCGCCGACGAGACCGACGACTTTGAGCGCAGCTTCGTGTCCTGCGATCGCGGCCGAGCGACGTGTGGTACGGACGAGCCGATGGCCGATCATGAGCTCGATCAGTCGGTCGTGGTCGAGGTCGGTGGTTGGCATCGTCGTCACTCGGCGGCCGTCGCGCATCACGGTGACGTCGTCGGCGATTGCGAACACCTCGTCGAGATGGTGCGACACATAGAGGATGGCAACTCCACGGGCTTTCAGGATCCGGATTGCCGCGAAGAGCCGCTCGACATCAACGCCCGGCAACGAGGCGGTTGGTTCGTCGAGCACGAGAAGGTGGGCATCTTGCTCCCAGCCGTGCAGCGCCCGCGCGATGGCGACAGCGGTCTTCTGAGACGGAGCGAGCATCCCGACCGGCACCGTGACATCGATGTCGGTGAAACCCAGTACTGCGAGCCCGTCGGCGGCGCGTGCAGTATCGGCGCTCCAGTCGATGCGGCCGAAACGGCCGGTGGTGTAGCCGACGCCCATGGAGATGTTCTCGACGGCACTGAAACCATCGACGAGACCGAGATCCTGGTGCACGAACCGGACCCCAGCGTCGTATGCCGCGCGGCCGTCGCCGAGGCGCAGCGGTTGCCCGACCAACTCGGCCCACGACCCGTCGTCGGGCTGGTGATAGCCGGCGAGGATCTTGATGAACGTCGACTTGCCCGAACCATTCTGGCCGACGACCGCGTGGGTGCGCCCGGCTCCGATCACGATGTCGAAATCGTCGAGTGCCACCTGACCGGGAAACGTCTTCGACAAATTGCGAACGTCCAGCAATGTTTCCATCAAGCCCCTCCAACCCATGATCCGGACGACCCGGATGTATTAGACTAACCAAGCAGTTAATAATGAGGCGAAGCCAGCATCTGGTCGACCTACTCATCACCAACCAACAACAGGGGGAACTCCATTGAAGATGTCACGAAAGCTCCGCGCGGCCTCGGCCGTGCTCGTTCTCGGGCTCGTAGCCGCTGCGTGTGGCAGCGACGACTCGTCCGACAGCTCGACGAGCGACGCACCGAGCGGTACCGAAGCACCGAGCGGTACCGAAGCCCCGGCAGGAGCCGAGGCTGGAGTCGCCGCCGCTGCTGAGGCCAATGCCGGCCTGGAAACGGCGCCAACGGAAATTGGGCCCACCATTCCATTGGAATCGGTGCCGGAGGTCAAGACGGTTGCGTGGCTGGAGTGTTCGCTCCCGTCGTGTCAGGCGATCGGTGTTGGATTCAAGAACGCCACCGATGCACTCGGCTGGAACCTCGAGGTCATCTCGTGGACCACTGACGCCGCCGCCGCCGCGCAGCAGGCGATCGATTCCGGCGTTGACTACATCGCCATCACGGGCACGGCCCCCGAGTTGATCCAGACACAGATCGACGCCGCTGCGGCAGCAGGCATCGGCTTCTACAGCTGCTTCGACACCGCCGATCCCGGCGGGGAAGCCAACAACATCTACATCCAGTGTGGAGATGAAGAAGGCGTCACACTGGCCGGCGAGCGCATCGCGAACCAGATCATCGTCGACTCCGCTGGCACCGCCAATGTGCTCATGGTGAACATTCCTGACTTTGCCGTATTGGTCAAGGAGCGTGAGGGTTCAGAAGCTGCCTACGCGGCGAACTGTCCCGACTGCGTCTTCAACGAGCTGGCGTTGACACTCGACCAGCTGCTCGCCGGCGAGGTTGCGGGTGCGATCGTGTCAGCGGTCCAGGCCGACCCGGCCATCGACTACATCCACTTTGCCTTCGACGGCCTCGCCGGCGGTGTCTCAACGACGCTCGCCGAAGCTGACCTTCTCGAGGGGCGGAGCCTTGTCGGTGTCGACTTCAGCGGAGCGATCCTCCAGGAAATCGTCGACGGAACGCAGCAGTTCTGGACGGCGAACCCGAAGGAGTACTCCGCGTGGCTGATGGTGGACGCAATGGCGCGTCAGGCGATCGGCCAGGACAACCCGGAGGAGCGTGCGAACGCTGTGCTGCCGTCGTTCATCGTGAGCACGCCGGCGCAGGCCGAACCGCTGATCCCGAGCGACGGCTGGCCAGGGCCCGATGGAATGGCCGAGCAGTTCGCTGCTCTCTGGGGCGTCTGACCCACGAGTGGTGTGAACACCACTGAAGGTAACTGAATTGCGTATCGAGCGCCCCCTTCCCACACCGGGAAGGGGGCGCTCGACGTTTCTGTTCCTCGAGTTACGGATCTGTGCGGAATCAGTTTCAGCTCCTGCGACGCATTCCGCACGAAACGGCGAAGCGGCAGAGCGGGAGACGGGCGGAGCTCAACCGATTCGGATCGACGTGCCACCGTCGACGGGAAGCACGACGCCGGTCACGAACCGTGCTTCGTCCGATGCAAGGAACAACGCGGCATTGGCGGCATCCCACGCTGTGCCCATGCCACCCTTCAGCGGAACTCGGGCATTGCGTTCGTCGCGGACCACGTCGAGCGAGACGCCGCGGGCCGTTGCGATCCCACCGACCGCCATCGGTGTATCGACGAGGCCGAGCATGATTGCGTTGCACCGCACGCCGCGGGAGGCGTTCGACTGAGCGATTGAAGTGGTCAACCGATTGACGGCCGCCTTCGACACCTCGTAGGCGACCTGGAATCCGCCGGCCACCGATGCCGCCGATGAGACGTTCACGATCGAACCATGTTGCTGGTCGCGCATTGCCGGCAGCACCGCTCGGCATGTTCGCCACATGGCGCGGAGGTTGACATCGAGAATCCGATCGAATGCCTCGTCGTCGGCCGAGTGGGCTGGGCCGTCACCGCGGCCGCCGATGCCGACGTTGTTCACCAACACGTCGATGCGACCCCACCGCTCGAGTGCTGCATTGGCGAGCGCGTCGCACTGGTTGCTGTCGGTGATGTCGGCCACGAATGATTCCGCAACCCCGCCGTTGGCCCGGATCGACTCGACCGTCTCCTCGGCACGCGACTCGACCCGATCGACGCACAGCACCAGCGCGCCCTCGCGGGCGAACGTTGTTGCGATTGCTCGTCCGTTCCCGATCGTCTCGCCGGGAGTCTGTCCGGCGCCGACGACCACGGCCACTGCATCTGGGAGTCGTTCCATCCCGCGAGCGTAGGTGTGGTGAGCCACTCCCTGCGCTGGTCGCGAGCATTCGAGCTGGTATGAATCGCACCCGATGACCGAACGCCGCGTCTGGACGCTTGCCTCCCTCGTGGCCGGCGTCGTCGCGGCTGTTGCACGTCGCCGGACGTCGTGGGGCCGCAACGAGTATGCGATCTGGCCCGATGAGCCCGCACAACTGGCCATCGCTCGTTTCATCGGCGGCGGGACTCGCTGGAACATGGACGATCACAGCGTCTGGCGGCCGTTGTTCGGCACATTGCTGGCGCCGGTGTACTGGTTCACCGACGACCCGACCACCGTCTTTCACGCCGCACTCACCCTCAACGCGGTCCTCGGGGGGATCTCCGCCGCCCTGTTGGTGAATCTTGCACGCCGACTCACTCCGATGACGCCATGGTGGGGTGCAGCAATCGCCGTGCTGGTCTCCCTCGCCCCGGCCATGGTCTTCTCGACCGACTTCGTGTTTTCGGAGTCGCTCGTTGCCCCGCTCTTTCTGGCCACGTTGCTCGGTCTGCTTCGGCTCCAGCAATCACCCACGCTCGCCAATGGGCTGCTCGCGGCGCTGCTCGCAAGCGCCGCGTTCGGCGCGCACAGCCGGATGTTGCCACTGACGTTGATCACCGTTGGTGTGATGGCGCTCGCTGTGGTTCGGCGTCGGATGGCGGTTCGCGACGGGATAGCGGGCGCCGCAGCGGCCGTGGTCGGGATCTCTCTGGTCAACGTCTACACGGCGTACATCGTCGAGCGGCTCTGGGATCAGCCCAGCACCCGCAACTCGATCGGTGGCGTGCGAGAACAGCTCCTCAGTGGAGTCCCGGTCCTCGTGTCGGCCTTGGGCCAGACGTGGTATCTCCTGGTTGCCAGCCTCGGCGTGGTGGTCTACGGATCCTTGGTCCTGGTGCGGGCCGCGCTGCGCCTCGATCTTCGATCCGGCCCGCCACCCGGACCGACGTGCGTCGACGCCCGACTCGTGCTGCTCGTCGTCGGGGCATGCGTTGCACTGTCGATGGTGTTCATGTCGGACCGCTGGCGAAGTGATCAACTCGTCTACGGCCGTTACAACGATGCGGTGGTCCAGCCCATCCTCGTGGTCGGGCTGGCTGCGCTGATCGGCGCGATTCCTCTCCGACGGCTGGTGGCGATCGCTGCAGCGACCGCAGTTACCATCGTCGCCGCCGGGGGAGCGCTGTGGGCGCTACGCAGCGACGTGTTGTCCACCAGCAACGGTGTCGAACCGATGATCCTGGGGTTGCAGCCCTTCGCCGTGTCCACCACGTCGATCGACGTCGTCAGGATCAGTGTGTGGGCCGGCGCGCTGACGCTGGGCTTGGCCGGGCTTGCGCTCTCATTGCGCGGGCGTGGGCGCTCTCTCGTGGTCGCCGGCACCGTCGGCATGTTGGTGACGCTCGGGTGGGTTCGTACCGAGCGAATCATCGAGCGCACGTGGGACGACTCGGGAAATGCCAGCGCCGTCGAAGAACTACGCGATGGTGTGCTCGCCGATGGCGTCGACGTCGACTTCTATCTCCCGCTCGGCAGTACCTCGACGATCCGGATGATGCTCTACCAATTCCACTTGCCGCGAACGGAGTTCACGGTCGTGAACGATCTCGTCAACGGCGTCACGTCGCCATATATGTTCGCCCGGCTTCGAGACGATGGGCTTGCCGAAGCCGGCGCGACACTCATCTGGCGCGACCCGCTGGGCAGCTACGGCCTCTGGGAGCGGTGATCAGCGGTTGTCGCGAACGTTCTTGATGAACATCCGGGCAAGGATGAAGGTGGCGAGGGCGGTGCACACCCACACGATGAGCGTGGCGAACAACCAGGTGTCGAGCCCGTCGATCGTCAGATCGTCGGAGACCAACTCGGTGATCAGCAATGCCAGGAACGTTGTGATCAGCGAACTGGCGGCGGAAATGATCGAGAGATGTTCGTCACCGATCTTCTCGATGAACGGCTCGAGCACGGCCGTCAAGACCGCGAAGATCACGACAGCGATGACGAACCCAGCTCCGTCGAGGGTCATGCCATCGAGGAGGGCAGCGGCGACGAGGAAGCCGATGGCGGCACCGAGTAGTGCGATACCCGTGCGGATGAGCAGTCGAATCATGAGGTCCTCACTTCGCGGTGATGGGGTTGTTGCTGAACATCATGACGCATTCAGCGCCCTCCGCTGCGGATCGCCGCTCCGCATCACGTCGACGGGCCCGTGTCAGGTTCACCGGCCCCCGACCTCGACCGGAGTAGTGTCGGCACTGATGGAACGCCTGTGCGGACGCCCCGGATGCTCCGATCTCGCGTCGGTCGCATACGGGATGCACGCTGAGGATCTGGTGTTCTGGCTCGACGTGCTGCCGGACAATGATCCCGGCCCGAGCGGCGTGCTGTGCCGACGCCACGCCGATTCGATGGTGGTTCCCCGGGGGTGGACACTCGACGATCTTCGCGATCCCGATCTTCATCTGTTCCGACCGCCCAACCCCTTGGCACGCGTCCGGTCCCAGCGCGCCGCATCGCCGAGGGTCGCCGACGCGACTGGCGAACAACTCCGCCTCACCGACGATGTACTGCCCGCTTCGGCGGCCCTGGCGTCGGCGCTCGCCGACAACGAACCTGCCCACAACGAACCTTCGAGCGCTGAACCTTCGAGCGCCGACAGCAATCCCGGTCCGTGGACGCCGAACTTCGACGAAGCCGACGACCTCGACGGCCTGCTGTCGGCGCAGAGCCCGTTGCTCGCACGAGCGTTTCGGACGGCGGATCGACCCGACGTATGACCGGGCAGACCGCTTGCTCGCTGTCGGCGTGCGGACCACGGTGAAGATCGAGCGAACGGTGCTCCTGCGGGCGGCACCGAACGAGGCGTTCGAACTCGTCGACGATCTGGGGCGCTACCCCGAGTGGATGGACCTCGTCCACGACGTGTCCGAAGTAACCGACGGCGGCGAGCGTTCGTGGGACGTCGAACTGCGCGCCCAGGTGGGACCGCTGGCTCGATCCAAACGGTTGAGAATGACGCGCACGATCCACGAGCCGACCCACCGGGTGGTCTTCGAGCGTTCGGAGATCGACGGGAAACGGCACTCGCCATGGGTGCTCCAATCGACGCTCGCCGATCGAGCCCCGGGCGAGATCGAGTTGACCATGACACTCACCTACGGCGGCAGCCTCTGGACGGGGGCAGTCCTCGAACGGGTCCTTGACGAACACGTCGACCGTGGTGCCCGGTCGCTGGCCGGCCTGCTCGAGCCTGTGGATCCTTGAGACGACGCGTTTCGTCCGGTCGTCCGTTCAAGCCGGCGGTGTCGCATGCCGATGAACCCTTGTCGAGTGGTTCGCGTACGCACGATGCGTCGACGGGCTGCCCGTCAGCATCCCGCGATGTCAAGTAGAATCAGGAACCGTATGTCCCTCACTTCGGCGGCCACGTCGGCCTGGTCCGACGCATCGGCGCGTCGAGGAGACCGTTGTGCGTCTCACCGCCGATTCAGTCGACTGATCATCGCAGCAGCCGTTGTGCTTGTCGTGGCGATCGCTGCCGCCCCTCTCCTCGGCGATCCGCCGGCAGCGGCACAGACCACCGACGAGGCTGCCAAACAGGCAGCGCGTGAGATCCAAGCGGCTCGCGACAGCGCCAACGCGGCCGCCGCAGCGTTTCTCCAGGCACAGTCCGACCTCGAGGTGTTGCAGGATCAGGCGAGGGGTCTGGAAGGTGAAAAGACGGTCTTGCAAGAGCGCGTCGACCGTCTCCGACGCGACGTTGAGTCGCTGGCAGTCGCCCGGTTCGCAACCAGCGGATCGAAGGGGATCCCCCTACTCACCGGCCTGCAGGCGCCGAAGGACCAGGTGCAGGCCGACGTGCTGGCCGATGTCGTCACCGACGCGGGCAGCAGTTCGCTCGACGAGTTCGAGCTCGCCCAGAAGCAGCTCGCCGTCAAGCAGGGTGAACTCGATCAGCGCCGCGAGGACATCGAGGACCAGCAGGGCGTGTTCGCTCAACTCCAGGCCGATGCCAATGCCGAGGTGAATCGACTGCGGGAAATCGAGGAACAGCGACTGACCGATGAAGCGGTCGTACGGGCGCTGGCCGCTCAGCAGCAGGCATCGGTTTCGAAGTGGGTCGAGGCAGAGCTGCGCAACAGGGAGGCGGCCGCACGCGCCCAGCCGAATCCTGGTGTCGTCGCGGCACAGGCGGCGCAAGCGGCGATCGATGCCGCCGCGGCAGACCCCACCGCTGCCGACGGTGACCTGCCGCCGGTTGGAGTGCCGGTGGCGACGCTGGCGCCGAACACCGGCCCGTCAGGCGGTACCAGTGGCGGGCGAACCGGCACTGGCGGAGCCGGGAGCATCCCGATCGGTGTGCTCAACGGCGAGATCTACATCGATGCGATCATCTGCCCGATGCCCGGATCGGCCTACGGCGACAGCTGGGGCGCCCCCAGATCAGGAGGTCGACGGCATGAAGGTGTCGACATGCTCGCTCCAACGGGTACGCCGATCTACGCGGTCGTCAGTGGCACGGTGAACTTCAATCAGAACCGCCTTGGCGGCAACGCGGCATCGCTCGCGGGCGACAACGGCAACCGGTACTACTACGCACACCTCTCGCGGTACGAAGGCTCCAGTCGCCGTGTGAACCAGGGCGACATCATCGGCTACAACGGCGACACCGGCAACGCCACCGGCGTTCCGCACCTTCACTTCGAGATCCATCCCGGAGGCAGTCTTGCGGTCAATCCAACTCCGTCCGTCCGCGTCGCCGGCTGCTGAGAACGGCCGCGTGACTCCAGCCGGCGTTGTCCGGGTGCGGACCCCGGGGCTCTGATCTGCGAATCTCGGTCGATGGAGAGTTCGGCCGTGGGCACGGAGTTGTCGACGATGTTGTCGCAGCTCCTCGACGACGCCGAAATTCGCGAGCTGCATCGGCTGTCCGGGGGCGCGTCACGAGAGACGTGGCGATTCGAAGCCGACGGGCGGCCGCTCATCGTGCAGCGGCAGCGGGCGGGCGATGAACGCGACATGATGATCGAAGCCGGGGTGGTCAGAGCGGCCGGTCGTGGTGGTGCTCCCGTGCCGGAACTCCTCGAGGCACGACGCCGAGACGACGGCATGGCCTTCATGGTGCTGGAGGCCATCGACGGTGAGACGATCGCCCGCAAGATCTTGCGCGACGATGAGTTCGCTGCGGCACGTCCGCGCCTGGCCGCCGATTTCGGCGCCGCGTTGGCGCGAATTCACTCGCTCGATGTCGAGGCCATCGCTGGCCTCCAGCACACCGACCAGGTTGAGTACTACACCGGTGTGCTCGACGGGCTCGGACAACCCCATCCGGTGCTCGAACTGGTGCGCAACTGGCTGATCGACACTCGACCCGCGCCCGGCCGCACGAGCCTCGTACACGGCGATTTTCGGCTCGGCAACATGATCGTTGGTCCCGATGGACTGCGGGCGGTGATCGACTGGGAGCTTGCCCACCTCGGCGATCCGATGGAGGATCTCGGGTGGCTGTGCGTGAAGGCGTGGCGCTTCGGCGCGACGCCGCCCGTGGCGGGGCTCGGCGAATACGACGACCTGTTCGCCTCGTACGAGGCATCGGGTGGATCGCCGGTGGACCCGGCGGTGGTGCACTGGTGGGAGGTCCTCGGCACCTGGAAGTGGGCGATCATGTGCATTGTGCAGGCAAGCGTGCATCTCGCGGGCGCGACGCGTAGCCATGAGTTGGCGGCCATCGGACGGCGTGTGTGCGAGAACGAGTACGACCTCCTGGTTATGCTGGAGACGGTAGTCACATGACCGCCCCGCACGACGCCCCGACGGCGGCGGAGCTGCTCGAATCCGTACGCGAGTGGCTCGACCGCGACGTGATCCCGTCGACCGACGGTCGGTTGAGATTCCATGCGCGGGTGGCCTCGAATGTGCTCGGGATGGTCGAGCGAGAGATCGATCTCGGTCCCGCACAGCAGCTCGCACACCAAGCGCGGCTCGCACAGCTCGGTGTGGCGAGTGACGCCGAGTTGGCCGCAGCCATCCGCCGACACGAGTTCGACGACCGCGGCCCTGAGCTCCGGTCGCTCCTGACCGAAGCAGTCCTCGACAAGCTCGCCGTCGCCAACCCCCGCTACATCTCGCAACAATCGATGTAACGATTGGTGTCTGACACCAATCGTTACATCAGCGGCGCCGGGTGAGGACTACGGGTTGGCCTGCGGCGAGTTGGCCGCAGGCGGCGTCGATGTCGGTGCCGCGATTGCGACGAACCGTGGCGTTGGCGCCGAGTTGTTCGAGCAGGTCACGGAACTCCTCGACCCGCCTCGCCGATGTACCGGTCGTGGGGTAGCCGGGAGTCGGGTTGAGTGGAATCAGGTTGACATGGCCGTGGGGGCTGAGTCGGCGACACAAAGCCGCCAGTTCAAGCGCGTCGCTGTCGCGGTCGTTGATCCCCTCGATCATCGCCCACTCGAAGCTGACCCGACGGTGCTTGACCTGGAGGTAGTCGTCGCATGCGGCCATCAGATCCTCGATCGGATACCGCCGGTTGATCGGCACCAGCTCGTCGCGCAGCGTGTCGTTCGCGGCGTGCAGCGACACCGCAAGGTTGACCGGCAGCGCGCGATCTTTCAGTGAGCGGATGCCAGGGATCACGCCGACCGTCGAGATCGTGATGTGCCGCGCTGACAGTCCGAGGTCGCCGTGAAAGCGCTCGGTCGCCGCCCACACGGCGTCGAGGTTGGCCATCGGCTCACCCATGCCCATGAACACGATGTTGCTGACTCGCCGCTCGAGCTGTTGCGCGCGCTGTGCGGCTCGTATCACCTGCTCGACGATCTCGCCGACCGTGAGGTGGCGGGTGAAGCCGGCCTGACCGGTGGCGCAGAATCCGCACCCCATGGCGCAGCCGGCCTGGCTGCTCACGCACACGGTCGCCCGGTCGGAGTACAGCATCAGCACCGTCTCGACTCGGCTGGCGCCCTCGAGTTCCCAGAGGAACTTCACGGTGTCGCCCCGGTCGCTCACCGACTCGGTGACGGGCGTGAGCGCCAGCGGAAGTTCGGCGTCGAGGCGTGAGCGCAGCGCCTTGGGGAGATTGGTGATGTCGGCCGGATCGGCGAGCTGCGTGTAGAGCCCGGCCCACAGTTGGTCGAGGCGGTAGCGCGGTTCGCCGTCGAGGACGGTTGCGATCTCGTCACGGGTGAGGTCGTAGCGGGTGCTCACCCAGAGACGTCGATCTGTGCCGCGAGCCCCACGTAGTCGTCGATACGGGCGCGGACCACATCGAGGCTGGCGGTCCAGAACGCTTCGTCGGTGACGTCGAGCCCGAAGGCCATCCCCAACTCTTCGGCGGTGTCCATCCCGGCGCGCGACAACAGGTCGTCGTAGCCCGACCGAAAGCGTTCAGGGTCGTCCTGATAGCGGGCGAACAGCCCGAGACCGAAGAGCAGTCCATAGGTGTAGGGCCAGTTGTAGAAGTGTGAGCCGTAGTAATGCGGCTTGAGCAGCCACATGTACGGATGGGCGGTGCGCTGGTCGAGCCCGTCGCCATATGCCACACCCTGCGCATCGGTCATCAACTCGCACAACTCGGCGGTGCTCAACGTGTGATGCGCACGCCGAGCGAACACCTCGGTCTCGAACAGGAACCGTGAGTGGATGTCGACGATCACCTGGTTGGTGCCCACGAGGTCGACATCGAGTTGGGCGAGCCGTTCGGTGCCCGACATGCGTGCCAAGCCGGCCTCCACGACGAGTGTCTCGCAGAAGATGCTTGCCGTCTCAGCGAGCGCCATCGGGAGCTGTCGCTGGAGCGGTGTGCGGCCGGCGAGCATGGTGTTGTGGTAGGCGTGGCCCAGCTCATGTGCCGTTGTCTGGGTGGAGTCGGCCGAACCCGACCAGTTGAGCAGCACCAGCGAGCGGTCGTCGACGAACGATGCACAGAACGCGCCACCACTCTTGCCGGGCCGTGGTGCCGCGTCGATCCAGTGCTCGTCGAGGGCGCGGTCGACGAGACCGCCGAGGGTGTCGCTGTAGTCGAAGAAGGCCGACCGGACCACGTCGACGCCATCGTCCCACGACACCTCGGCACCGGCGAATGGCAACGGTGCCACGAGGTCCCACCACGGCAGGCCGGCGGCCGGGTCGTGGCCGTGCAGGCTTGCTTTCGTGCGCATCCAGCGGCGCAGGTCGGGGAGCGCAGCGCTCACGGCGGCCTGCATGGCGTCGAACGTCGAACGGCTCGTGCTGTTGGCGAACAGCGATGCATCGAGCGGCGACGGCCACCGGCGGCGCCGGTTGAGCGCATTGGCCTCACCCTTGATGGCGTTCATCGCCGCGGCGACCGGCACCTCGATGGTCGGCCAGGCCCGGAGTTCGGCGTCGTAGCCGGCTCGCCGCACCACCGCATCCGGATGGGTGGCGAGCCCTCGGACGGCAGCCATCGACAGGGTCTCGGTACCGG
The DNA here is from genome assembly GCA_031430875.1 of Actinomycetes bacterium. Taxonomy (GTDB): domain Bacteria; phylum Actinomycetota; class Acidimicrobiia; order Acidimicrobiales; family Ilumatobacteraceae; genus Sva-07. Next base: position 2,691 of record JANPCI010000059.1, on the reverse strand, counting down.
TGGGTAGTTCGACGTCGGTGGACAGCTGCGATGTCACGTCGTTGTGTAGTCGCCCCCACGCGCCCGACCCGGTGACCGACAGCTCCGAGGCGAGGTGCTCCTCCGACTCGGTCATCTGGTGATCGGCCCGTGCAGCCAAGCGCACCAGCGGCCCGTAGTGCTCGGCGACCGCGTTGCTCAGCGAGGCCAGCTCGTCGACACCGAGCGACGCCACCCAGTCGGCGAGCCGCGCGGTCAGGGGGCGCAGGGTGGCATCGATCCGCCGAGTCTCACCGAGCGCCGACTGTGCCGGGGCGTCGCGTGAGTCGGTCGCCACGATCGAGTACGTGTACACCCGCAGAATCGCGAGCTCGGCACTCACCCGGTTCAGTTCGTCGATCGCCTGATCGGCCGCGGTGCCATCGGCACCGTCGGGTGTTCGCGGCGTCTGGGCTCGAATGTCGAGGTTGTCGAACAGTGCGACCAAGCGATCGACGTCGGCGGACGACCGTTCCATCGCGTCGGTGAACGATCTCGCACCGAGCGAGGTGTGGACGTCGGCGACGCTCCAGCGGGGGAGCGCCTCGTCGGGTGTGGTGTCGGGTGTGGTGTTGGAGGGGCTGTTCAGGATCGTCACGATGCATCCACGGTGGTGGTCGGTGCCACGTCGGCGACGAAGGCGGCGTTGGTGAAGTGGATTCGGAACCCGAGTCGTTCGTAGAGCGAGACGGCCGCGGTGTTGTCGGCATCGACATAGAGCATTGCGGTGGTGATGCCGCGACTGGCGAGGTGGTCGAGGCCGGCGAGCGTGAGTTGTCTGCCGAGGCCCCTGCCGTGGAAGTCGGGGTCGACTGCTATCACGTAGATCTCACCGACCATCTCGTCGCCTGGTGCCGTCGCCGTGTGGACCTTGGTCCAGCAAAATGCCGCCATCCGTCCATCGATGTCGTGTACGCGGAACCCCTCCGGGTCGAACCAGGCTTCCTGCTGGCGTTGGCAGAACGTCTCGAGCGTCCAGCCACCCTGCTCGCCATGGGTGGCGAACGCCCGATTGTTGACCCGCAGCCACGCCTCGTCGTCGTCGCCGGGTACGAACGCCCTCGTTGCGACGGTCACCTCGAGACCGGTGGGCAGCGATCGACGCATCTGATAGAGGCTGCGGCCCGACACCATGTTGGCGTCGGCGGCCAGTTTGCGGTGGGTCGATGTCGGCTCGAACACCCACCAGTTCACCTGGCCGCCACCGTCGGATGCGACGACGTCGAGGGCCGACTCGATCAATTCGGGTCCGATGGTGGCCATCTCGTAGCGGTGGTGTGGGTGGATCACGAGCTCGAAGGCGTATGCATCGTTGCCGCGCGAGATCTGGGCGTAGGCGACCGGGTGGTCGTGGCCGGGCTCGGAGGCGAGGAACCCGGTGAACCCGTCGAGGCCGCCGTTGACGAGGTCGAGATACAAATGGTCCGACAGCGGTCGGCGACCATCGGCGCGCGATGCGGCGTCGAGCAGTTCGGTGACGTGCGCAATGTCATCGGTCGCCATCTGGCGTTTGATCTCGAGACATCGCATACGTCGAGAGTACCGGCCGCCGGGCGCGGGTCGTAGTGTCGACCCGATGGGTCGTCCGCGTTCACCGAAGGGTCGTACACGCGAGGTGGCCGTGCGCTTGACGGCCGAGTACCCGGAGGCGATCTGTGAACTCGACCACTCGTCGCCGTTTGAACTGCTCGCTGCCACGATCCTGTCGGCCCAGTGCACCGATGCACGGGTCAACATCGTGACACCTGCGCTCTTCTCTCGATACCCGACGCCCGACGATCTCATGCACGCCGACCCGACCGAACTCGAGGAGATCGTGCGTACCACGGGCTTCTACGCAACGAAGGCGAAGAATCTGATCGGGATGGCGACGAACGTCGTCGAGCGCTTCGACGGAGTGGTTCCCGAGTCGCTCGACGACCTCGTCTCGCTGCCTGGTGTCGGCCGTAAGACGGCCAACGTCGTTCGTAGCGTGGCGTTCGGTCTCCCCGGCCTCCCGGTCGACACGCACGTCGGGCGGCTGGCTCGACGGCTCGGTCTGACCGAGCACGACGACCCGGTGAAGGTCGAGATGGAGTTGAACGGCTACCTGCCGGCGGCGGATCGGGGCGACTTCAGCCTGCGCATGATCCTTCACGGCCGTCGTGTCTGTTTTGCCAAGAAGCCGCAATGCGGCGACTGCGTGCTCGAGGACATCTGCCCGTCGAGCGTGCTCCGGCCATTGCCCAAACGCCGGGCGGGTGTATAGTTTTTGGCAACCAGGTTCCCGCCACCTGGTTAGCTGCGACGGTTGGGATCCGCCTCCCGACCTCGCACGGTGCGATGGCCCCTTTCGAGGGGCCATCGCCGCGCAAACCGCTCTCAAGCTGGGCTGACGCCGATTACTCGAGCGCGCGAAGCGCCCGGATCAGGGAGCGCTCGGCAGTGCGAAGCTGACGTTCGGCCTCGTGGATTGCTGTGGCCACGTCGTCACGCTCCGTGCCGATGAAGGGTTCGGCGAGGCCGGCGACGCGTGAGCGGTACTGGGCCACGTTGTCGGCGATGGCGGCCAACTCTGCGGCCGTCGACTCGGTGGATCCGGCCATGAGTTGAAACCCTACCGGGAGGCCGACGGGGGCTCCCTCTACACTTCGCCCGGTGATTCCCGTCCGAGACGATCTCCGCTTCCTCGAC
>JANPCI010000058.1:0-5381 GCA_031430875.1 Actinomycetes bacterium | reverse complement strand
TGGCGGTTCAAGGAGATCATCAAGTCCGGCGGTGACGGGTTGTCGACGGCGTTCGACATGCCCACCCTGCTCGGCCTCGACTCCGACGACCCGATGTCGCTCGGCGAAGTCGGCCGGTGCGGTGTGGCGATCGACAGCCTCGCCGACATGGAAGACCTATACGCCGGCATCGATCTCGGCGAGATCACCACCTCGATGACGATCAACAGCCCTGCGGCACCGATTTTCGCCATGTTCGTTGCGCAAGCCGAGAGCTCCGGCGTGCACCGTTCCCGCCTCGGCGGCACCCTGCAGAACGACATCTTGAAGGAGTACCAGGCACAGAAGGAGTTCGTGTTCCCGCCTCGCCAGTCGATGCGTCTGGTTCGCGACACGATGCAGTTCACCGCCGCCGAGATGCCGCGCTGGCACTCGATCTCGATCTCCGGCTACCACATCCGCGAAGCCGGTTCCACCGCGGTCGAGGAGCTGGCGTTCACGCTGGCGAACGGTTTCGCCTACGTCGAACTCGCGCTCCAGGCGGGCCTGCCTGTCGACGCGTTCGCGCCGCGTTTGTCGTTCTTCTTCAACGCCCACATCGACTTCTTCGAGGAGATCGGCAAGTACCGAGCCGCTCGGCGTATCTGGTCGCGTTGGATGCGCGACCGCTACGGCGCCGAGCTCGAACGATCGCTGCAGCTGCGGTTCCACACCCAGACCGCCGGCGTGTCGCTCACCGCACAGCAGCCCGAGTTGAACATCGTGCGCACCGCGATCGAGGCGCTCGCCGGGGTGCTCGGCGGCACGCAGTCGTTGCACACCAACTCGATGGACGAAGCAATGGCACTGCCCACCGAGAAGACCGCCAGAATCGCTCTGCGAACCCAGCAGATCATCGCCAACGAGACCAACGTCGTCCACGTCGCCGACCCACTCGGCGGGTCACACTACGTGGAAGCGCTGACCGACGAGATCGAACGCCAGGCCGAGGAGATCTTCGCCTACCTCGACGAGATCGGCGACGGATCGATGCTCGACGGTGTCATTGCCGCCATCGACGACAACTGGTTCCAACGCCGCATCGGCGACTCCGCCTACGACCTCGAACGGTCGTTCAACAGTGGCGAGCGGATCATCGTCGGCGTCAACGCCTACACCGAGGGCAACGACGACGAACTCGAACTCCTCCGCATCACCGGCGAGGATGAGACCCGCCAGCGCAAGCGGCTCGACGCCGTTCGCGCCGACCGCAACCAACACGATGTCGACGACGCGCTCGCCCGCCTGCGCACCGAGGCCGCCGACCCCAACGTCAACTTGATGCCCACCCTGATCGACGCGTCACGCGCCTACGTCACACTCGGCGAGATGATGGGTGCAATGGCTGACGTCTTCGGACGTCACGTCGAAGTCCCCGTTTTCTGAACGGTCTTTCGGGGTCGGGTCCGGAAAGACCCGTGGACAGCGCGTCAGCCGCGGCGACCGTAGGCGGCGGGGGAACGGCCGTGCTCGTCGACGAGGCCGAACTCGGCTCCGAGGTCTTCGACCCACTGGATCGAACCGGATCGCTCCATCAGATCGGGAGCAGTCGCCAATGCAGCGATCGAACGACCGACGACCAGCGGGGTCTGTGCCCCCTCCATGTCGGTGTCACGCTTGCCTGACCACTCGACGATGAACTCCGTCGACACGGTGCCCGGATACAGGGCAACGCACGCGATGCCCTTGGGTTCGAGTTCGATGGCCATGTCGGCGCTCAGCCGATCGAGGCCGGCCTTGCCCGCCCCGTACGACGAGCTGAAGTGATAGCTCGAGCCGCCCGGTGACGACACGTTGCAGATGAACCCGCCCGGCCCCGCCGCGAACAGCAACGGCGCCGCATGCCACGACGCCACGTAGTGGGCTCGTAGACCGATGCCGACCTGGTCGTCCCAGATCGAGATCGGGTGATCCCAGAACCCGCCGCCCCAAGCCGGCGGGTCGGGGATCTTGTAGACGTTGTTGACGAGGATGTCGAGCTTGCCGTGTTCGGTTGCGACTCGAGCGAACAAGGCTGCGATCTGCTCGTCGTCGCCGTGATCGGTCTGCACCGCAATGCCGCGTCCTCCCGCTGCGTCGACGAGCTCCACCGTGCGGTCGATCGTCAACTCGCCACTGCCGGTGCTACGACCCGTGACATACACCGTCGCTCCCTGCTCACCGAGAGCGATCGCCGTACCGCGGCCGATGCCCCGGCTCGACCCCGTGACGACGGCGATCTTGCCTGCCAAAGATCCGCCTGCCATCAGGCGCTCGCCGGCACGATGTCGATGTCGAGCTTCGTCAGCCCGCGCAGCAGGAAGCTCGGGAAGTATCCGAACTCGTTGTCGGCAGCGAGCGTGAAGCTGTCGAGTCGACGGGTCAACTCCTCGAGCGCCACCCTGCCCTCCAACCGCGACAAGGCCGCGCCGAGACAGAAGTGGATGCCCTTGCCGAACGAGAGGTGATCGCGCAGGTGCTCACGATCCGGATCGAACGCGTCGGGGTCGTCGAACAGCTCCTCGTCGCGGTTCGCCGAGGCAAACACGATCACGAGTCGGGCGCCCTTGGGAATGTGCACGCCGTCGAGTTCGTGATCCTTCGTGGCGATGCGGAACATCCCCTGGGTCGGCGTCGACATCCGCAACGCCTCCTCGATCACTGCCGGCGCACGGCCCGGGTCGGCCTTGAGACGATCCCACTGCTCGGGGTTCTCCGCCAGGAGCCGCATCGTTTCGGTGAGCAGCTTCGTCGTGGTCTCGTTGCCGGCCACCAGTAACTGCTGCACAATGCTCAGCATCTCCGGCATGTCGAGCGGCCGCTTGTCGGTCACCTCGGGATCGTCGTCGTCGATGCGGGCCTGCAGGAGAGCGGTCAGCAGATCGTCCTGTGGGTCGGTCTTGCGGCGCTCGAACTCCGCTGCGAAGTAGTGCTGATACTCGTTGACGCCTCGCTCGGCCTCGAGGCGTTGCTCCATCGAAATGTTCGTGCCGATCCCGGCGATCGAGTCGTCTGACCAGCGCTTGAAATCAGCCATGCGTGACTCGGGCACGTTGAGTGCGTGTGCGATCACCTCGACGGGAAGTGGCACGCCGAACTCCGTCACGAACTCGATCGACCCCTTGTCGATCCACGAGTCGATCAGCCTGACCGTGATCGCCCGAATGACCGGCTCGAGCTCGGCGATGACCTTCGGGGTGAATGCCTTGGACACCAAGCGCCGGTAGCGGGTGTGGTCGGGCATGTCGGCAGTGAGCATCGTGGGCACCCGCGGGTAGCCGTCGGCCATCACTTCGATCATCTTCTCGCGAGCCTCCGACGGCAACGGCATGCTCGCGCCGCCGAACATCGACGAGTAGGTCTCGACGTCACGCAGAATGCCGAGCACGAGATCATGACGCGTCACGAGGTACATCCCGAGTGATTCGAGGTGCAACACCGGCTGCTCCTCGCGCATCTGCGCGTAGTGCGGGAACGGGCATTGCAGCGTGTCGGAATCGAACGGGTTGAAGGCCTTCAGGTCAGTCGTCATGATTGGTTCTCGATCTCTTCACTCGGGGTGTCATTGATGGTCAGGGGGTTCACAGGTCGGCAAGCATCTGCTTGAGCATCGGCAGCTCAGCGCCGCGGGCCATGATCTCGTCCAAGCCGCCCACGATGCCCGTGGCGTTGGCCAGCACAATGTGTTCGAGGCCGTTGCGGGAATAGCCCTCGTACTGGGCGGCGAGCTCCTCGGTGTTGCCGATGAAGAACACCTCCTGCACCATTTCGAACGGGATCGTGAGCGCGATGTCGCGGAGTTCGTCGGGGTCGAGGTCGTGGATCACGACGTCGACAAACCCCTGCGAGTCGTTGCCCAGCGGATGCTGGAGGCCGTTACGCTCCCACACAGCGCCCATGGCGAAGAGCCCGAACAACTTGCCGAGCGGCTCGCGCTCGAACATCTCGGCGGCCGCCTCGGTGCTCTCGGCGAAGATCATGAAGGAGAGCATCGAGCTGACCGGGGCCGGACGCCCCGCCGCCGCAGCGTGGCCGGCGACGATCTCCCGCTTGGCCCCGTACTCCTCGGGCGGCATCGCCCACGCCGGGATCCACCCGTCGCCGTACTCGCCGGTGAGACGCAGCATCCGCGGGCCGTGGCCGGCCACCCACACCGGCGGCTTCCCGCGGCCCTCGGCTTCGAGCGGCAGGCCCATGCGACCGGTACCGCCGTCGGCCATCAGCCCGGTGTCGAGCAGCGAACGCAAGTCGCGCAGCACATCGGCGAGTACTGAGACGGGCTTGTCGAACGGATAGCCGAACGGGACGAGGCTCTCGGCCTCACCCGAACCGATGCCGAGTATGAAGCCTCCCGGGTTCAGATCGTTGAGGGTCAACGCCGTGCGAGCCAGGTCGGGGGCACCCCGCCTCGTTGCGTCGGTCACGGCGACGCCGAAGGGCTTGTCGGTCTTCGTGCCGACGACCGCGCCGTAGCAGAACGGGTCGTAGTACCCATCGGGGTCGGCGGAAATGTCGGACAGCGGAATGTCGGTCCACAGCGCAGGGTGGAAGCTGCCCAGGAAGTGATCGACCGTCCAGTACGAGTCGAACCCGACTTGTTCGTAGACCTCCAACATCTGCAGGGTGCTCCCGAACGGAAACTGGGACGGCAGGAGGATTCCGACTTTCATGATGTCCTTTGCTGGTGGGTGCTGATCGTTGATGACATGGGTTCAGGTGCCGGCGAGCCGCTCGACGATCGGGGCGACGGCGTCGACCATCCTGGCTGCGAACGTCACGTACGAGATGCCATAGGTCTCGCGTCGTTCGACGAGTTGGTCGCAGATCGAGTCGACCGAGCCGATGAGTGCATGCGGATGTTGGCCGAACTCCTCGGGTGTCATCCCGAACATGCCGGCCATCTTGGCGGTCATCTCCTCACCCTCGTCGGTGACACTGGTGGAGTATGCGGCGATCTCCAATTCGAGATCGTCGAACCGGTCGCCCGCTCCAGCGCGGATCCACTCGATCTTCTGTGCAGTGAGTTCCGCGGTGCTCGTACCGAAGCTGGCCGCGCCGAGCTTGCCGGAACTGTTGTTGAAGTTGAGGCTGACGATGTCGGCCTCGCGTCCGGCGATGCCCAGCACCCGCGGCGCTCCCCCACCGATCATGATCGGCGGCAGGCCGGTCGGAACCTTGGGGACTCCTTCGAACCCGGCCGCGTGGACGTACGTGCCGTGCACGTCGAGTTCGCCGTCGGCGAAGTGGGCGCGGATCAGCCCGATCGTCTCCACCATCCGATCGATGCGAACCCCCGCCGGATCCCACTGCGTACCCATCGCCTCGTACTCGCCCTGCAGCCAGCCGGCGCCGATGCCGATCTCGAGGCGACCTTCGGCGAAGAA
>JANPCI010000057.1:0-3659 GCA_031430875.1 Actinomycetes bacterium | reverse complement strand
GTTGGCCGGCGGCGACGTCGATCACGAGGTCGTAGACGTCGTCGTTGCTGGCGCGTGAGATCTCGACGCCGTTGATCTCGAGGAAGACTGCGGTGGCCAACCATCCGAGGCGCTTGTTGCCGTCGACGTGGGCATGGTTCTTGACGATCGAATTCAGCAGTGCGGCCACTTTGGTCCAGATGTCCGGATAGGCATCCTCGCCGAACGCGGTCGTCTGCGGGCGGGCGACGGCGGAGCCGAGAAGTCCGACGTCGCGGATCGGCGCAGGATCACCGAGCAGTGCGATGGCGAGGCCGACGACGTCATCGAGGTCGAGGAACTCGACCGGTTCGTTCACTCGCCGAGCCGACGCAAGGCATCGCTGTGGGTGTCCATGATCAGATCAGCGGCGCGTGCGACTCGGTCTCGGTGATCGCTGCGGGCGACGAACTCGCGCACGGCTCGCCGTGCTGCCTCTTGCATGGAGATTCCCTCGGCGTCGGCGCGGGCTTTCAGTCCTTCCTGCTCACTGTCGGTGAGCCGCAGCGTCATGGCCATCACCGCATGGTATCAGTTCGATACCGTGCCAGCTCCGGCAGGGGAGCAACGGCATCGGGTTCGGGATTACCGGGCGCTCGGCTTGGGCCGTACCCGTTCACCACCCAGGACAACGCCCCGACCACCGGAAGTATGCAGTGCGCTGCTTGGGCCGCAGTGTTGTGGTTGCTGACCAGCGCGGCCCGAGTAACCAACGCGCGCGATCGGGCGCCCCACCAGCACTTCGAGGGGGCCGTTAGGCGCGTATCGTCGGATCGGGCTGCGCTCAGACCGGTGTCATGTCAACACCGCCGAAGCCTTCGATGCTGAAGTGACCGTCAGGGGTGCGGCGAGTCCGGAATCCGCCGGGACACGAGAATGCCGGTGAGCAGCCAGGTGAGCACGGTCAGTCCCGCTCCGAGCACTGTGTTCATCGGGCCACCTGCTGCGATGAACCCGGAAGTGCCGAAGACGGTCACCGTCTCGACGGTCTGCTCGATCACTGCGACGGCGGCGAGCACGCCGAGCCATCGCGGAAGCCGACCGTCCTTCAACGACACCCAGGCGATCGCACCGAGGGAGAGCACCGTGAAGCCGGTGAGCGTCGGCCCCCAGAAGGCCGAGATGTCGAGAAGCGTTCGGGCGAGGGCCGGATCGAGAGCGTCGGGACGTCGCGCCAGCCCGGCCAGCACCCAGCTCGACACGGTCGTCAGGATGAGCACTGCGGTCACACCCAGGAGGAAGAACCGTCCGGCGGTCCCCCTGATCCAGTCGCGCACCAAGATTCCGTACGTGGCGAACAGCGGAACCGCAAGAACAGAGAGCCACGTGGACAGTCGCACGGCGTCGTGGTTGTCCTGCAGCCACTGCACCACGACCGCACCGTCGTCGTTGACGCCCGGTGGGGTGCCGAGGGCAAGGATCGATAGAAGGTAGAGAGCACAGAACCCGATGGTCGTTCCGAGCAATGTCGTCCGTCGATTCATGTGTGCCCCCTGGTCGTCAGCCGAAGAGTACCCCACGTCGGCACAGCCATTGGCCGGATGTGGACCGGCTTGATGGTGCCCTCATCCCTATGACGCAAGAGCGCCTACAAAGCGCGACCAGGAGTCCGATCCGACGCACACCCATCAGCGCCGCGTTTCGGCTCCTCCATCGTCATTCGTTTCCTCGAGACGGCCAGAGTCCATCCTCCCGGGCGGGCCAGTGCCAGGCCGCCCAGAACTGCCGCAATGTGCGGCAGCGCGTTGGAACGGGATCAACTCGGACAGCGCGACACGGTCCATCGGCGTCCGGAAGGCAGAGAGGAGCTGAACGCCGCTTCAGCCATCATTCGGCCACCGCGATTATCGAGCGTACGGCTTGGGCCGCACTCGGTCACCATCGAGGTCGCGGCCACAGCGATTATGCGTGCCGCTATCGGGCGGCGTCGCGGCTGACGTCGACACTTGCGTCGGCCGCCAATGCCAGGCATTCGGCGCTACGTGCTGCGCCAGAAGAACTCAAGCTGAATGTTGTCTGGGTCACGAAACGTGAGCATCTCGTTGAGTGTGTGCAACGGCTGCTTGATCCCGGAGTGCGGGATGCCGAGTTGATCGAGCCGATCGACCCACTGCACCAACTCCTCGCGATCAGCGACGAGAAACTCAAGATGATCGAGACCGTTGCGAATCTCACTGAACGGTTCACCATCGTTCGATGCGTGGCCGACAAGGCAGAGGATGAGGCCGCTCAGCGGCTCAACGAGGGACACGTACGTCAAGTGCCCGTCTGGTCCGTCGAATTCGTACCGCGTGCGCATTCCGAGCAGGCCGGAGTACCACGCTGCGCTACGACGCGGATCCGAAACAGTGAGATTGACTTCGATCTGACCGGTGATCGATGGCATCTCGCGAGCCTTCCACGTATCGGGGTCCGGCCCGCCCCGAACTGCCGCGATCTGTGCCGGCAGGGCCGACCGCTCGGGGTCGGCATTCTGCGTTATCGACGCAGCGGTCCGTGCAGCCTCACGGCCGCGATCTGAGTATGGCGACCTCAGGCATCTCCTCAGGTGGGCCGAAGCCGTGCTCGGCGAGCCAGCGGACGGCCAACAGGCTTCGCAACGACCACCACGCGCGGATGACGTCCAGGTCGACGTCGCAGCCGTAGCCAGCTACGACGTCGCCAAGGTGCTCCTCATGTCCAAGAGTGAGGATGGCAAGGTCGAAGAGCGCGTCGCCCTGGCATGCGTCGGACCAGTCGACGATGCCAGTGACCTCGTCATCGTGGACGAAGACGTGGGCGATCTGAAGGTCGCCGTGGGTGAAGACCGGGGTCCACGATCGGAGCGCGGCCTCAGCAAGGCAGCGATTGCGTGAGACCACGTCGGTGGGAAGGACGTCGTTGGTGACGAGCCAGTCACATTCGCTGTCGAGGCGCGATGCGAACTCGTCGAGGCTCCAACCGGGCCACGGTGGCAGCGGCGCGTCGTGCAAGGTCCGCACGGCGGCACCGGTTGCGGCCCACGCCGCTGACGAGGCGGTCGACGGCTCGCCGAGACGCCCGAGCGCCATCCCTTGGAGGGCGGCGAGCGCGAGCACGGGTGGCTTCCGCCACAGGATCTCCGGAGTCGGCACGGGCGCCATCGCCATCGCCGCGACTTCGACGTCGGTGCGCGTCTGATCACTGTCGATCTTCAAAAAAACGTCGCCGACGCGCAGCGTCGCACGTTCTTGATGGGCGACGACCACCTCGATCTTCTCCATGTCGTCCATCATCGCAGGATGAACCACAGCGTCGTCGGGTGTATTGAGTGCGACACGCCGGCGTGAACGGCGGTGAACCGCGAGCCTTCCGTCAAGGTCCTCGACCGAGCAGAGCTGCCGGTCGGCGCTGCCTCTCGACGATGGATCATCGGCCCGGCCGCGTGATTTCCGAGCACTCGGCTTGGGCCTGATTGATACTCGAGTGGCGTTGCGGCGGTTGTCGTAGCGTTCGGAGCGCCGGTCGGCAGCCTCTTCTTCGGGCCTGTCACCTTCGTGGTTGACCTGATCGCGAATTGTCTGTCGGCCGGTGTTCTGACCCGGGGTGTGGCTCGAAAGAGGCGCGAAGCTCAACGAACCCAAATCAGGAGTGCCCACCTCGGTTTCCCACCACCGAGACAA
>JANPCI010000056.1:0-5049 GCA_031430875.1 Actinomycetes bacterium | reverse complement strand
GCGCATGGTCCACAGCTTCGAGCGGTACATCGACGCATACGGCCCACGCGTGTACGGGTACTGGCCAGGGAACTCGCCGTCATCAGGGCCGTACACGCCGTCGAGAGGGATCCCCGACATCGTTGTGAACGGCACCTTGCGGGTCGCCGAGCCATCGACGGCCTCTTGCCAGATCTCGCGGGGATTCTGATCGCTCATTGCGGCATCGTACCGACGGCGACTCAGGCGGGAACCATTGTGGCGAGCAGGATCTTGACGACCTCGGAGCTCTCGCGCTCGAGCCGCGTGCAACGGTCCAGCACGGCGCAGGTCGCGGGGTCGTCGATCTGTTCCGCCATGTTGACCCAGGCCATGGCGCCTTGCAGCTCGGCCTCCGATTGGAGGTAGAGCTGTTCGATGACGGTGAACGGCGCGAACACGTCGTAGTACACGGCGACCGCATCGGGCAGCGCTTGGTCGACGGCGGCACGATCATCGGTGGAGATCGGGAACAGGTCGGCGATGAGGTCGGCGATCTCGTCCTCGCGAGCGGCACAGCCAAGTAGTGCGTCGGCGTGCTCGGGGGCCGCTGTGGCCCACTCGCGGTAACGCTGCGCTGCCGATCGTTCCAATCCGGACAGGAAGGCCGGCCGAGCGTCCGCGGACACGCTGGAGATGTGGGAGCGCAGCAGCGCCCCGAACTGGGGGACCTCGGGCCATGTCGACATGCGACCATCTTGGCCCCGGCTACTGCTGTGCGGCGGATCGGGCGGCCGGCGGATCAGGCGGGTCCACGATCGTGACGGAGTCGGTGCCGTTGCACCTCGAGGTGCATCCACAAGCCGAGGGGTATCTCCGCGCCAAGCGTGACCAGATGGGGCATTTTCTGCCTCCCGGCGGTCAGACCATCTCGGTGGTCACGCGGCCGTAGCTGGTGGTGCGCTGCTCGATCGGTCGGCCGATCGAAGCGGCGAACTCGGCGAAGCGTTCGCCGGTCATCTCCTGGCCGTGGCTGGCGCCGGCGGCTCGTGAGATGTTCTCGTTGATCAGCGTGCCACCGAGGTCGTTGCAGCCCGCCTGCATCATCTGCGCGACCCCGCCGAGGCCGATCTTCACCCAGCTCGCCTGGATGTTGGGGATCAGTTGGCCATAGGCGAGGCGAGCGATGGCGTGCATCAGCAGGTTCTCGCGGAACGTCGGGCCACGCCGTGCCTTGCGCTGCAGGTAGATGGGTGACGCCATGTGGACGAACGGGAGCCCGACGAACTCGGTGAACCCGCCCGTCTCCTTCTGCAGGTCACGGGTGCGCACGATGTGGCGGGCCCAGTGTATTGGTTGCTCCACAGCGCCGAACATGATCGTGACGTTCGAGTGCAGCCCGATGCTGTGTGCCGCGCGGTGGGCGTCGAGCCACTGATCGGTGTCGATCTTGTCGGGGCAGAGAATGGCGCGGATCTCGTCGTCGAGAATCTCGGCGGCGGTGCCCGGAAGCGAGGCGAGGCCGGCGTCCTTCAGGCGGCCGAGGTACGTGGTGAGGTCCTCGCCGAGGCGTCGGGCGCCTTCGGTGACTTCCAGCGCTGTGAAGCCGTGGACGTGCATGTCGGGCACGGCGTCTTTCACGGCCCTGGTGACGTCGATGTAGTAGTCACCGTCGAAGTCGGGGTGGATGCCTCCCTGCAGGGTGACCTCGGTAGCCCCGGCTTCCCAGCCCTCGCGGGCCCGTTCGGCGATGTCGTCGAGCGTGAGGAGGTAGGGCGTGCCGCGCAGGTTGAGCGACAGCGGACCTTTGGAGAACCCGCAGAACTTGCACTTGAAGGTGCACACGTTCGTGTAGTTGATGTTGCGGTTGGCGACCCACGTGAGGGTGTCGCCGACGAGTGCCTGGCGCATCCGGTCGGCGGCGTTCGCGATGGCCGTGACCTCCGGGCCGCGGGAGCGGAACAGCGCGACGATCTCGTCGATGCCGGGCTCCTCGCCGGCGTCGATGCCGGCGAGTACGTCGGCGACCGCGCCCCGGATCGGAGCCGGTCCGGCAGGGACGAGCGTCGGGGGGCGGTGGTCGGACCCCGAGTACCAGGCTGTCGAGCGGTGGCCGACGAGCACGAACTCGGCGCCGTCGGCAACGGTGTCGGCGGCGGTGGTCTTCTCGGGCCAGTACTGGCCGGGGTCGTCACGGCCGAGCCATTCGGCGTCGGCGCGGTCCATGACCGCGAAGTGAAGGGCGGGATCGAGCCAACGGGCGCGGTCGGCGAGGAACTCGGGATGAATCGTGAGGCGGGGAGCGAGAACGAAGCCGCGTTCCGCGGTGACCTCGGCGAGGCGGTCGAGGTCGGGCCATGGGCGTTCGGGGTTGACGTGGTCGACGGTGACAGGGGAGACACCACCCCAATCGTCGATTCCCGCATCGAGGAGGACCCCGAAATCGTCGGACAGGTTCGGTGGCGCCTGCAGGTGGACGTCGGAAGGCAGGATCAGCCGTGCCGCAGCGACGGCCCACAGGTAGTCGTCGCTCGGGCAGGCACGGACACCCTGCATTGCGGTCCGCAGCTTCGGCAGGAAGTTCTGGACGATCACCTCCTGGACATGGCCGTGGCGGCGGTGGCTGGCGGCGATTGCTTCGAGGGCGGCGAGCTGATCGGCGCGGCTCTCACCGATGCCGACGAGGATGCCGGTGGTGAACGGGATCGACAGTTCGCCGGCGGCCTCGAGTGTGTCGAGGCGGCGCTGCGGGGTCTTGTCGGGAGCGTTGCGGTGGGCGTCGAGGTCGGGATTCAGCGACTCGATCATCATCCCCTGGCTCGGGCTGACGGGCCGGAGTTGGGCGAGCTCGTTCGCGTACAGCGCGCCGGCGTTGGCGTGCGGAAGCAGGCCGGTTTCAGTCAGGACGAGTTGTGCCATCTCTGCCACGTAGTGGACCGTCGAGTCGTAGCCGCGTTCGCGAAGCCAGTCGCGGGCGACGTCGTAGCGGTCCTCGGGGCGCTCGCCGAGCGTGAAGAGCGCTTCGTGGCAGCCGGTGCGGGCACCCTGGCGGGCGATCCGCAGCACGTCGTCGGGGTCGAGGTATGGCTTGTCGACGCGTGCGGGCGGCTGGGCGAACGTGCAGTAGCCGCATGTGTCGTTGCACAGGAACGTGAGCGGGATGAACACCTTGGGGCTGAAGGTGATGCGAGTGCCGGTCGTGGAGTCTCGGATTGCGGCCGCGGCAACCATCAGCTCCTCGGCGGTGCGGTCGAGGAGTTCGTGGTGGCTGGTCTCGGTGCCGGTTCGGGTAGTGGTCATTGGATTCCCTGATGGTGGTTGGTGGCGTCGGATCGGGTGGTCCGGCTGGCGATTTGGCCGCTGCCGAAGGTTTCGTTGCAGTGCCAGCACACGAACGCCTGGTCGAGTGGCTCACCGCAGACGTCATGGATCAGCGTGGTGGGAGGCCCGTCGTCGGACAGCCACGCATCGCCCCAGCGCATCAGTGCGACGAGGGTGGGTGACAGGTCGGCGCCCATCGGAGTGAGGCGGTACTCGTCACGGGGTGGGCGTTCGCAGTACTGGCGGCGTTCGAGTACGCCGGCGTCGACGAGATGCTTGAGGCGGTCGGCCAAGACGGGTCGGGCGATGCCGAGATCACGTCGGAAGTCGTCGAAGCGGCGGATGCCGCGGAACGCGTCGCGCATGATCAGAATCGTCCACCGGTCGCCGAGGATCTCGAGGCTGCGCTGGATCGAACATGGCGTCGGCGTGGGTTGTGGCACTTCCGGCATGCCGGAAACCTAGAGTGAGTTCGCTTGACAAACCAAGTCGGTTCGTCTGACTAACCCTCTCGGGATCAGAAGCTGCCCTCGTGCGTGCGGTCGATTCGCTGGAGCACGATCAGATCTTCGTGCAGTTCCATCCAGACGTCGTGGAACGATTCGCACATCACGCCCGTGAACTGCTTCGTCTCACCGCCCGCCACCCTCGTCGCCGCCATCGTCAGACGTGGCCCGTAGCGGGTGAGACGCCGCTCGGCCGCGGCGAGTGCCGCGATCACCGGCTGCGCATCGGCGTTGAGACCTTCGAGCCGCTCGATGCACCCGCGGTCGTAGTCGGCGTCGCTGTGATCGTTGGGCACGTCGTCGCGCATCTGCCACGTCGTGCACAGCAACTTGAACGCATCGTTCAACACGAGGAAGTCGAGATACGGCTGTGCGAGGGCGGCGCGGAGCGTGTCGTCGGCGTAGGAGTTGAGCAGTGCCTCCTGGCGAAGCTTTCCGTCGGGGAGCAAGCCATACATCGAGCGCGCCTCGATGAAGCGGACCAGCCCCGACTCGACCATCTGATCGAGGAGGTCGGCTGGATGCGTTCCGAGGCTCGCAGTGAGCCCGTCCGGGGTCGCGAACCCCCGGATCCGAAGGACGTGGAGTACCAGGGTCTCGTCGATCGGGCCCACGCTCGCATTGTCGACCTGCGCGCCTGCGTCATCGCTCGATGCCGCGACCGGTTCGTCGAAGCGGAACTGCACGTCGTGCAGGTGCACACGGCCGGAGTCGAGCAGCGCCTGCGCAACGGCCAGGCGGGCCATCGGTACCCGGAACGGAGAGCAACTGACGGAGTCGACGCCTTGGCGGACGAGGAAGTCGGCCGACGCGGTGTGGCCGGTGTGCTCGCCACACGCGCCGAGCTTGATGTTGGCCTTGGTCGACCGAGCCTGCTCGCAGGCGATGCGGATCAACTCGCCAACTCCGTCTTGGTCGAGTACCGCAAACGGATTGGCCGGGAGGATCCCGAGGGCCTGATAGGCGGGCAGGAGGCGAGCTTCGACGTCGTCGCGACTGAACGCGAACGTCATCTGTGTGAGGTCGTTGGTGCCGAACGAGAAGAAGTCGGCGTGCGCGGCGAGCGCGCCGGCGGTCAACGCCGCCCGCGGCGTTTCGATCATGGCGCCAACGGTGACGACGTTGGATGCCAGCTCGGGATGACCGATCTCGTCGAGCACGCCAGTCACCCAGCTGCGAGCGATGCGCAGCTCCTCGGCATCGACGACGAGCGGGATCATCACCTCGACATGGGGTTTCATCCCCCGCTCGAAGAGGTGCGCCG
>JANPCI010000055.1:0-2542 GCA_031430875.1 Actinomycetes bacterium | reverse complement strand
GTGGCCGAGCTCGATGATCTCCGCAGCGGTGCGGTCGTCCTCCACGTAGAGCCGCAGGATCGGGTCGAGCACTTCGTAGGGCGGCAGGCTCTGATCGTCGCGCTGGTCGGGTCGCAGCTCGGCCGACGGCGGCTTGGTGATCACGGCCTCGGGCACGATCTCACGGCCGGCCGTGCGGTTGACGTACCGACACAGGTCGTACACCCGGGTCTTCAGCACATCTTTGATCACGCCGTACCCGCCGACAGAATCGCCATAGATGGTGAAGTAGCCGACGGCCACCTCACTCTTGTTGCCGGTGGTGAGCGCCATCCAGCCGAACTCATTCGACAACGCCATCAACAGCAGACCGCGACAGCGGCTCTGGATGTTCTCGTAGGTGAGGCCCGGCTCCCGATCCTCGAACGACGGCGCCAGCATGTCGAGGTATGCCTGAAATGCCGGCTCGATCGAGATCGTGCGGAAGTCGATTCCGAGATTGTCGGCGAGCAGCTGCGCATCACTCTTGGAGTGGTCGCTGGAGTAACGCGACGGCATCGAGACGCCGTGCACGTGGTCGGCACCCAGCGCATCAACGGCGACGCAGGCAACGATGGTCGAATCAATGCCGCCCGAGAGCGCGATGACCACGTCGTCGAAGCCGTTCTTGGCACAGTAGTCACGGGTCCCAAGCACCAACGCGTCGTAGAGCTCACGGTCGGGCTCGAGCAGGTCGCACATGACACTGGCGGTGGGCCCGGCGTGAGCAACCGGCGAGTCGGATACCTCGACGGTGGGGAGCAGCGACTCGGTGATGCGACCCCGGGGGTCGAGGAGCCGCTTGCGATACACCGGCGGCACGGGCACGTCGACGATCAGCAACGCCTCGTGGAACTGTGGTGCCCGGGCGAGCAGATTCCCCTCGTGGTCGAACACGACGGAGGCCCCATCGAAGACCAGCTCGTCCTGGCCGCCGACCTGGTTGACGTACACGATTGCCGTGTGCGAATCAGACGCCCTTGTGGCCAGCATCC
This sequence comes from Actinomycetes bacterium, assembly GCA_031430875.1. Taxonomy (GTDB): domain Bacteria; phylum Actinomycetota; class Acidimicrobiia; order Acidimicrobiales; family Ilumatobacteraceae; genus Sva-07. The sequence goes on along the minus strand of JANPCI010000055.1, from coordinate 1,529 downwards.
GTTCACGCTCGGTCGACTTACCGGCGTGGAACGGTGAGGCATTGATGTTGATACTCAACTCGGCACCGGCCGCCGCCTGCTCGGCGACAGGGCCGAACGGACTCCAGATGTCCTCACAGATCGAGATGCCGACCTTCACGCCGCCGATCAGGTAGAGCTCGAGTAGGTCGGACATGTGGCCGGGCGTGAAGTATCTCGCCTCGTCGAAGACGGTGGCGTTCGGGAGCAGGCGCTTGTGATAGCGACCGACGATCTCGCCGTTCGCGCACAAGGCCGCTGCGTTGTAGAGGTCGCGGCCCTGATCGACGAAGCCAACCACAGCTGCGCAACGACCGGTGCGTGCCGCCAGCTTCGACAGCACATCGAGATTGTCGGCGACGAAACCCGGCTTGAGGACGAGGTCCTCTGGCGGGTAGCCGGTGGTGGAGAGTTCGGGGAAGGCCACGATGTCGCAACCGGCGGCCTCGGCGCGGTCGTATGCATCGATCAACTTCGCCAGGTTCCCGTCGAGGTCGCCCACGGTCGGGTTGAGCTGGGCGAGCGCCACTCGCAACACCGTCACAATGTTGAAGGCTAGCTCCGCCCCGGCTGACGACCTCGATGCAGCATCGCGGGCGACGTCGATGCACTACCGTGCCCGTGATCTGCCACGATGACCTCGTGCGTTGGATGTGGGGAGCGGTCGTGGGAGCAGTGATCGCCGCATCGTGCTCGCCCGGCGACGGACCCGAGTCGATCCCGCTGCCGACGTCACCGAACACGACCACGACGACGAGCACCACCACCACAACCACGACCACCACGCTGGTGCCGCCGCGATACGAAGCGACGATTCGTCGCACCACCGACGGCGTCCCCCACATCTCCGGCGCCACGATCGCCGACGTCGCCTTCGGACAGGGCTGGGTCAATGGCGAAGACCACGGCTGCACACTGAGCGACCAGGTGATCAAGGTGTTGGGCCAACGCGCCGCGACCCTCGGCCCGGGCGCCGACGGCGAGAACGTCGAGAGCGACTTCGCGTGGCGCGCCATCGACATCGCGACGATTGCCGCAGCAGACTTCGAGAACGTCGCGTCCGACGAAATCGTCGCCCAGTTCGAGGCGTACACGGCCGGATGGAACGACCAGCTCGCCGACGTCGGCGGTGACCGCAACAACGGCTGGTGTGCGGGCGCCGAGTGGGTGCGACCACTGGAGCCCGTCGAGATCTATACCTATGCGCGGTCCGTGGCGTTGCTGGCGAGCAGCGCAAGGCTCGTCGACTACCTCGGATCCGCGCAGCCCCCTGCCGCCGAACCGGTGGGGATCAGGCGAGCCAACTCATCGACCATCGACCTGTCGAGGTTCGAGCAGGCGGTCGATGGTCTCGGGCTGAACGACCCAAGCGGTCTCGGGAGCAACGGCTGGGCGATCGGACGCGACCGTGTCGAAGGCGCGCAGGGCGGGCTGCTGCTCGCCAACCCGCACTTTCCGTGGGAAGGCGAGCTGCGCTTTGCCGAAGTGCAGCTCACCGTGCCCGGCCAGTT
>JANPCI010000054.1:0-2163 GCA_031430875.1 Actinomycetes bacterium | reverse complement strand
GCTCGGGTGGACGCCACCGGGCGCCGAGGAGTCGGGTTCCGAGATCGTGTCGTGGAGCGAGATGGAGGCCGCGTTCCGGCTCGAGGACGTCACCCATTCGCCGGCGTTCTTCGACCTGAAGAAGCTTGCTGCCTTCAACGGTGACTACATACGGATGCTCCCGCTCGATGAGTTCATCGAACGCGCCGGTGCCGAGTTGCCCGATGAGTGGGATCGACGGCGCTTCGCGGCAATTGCCCCGTTCATCCAGGAACGATTGACCACGCTGACCGAGGTGCCGGGGAAGGTCGACTTCCTCTTCTGGACCGAGGGGTCGCCGATCGACTACGACGAGTCGTCGTGGCAGAAGGCCTTCGCGCCAGATTGGGCGAAGCCGCTTCTCGACGACGTGATCGGCGCCTACGGCGCGTTGACCGCCTGGACTGCCGACGGCTTGAAGGTGGCACTCGAAGACGTGATGACTCGCTACGAGTTGAAACTCGGCAAGGCGCAGGCACCGGTGAGGGTGGCGGTGACAGGGCGTTCGGTCGGGCCGCCGCTGTTCGAGTCGTTGGAGGTATTGGGACGCGACGAGACGCTTCGCCGGCTCGTCGCCGCGAGGGAACGAGTTCCCCGAGGCGGGTGACGCGATGTCGGACAGCGAGCTGCAACTCCCCTCCGACGAACAGCGACGTCGCGATCGCGAACTGATCGAGGCGATCGACAGCCACGAGCCGGTGGGCGAGCGGTACGCCCGTACCGGGGAGATTCCGGCGCCCGACAGTCGCGAACCGACGGTGCGGCCCGAAGCCGTCCCAGTGATGGATCCGACGCCAGTGCAGTTGTTGTTGCAACCTCGCCGCCGAGTCGGACGCCGCATCGCGCAGGCGGCCGCCATACTCGTCTGCTTGTCGCTCGCCTACCTGGCGGTCTCGTTCTGGCAGGTGTGGTCGACCGGCCGCTCCGACCAGGCGAGCCCGGTCGACGCGATTGTGGTCATGGGCGCCGCGCAGTACGACGGTCGGCCGTCACCGCAGCTCGCGGCTCGGCTCGACCACGTCGTGAGTCTCTGGTCCGACGGGCTCGCCCCACTCGTCATCGTGACGGGTGGAAACCAGCCTGGCGATCGCTTCACCGAGGCCGATGCCTCGGCGGCATACCTTGCCGAACGGGGTGTCCCGGTCGGGCTAATCGTGCTGGAAGGCGAGGGATCGACCACCTGGGAATCGTTGAGGAATGTCGAAACGCAAGTGGGCGGGACCATCGAGTCGGTGTTGATCGTGACCGATCCGTACCATGCCCTGCGCAGCCGATTGATTGCCGAGAGCGTGGGGTTCGAGGCCTTCGTGTCGCCCACGCCCACGTCGGTGGTCTCGGGTTCTCGGGCGTTGCAGCGAGAGCTCGGCGAGGCGGTTGGGGTGGCGGTCGGGCGGATCATCGGGTTCGATCGTTTGAGTGAGCTGACGGATTGAGTGGCCCGGCCGATCGAGGCCGATACAATCCCGGGCCGCACCGGTCTACGATTCGTCGGAGGCCGTCACGCCGTGGGGTGTGGTGTCATTGGTAACACAGCAGTTTCTGGTACTGTCGTTCGGGGTTCGAGTCCCTGCACCCCAGCTCTGATCGATCGCCGACCCGCTCGCTACAACGAGCAGCTGGGGTCGGCTTTCGTCGTTTTGCACCCGATGTCGCGGTCGCTCCCGTCGGCAACGGGTGGGATCACGAGCCCCGCTGATATCGTTGCCGATCGCTACTTGGCCCGTTCGTCTAGTGGCCTAGGACACCACCCTCTCAAGGTGGCGGCACGGGTTCGAATCCCGTACGGGCTGCCAAGAAAACACCAGTTCAGAGCCACTCTTCCGGGTTAAGGAAGGGTGGCTCTCCTGGTTTCTGGACTCGTCGCCACTCCGATGCCACTTACTCCGTCTCGCAGTACGCCGCCCATGATGTCGGGGTGCTGACGCTCGACGACGGAACCGTCACCTGCCCTCTCCGAACGCTCGCGCCGTGTCCGGGATGTGAGGACACACCTTCGAATGCGACTGTGGTCGGACGCGCTGTCTCAGTTGGTCGGCATTCGATCGGTCTCGTAGGCCCACATCGCCAGCTCGACGCGGTTGCGAGCGCCGAGTTTGCTCATGAGGCTGGCGAGGTGGGTCTTCACGGTGCTGAGGCTGATATGGA
>JANPCI010000053.1:0-11597 GCA_031430875.1 Actinomycetes bacterium | reverse complement strand
TCGAACGCCTGACGTTCGAGGAATGCCGCCTCGAACGCGTCACGCAGGGCGCTGATGGCATCGGTGAAGACGTGGTCGAGCATGTGCGACCAGCAGGCTAACCGGGCGCCCGTGCCACACTTGCCCCCATGACTGGTTCCGGACCGCTGGTACTCACCGACATCGCCGACGGCGTCGGAACTCTCACCCTCAACAACCCCGACGAGCGCAACACCCTGACTGCCCCGCTGGTCGCCGAGATCATTGCTGCGATGGAGTCGTTCGAGGCCGACGAATCGGTCGGCGCCGTCGTGGTCACTGGCACGCCGCCGGCCTTCTGCGCCGGCGCGAACCTCGGCAATCTGGCCGAGGCGACGGGGGAGAGCCTCGGCACGATCTACGAGGGGTTCCTCCGTATTACGCGCAGCCCGCTGCCCACGCTCGCTGCAGTCAACGGAGCAGCAGTGGGTGCCGGAATGAACCTGGCCCTCGGCTGCGATGTGCGTATCGTCGCCGACACCGCCAAGCTCGATACCCGGTTCCTGCAGCTCGGCATCCATCCCGGCGGAGGCCACACCTGGATGTTGCGCCGCATCGTCGGGCCGCAAGCGGCAATGGCGGCAGTGGTGTTCGGCCAGGTCCTCGACGGCAAGGAGGCCGAACGCATCGGGCTCGCGTACCGCTCGGTGCCGTCGGAGTCGCTGCTCGAGGTCGCCCACGAGTTCGCCGCGAAGGCAGCGTCGGTGCCGCGAGAGTTGGCGATCGCGACCAAGCAGACGATCCAGGCAATGGCCGACATCGACAATCACCCCGCGGCGGTGGCGCGTGAACTCGAGCCGCAGCTCTGGAGCACCCAGCAGCCGTGGTTCGCCGAACGGCTCGCGGCGTTGCAGGCGCGGATCTCCACCAAGTAGCCACGCGTTCAAGGAGTACGTCTTCAGCGAGCGCTGCGCTCCAGCGTGGCCACTGCGCTGCGGGTGCGCGCAAAGATGTCGTCGTCGTCGACCCACGCGGGATCGAACGCCACCCGGTCGAGCGTCGTTGCAACCGACGCCGCGAGATGCGCGCCGGCTCCTTCGAACAGCGCAGCTCGTTGCGGATTCGTGAACCGGTCTGTTGGGGTCGGGTCCGGAAAGACCGGGCGGTCTGTTGGGGTCGGGTCCGGAAAGACCGGGATCGGGTCGGCGAGTGCGGCGAAGCGGTCTTGGAGGAGGCCCCAGCGGCCGCGGCGTCGGCGATTGCGCCACTGCCTGACGAGGCTCGACAGCACCCAGAGCGCCATGGCCGCGGCGGCCACCAACGCAAGCTCGACCCGATGCGAGGCCACCGACGACACGGCGGCTGCGGTGAGATCGCCGCCGACGGTGCCGGCATCGGTCTCGCCGGCCAGCGGCACACTGGCGGTCGGATCGAACGCCTGCCAACCGGTCTGCGGGAACCACACCTCGACCCAGGCGTGGGCGTCGCTGGCGCGCACCTTCCACACGCCTGACACGCGGTCGCGTTCGCCCGAGACGTAGCCGGTGGCAAGGCGAGCCGGCACGCCCTGGCTGCGCAGCATGATCGTCAGCGTGGAGGCGATCTGTTCGCAGAACCCGCGCTGCGACTCGAACAGGAAGTCGTCGACCGCATCCCCGGCCGGTACGGGTGCATCGAGGTCGTACTCGGTGTTCGTTCCCAGCCACTGTTCGTAGGCCAGGATCGTGTCGTAGGTCGAGCCGGCGCGCAAGTTGGTGGCGAGGTCGATCGTGCGCTGCGTGGTCGAGTCGGGCAGCTCGAGAAATGGGTCGATCTGTTCGCCGCCGGCCGCGTCGCGGAACTGGGCGAAGAACTCGCCGAGGTCGCCCTGGCCGCGCAGCATGTCGGCGGTGACGGCCACCCGGTCGGAGACCACGGTGTAGACGGAGCCGGGCGCGAGGACCACGTCGGAGCGCAGCGCGCCGTCCGGTCGGGTCCACAGTGACCCGTCGAAGATGACCTGCGTCGGTCGGGCGGCGGCGAACACGATGTTCGGCAGGGCGGTCTCGACGTAGTAGGTCTGGGTCAGTTCCTCGGTCGGGACGTTCGGTCCCGACTGGTCGCCGATGGTGGCGGGAACGTCGATCGTCGGGCCCTTGCGTCGCGTTCCGGTGTCGGGTGACACCGTCCACACCCGGCCGTCGAACTCGCTGAACGTCTGGCCCCGCCAGAACGCCGGCTCGGGAGCCCGCACCCGCATGACGATCTCGTTGCCGAGGTCGCCGCGCACGCTCGTATCGAGTGATTCGGTGAATCCCGGGTAGCCGACCACCGGGCCGATCGAACCTCGATCGTCGCCGACATCATCTCCGGGCGGCACGGTCGAACCGTCGGGTGACGCCAACGCGCCCGGCGGCGCGACCGGCGCATCGTCGGGCGACAACGCCGGCAGGCCGAGCGAGGCGGGACCATCGGGAACCGGGATCACGCTCAAGAGCGCGAGCGTGCCGACGGTGGCTGCGCCGACCCATGCCATCGAGCGCAGGATCGGTCGGACGCCGATGGTGCCAACTCGCTGCTGACGCCGCCTGCCGGTGAGGAGCAGCGACGCGAAGAACGCGACACCCCACGCCGCGATCCACCAGCCGAGTGCGTCGTCGATTCGTAGCCCGGCGGCGTACGAGGCAACGACGAAGGTGATCGCCTGGTGGACGCGCAGTGTGCGCCGGTCGACGACCTCGAAGCCGTGAAGGACGACCAGCAGCATCAGCAGGTCGGGCATTGGTCCCCGCAGAACTGCCAGCAGGCCGTCGATGCCCCGAGCGTCGGCCGCGATCAGTACCAGCGCAACGACGATCGTCAGCACGATCGCGACCTGGAGCGCGACCGGTCGTCGATCCGATCGCCGGCCGAGCCACGTCGACACCACGACGCCCAGCACCAAACCGGCGGCGATTGTGGCAATCAGTGCCGCTGACCTGGACAGTGCTCCGACGAGCAGTACCAGGCTCGCCAGCGCGGCGGCACCGGCTGCCCAACGCGCCGGAGCACCGACGGTCGACTCCGGTTCAAGGGCGCGGAATCTGAGTGGGCGCCTCCACCACGCCACGCGCGGCGAAGCGGAGTCGAGCGCGATTGCCGAGGCGGTCCAGGCCGCCCAGATGGCGGCATCGTCGTCGGTCCGGACGGGAGACGGTTCGCCACCGACGCGCACCGCAACGTCGTGCCCGCGCTGGAGACCCTCGTCGAGTGTGAGTCGCAGTCGTGCCGCTGTCGAGTCGTCGACCGGCCCGGCGATGAGTCCATCGAGGTCGACGACCCAGCGTTCGTCGGCGGCCGCTGCACGGTCGTGGACGATCAGGTCGCCGACGCGCAGCGACGACGGCCAGTGGATCGACCCGACGGCATCGCCGTCGCGCCACGCTCGAACGCCGTCGACGTCGCCGCGATGGTTGCCGCGTTGCGCCGCCACCGCGCCCTCGTGCCGTGCGGTCGAGGTGGTGACGGCGAGAAGTGCACCGTCACCCACGGGTGCGACATGCACCTCGCCGATGGCGATTTCGCTGCGGTGCCGCCACCAGATGAGACCGAATGGTCCCGCCAGTTCGATCGTCGTGTGCAGCACCGTCACGCTGCCGGGGTCGCGGAACGCGGCGTGGACGAGCATGGTGTTGCTTGCGCCGGCGGGGAGCACATCGACGGCGACGTCCGACTCGGCGTGAGGTGACGTCGACAGTCGGAGTCGGCCGTGGCGTCGAACGTCAGCGACCTCCACACGGAGCGGTGCCGACGAATCGACCGTTGTGACCGGCGGTCCGGCGATCGAAACGACTCGTGTGCGTCGAGCAGTCGACCATCCGGCCAACGCCTCGACGAAGCCGGTCACCAGCAGCGCCGCCATCAGCGCAATGACGACCGGCGTGCCGGTGAGCCGGGCGATCATCCCGGCGACCACCCACGCGGCAACGAGCGCGCCGGCCCCCGGCGACAGCCCTAGGGGTCGGGTGCGTTCGTTGGCAACCACGGTCAGATCGTCGGAGGCGCGACCCTCGACACGCACTCGGCGGCGATCTCCCGCCCGGCGGCGACGGTGGACGTGGAACCGGCGACACGATGGGCCAGCGCCGGCACGCTCGCTCGCACCACATCGTTCGCCGTGACGTAGTTGCGGCCCTCGAGCGCTGCGAAGGCTCGGGCGAGCGCCACGATGGCGACACCGCCACGGGTCGACGGGCCGACTCGCACCCGCGGGTCGTTGCGGGTCGCATCGAGCAATTCGACGACGTAGGCCGCAACCGCGTCGGTGATCTGGACCGTCGCGACCACCTCGCGGGCGGCGATCAGTTCGTTGAGCGTCGTGACCGGCTCGACGGCTTCGAGCATCGATCGGCCGCGTCGCCCGGTGAGGACCTCGACCTCGGAGGCCGCCGAGGCGCGCCCGGGGGTCACGACCGCACGGAAGCGGTCGAGGGCCCCCTCGCCGAGCCCATACGTGCCGGCGATGTCGATCGGATTCTGGGTGGCGATGAGCATGAACGGGTCGGGGAGGAGGTGGCTCACGCCGTCGACGGTGACCGTGGACTCCTCGGCGAGTTCGAGCAGTGCCGACTGTGTACGAGGTGTCGCCCGGTTGAGTTCGTCGAACACGACGATGTTGGCGAAAACAGGCCCGGGCCGGAAGCGCATGCCGTCGACGTCGAGTTGACCACTCGGGACCATCGAGCCGGTGATGTCGCCGGGCAGCAGATCGGACGTGCCTTGGATCCGATGGAACGTGCCACCAACGGCTCGTGCCAGCACCTGGGCGAGCAGGGTCTTGCCGACACCGGGGAGATCCTCGATCAGGAGGTGTCCGCCGGCGAGCAGCGTGGCGACACTGACCTCGACGACATCGTGTTTGCCGGCCACCACGGCATCCATCGCGCCGATGAGACGCGCGCCGAGCGCAGCGACGGCATGGGCCTCCCGATCGAGGATCGAGTCCGGGTCGGGTGCGAGTGGGCTGGGCGGCGGCAAGGTGTCCACATGGGTTCATCGGCCAGCCGCGGCCCGGTCTTGAAGCGGCGGCTGGTCGCTGAGGGGCCCGAGATGGACAGGGCCTGAACACGAGATGAACGAATCGCGCACGATCGTTACACAGAACCCCTGACCCCGTCGTCGGTGGTGCACTAGGTTTGGCGGCGCAAGCACCGAAACCACCGTGGTCAGTCCACGAAGCAGGAGGTAGCCCTAATGAGCCAGCGCAATCGCACCGAGGATGTCTTGGTACCGCTCAAGAAGGAAGTGCGTGCCCACGCTCACAGCGAGCGGCACCGCATCCACGTCGAGCTGCAGACAGTCGCTCAAGACGTGAGTTCGGGTCTCGAACCCGAAGACGTCCACGAGCCCGGCGCTGCGTGGAAGCCCATCCACCACCACGACGCCGAGATTGCCAAGAGCAAGCTCGCGAAGCGCACGCGTACGAAGCGCCACTGGAAGACCAAGATGTGGAAGCGCCGCACGCAGTTACGCCGTGATCGCGCCGAGCAGCTTCAGATCTTGAGCAAGGGCGACGGCCTCGTCGCCTGATCCGCGCCATTCGTAACGGGCCACTTGTCGCCCGTGCGTGTCAGACCAGATCGCGGCGTTCGATCCACGTAGCGAGGAGTTCGTCGCGTCGCGCGTGCCACTCCTCGATCGTGATGCCGTAGCGGAGGTGGTCCTCCCAGGTTCCGTTGATCTCGAGGTATCGCTCTGCGAGGCCTTCTTCGCGGATCTGGAGCTTTTCCATGATCCGGCGGCTGGGAGCATTGCGCGGCACGATGCAGATCTCGATGCGATGCAGCAGGAGTTGCTCGAACGCGAACTGCATGACCACCACCACTGACTCGGCGACGTACGACTGTCCGGCGTGGCGCTGGTCGATCCAGTAGCCGATCGTGCCTGACTGCATGGCGCCGCGGACCACGTTGTTGAGGTTCACCTCCCCCGCGACGGTGTTGTCGATGAACAGACCGAATTGGTAGGCCGACCCGGCACTTCGGTCGCGGTCTCGTTGTTGGCATCGCGCCGTGAACGCACCTCGGTCGGTCGCTGGGTCGGCCTGGTGGATCGGACGGCTCGGCTCCCACACGGTGAGCCAGTCGGCGTTGCGCTGGCGGACTTCGCTCCACGTTCGGAAGTCGTTGGCGGCGAGTGGGCGAAGGAGCACTCGGCGTCCGTAGAGGCGCACCGGCGACGACGTGCGAGCAGGATGTCGCAGCGGCATCAGGTTGTCTCCTGTCGGGAGCCTTGTGCGCTTACAGCGATGGAGTCGAGGTCGAGTCGCCGCATGACGCCAAGTATCATGCAACATGTCGCGATGATCGATTCGACGTGGTCATCGTCGAGACCTGGATTGTGGCGGCGATCGACCACCGGCTCCGTTGCGAGTGTCCGGAAGACCTCGTCGGCATCGGATCGTCGGAGCCGGTAGCCGGCCGGGATCTCGAAGTCGCCGATCTCCACACGCGCCATCGCCTCGGCGTGGGACCCGACGGCAATCACCGACGGCGACTGAGCGACCGATGGAGCGGCGATCATGACGTCGTCGAGATGGTCTGCCACGAGCCCGAGAGCGTTGGTGAGATGAGTCGGCGACGGCGGATCGGCTCGCTCGAGCGGCCCCTCGAAGAGCGTCAGCGGCCCGATCGGCAGTGTGAACGTGACACCGTCGATGATCACATCGGTCGAGCGATCGTCGATCCGCACGGTGAGGAGGCCGGTGTGGACTCCGGTCAGCATGCCCGCGGTGGTATCAGTTGGGCCGAGATGGGCGAGCGCCCACCGCCCGACAGGGTCGTCGCCGCCGGCGAGGGTGTAGGCGACATGCGCGTGGAGGCACTTGACGCCGGTGCGCGTGCCGCCGACCCCACCGTACGGCCGCGGCCCCTGGTGATCGGCGGCGATGGCTGCGTCACGTTCGGCGGCATAACGCTCGTGGGTCGCCGCGATGGCAGCTGCATCAACCTCGGCTTCGGCGCGTCGCACCCCTCCATCGGCTTCGAGGCGACTCACGTCGCGGACGAGTTCGGCACCCACGAGGTAGTACCGGGTCGGCATCGGCGTGCCGTCATCGAGCAGCGGTGCATTGCACACCACGATCGGATCGCCGCCGGCGTCACGAACGACGACGTCGAACGCCCCCCGGGGTTCGCGACCGAGCAGTTGCGCGACACGAACCCGATCGTCCATCAGCGGCGACGGCGTCGCAGGAGGAACAGCACGACGATGATGGCGATGATCGCGGGTGCGACACGCTTGACGATCGAGCTCCCACCGAACTCCATCAGATCGATCGGTTCGGCAGCGGCGCCCTCGATCTTGCGCACGGTCGGTGCTGCGACCGCCGCCGTGTCGCCGGTGCTCGGCTGGCTGGTACCGGGCTGGCCGGTACTGGGCTGGCCGGTACCGGGCTGGCCGGTGCTCGGCTCGACGGCAGGTGCCGCCTCCGCCTCGGGCGCAATGCCTTGGTCGTCGATCATCTGGTTGAGGTTGTCGGCGAACTGCACCATCAGTTTGGAGCTGACGTCGCCCATGATGCCACGCCCGAACTGGGCGACCTTGCCGGTGATGTGCAGGTCGGTGGTGACGGCCACGCGGGTGCTCGTCGGCGACAGCGCCTCGGCCTGCGCCGTGATTTCAGCTGATGCATTCCCTCGGCCGCCGGTGTCGCGTCCCGCGCCCTTGATCACGGCGCGATGGTTCTCGTCGTCGCGCTCGACGAAGTGAGCCTCGCCCTTGAACTGGCTGCTGATCGCACCGAGTTTCACCTTGACCACGCCACGGTAGGTGTCGCCCTCGATTTCTTGGAGCTCGGCACCGGGGAGACACGGAGCGATGCGTTCGAGGTCGGTGATGAGCGGCCACGCCTCATCGATGGGGCGATTGACCGTGAATTCGTTGATCAACTGTTCTGCCATCGTCGGAGGTCCTCTTCGGTGTCGATGTCGGCGGGTGAGCCACTGCACGGTACTTCACGCACCAGGTCGGGCCGAACTCGCATCAGCGATCGGGCCCCCTCGTCGCCGTCGCCGGGGAGAAGCGTCCAGACGGCCGAGTCGAGTCGTACCGGATTGCCGCGCCGGCCATCGTAGGTGGCCACTGCGATCGGAGCCTCGGTGGCGGCGACGTCGCGCCAGGCGGTCGGTGTGATGAAGGGCTGGTCGGCCAGTCCGACCACCACGGCGCTGCAGTCGAGTTCCTCGGCGGCATCGATGCCGGCGCGCACCGACGTCATCTGGCCCTCCTCCCACCGCGGGTTGTGGCGGACCGTCACGTTCGTGCGGTCGATCAAGACGGTCGCGACGATGTCGGGGGCGGCTCCGGTGATCACGATCACTGGGCCGAGCCCCGCAGAGATGGCGTGGGCGAGCGCCCGTTCGATCACCGTTGCGGGCGGTTCGGTGGCCGTCGCGGGCAGTTCTGCCAACAATTTGTGTCCGGGGCCGTTCCAGCGCGAGCCGGCGCCGGCGGCCAGGATGACAACGGCGGTGGCGGACGACATTTCCCCAGCGTAGAGGCCAGATCGAGATCGCGGCGACGGCGTTGGGGACCGAAACCGAGGGAACGGGCCAGGCTGGCGGATGACGGTTTGATGTCGGAAATCTCGCGCTCGCGGTTGAATATTGCGATTGCGTGACGATATGTTACCGATTCGTCATACGGGACGGTTCGTTCGACCGTACCCGCAATGCGACCTGAGTAAACATGACCCCCACCACACCGACACTCCCCGTGATCTCCCCGTGCCCCACTCGGACTCGCCTCGTGCGGGTTCGCCGCATCGTCATCGCGCTCGCCGCGACCGCAGCGGTGTGCGCCGGCGTTGTCGCCACCGATTCATCAACGGCCGCAGCGAGTGCGCTCGAGACCAACGCCATGGCGCCGGTCGTGACCACGTCGGCTCGTGAGGCGCTCGCCAGCTACGACGAATGGATCGCCACCGACAACCCCGCTTCGTATCGCAGCTACGTCTGGTACCGAACGCAGACCGCCCAGTTCGCGGCCGCCGAACTCGGTTACCCCCAACAGCAGATGGTCGAGGCGTGGGCCTCCACGCCGATCGAGCACCAGCGCGCCGTTCTCGCCGCCATGACGCAGGTCGGCGTTCCGTACCGCACGAACACCAGCCAGGAGGGCGTCGGCTTCGACTGCTCCGGGCTGACCACTTTTGCGTGGTCGAAAGCGGGCGTGCAACTCGTTCGCCAGAGTGGCCAGCAGATTCGCGACGCGCTTCCACTCGATCGGGCCAACGCGAAGGCCGGCGACCTCGCCCAGTATCCCGGACACGTCATGATGTATCTCGGTGTGGGTGACGCGGTGATCCACTCGGTGCAGCGGGGACGAACCGTCGAGCTCGACACGATCAGCACGCGGCGAACCAACACGGTTCGCTTCGGCGATCCCACCGTCTGAATCTCAGGAGTGGATGTCGCCCGAGCTGTCTCGCAGTGAGGGGACGTTGCGGCCGGTGCGCCGGGCAATGATCTCCGCGCAGATCGACACGGCCGTCTCCTCGGGAGTCCTGGCGCCGATGTCGAGTCCGATCGGCGACATCAGCCGGTCGAGGTCGATGTACTCGGTCACGCCGACCTCGGCGAGGCGGTCCATCCGGCGGGCATGCGTCGACCGGCTGCCCATCACACCGATGTAGCCGACCGCCGTTGCCAACGCTCCCTGCACTGCCGGGATGTCGAACTTGGGGTCGTGGGTGAGGATGCACACCGCATCGCGGAGGCCGAGTTCGTGACCGTGTTCGGCGAATACCGGCGTGGGCCAGGTGACCTTCACCTCGTCGGCCATCGGGAAGCGTCGACGAGTCGCGAAGACCTCGCGGGCATCGCAGACGGTGACCCGGTAGCCGAGAATCTTGGCGACGCGGGCGAGTGCGGCGGTGAAGTCGACGGCGCCGAAGATCCACATCTGCGGGGGAGGTGCGTGCGACTCGATGAACACCCGCACGGTCGGCTGATCGACGAGATCCTCCGGCGTGGTCTGACCCTCGGGCCCGTAGTGGCGGATGCCGGAGCGGGCGGCCTCGAGTTCGGCGAGCGCATCGCGGGCGACCACTCGGTCGAGTTCGGGATGGCCGAGTGAGCCCTGCGCCGCGGTGGCCGGTTCGACGAGAAGCTTGGCGCCGACGTTCGGGCCGTCGATGACGGTGGCGAGCGCGACCGGAGCCGACTCACGCAGCCGTTGCGCATAGCGTTCGAACAGCGTCACCAGTCGAGTTCCTCGATGAACAGGTGGATGGTGCCGCCACATGTGAGGCCGACAGCGAAGGCCTCGTCGTCGGAGTAGCCGAATGTGACGATGCCGGCCGACCGTTCGCCGCTCAGTATCGCCAACGCTTCCGACACGACGGCACCCTCGACGCAACCGCCGCTCACACTGCCGGCCACTTCGCCCGACTCGGTGACGGCCATCGCCGCGCCCGGATCGCGCGGGCCGGATCCCTCGATGTCGACCACGCGGGCGACCGCTATCCGTTCTCCGCCGGCGCGCCAACGTTCGATGTCGTCGAGCAGGTCGTTCATCGTGCGCCGTTCCTCATCTCATCCATCATCGTCACGGTAACGGGGTCAGCGCTCGGAGATCACGGCGGTGAGTTCTTCCATGGCGGCAACGGAGTGGCCCTCGACGAAACGATCGACGTGGGGAAGCGCTGCGGCCATCCCGCGTGCGAGCGGCGCGTAGCCAGGCGTCACCTTGAGCGGATTGACCCAGATGAGTCGATGGGTCACCCGATGCAAGCGCTGCATCTGTTCGCTCAATTCGTCGGGGTCGCCCCGGTCCCAGCCGTCGGACAAGATCACCACGATCGAGTTGCGGGCGAGGCCGCGAACGCCCCACTCGTCGTTGAACTCGCGCAGATCGGAGCCGAGCCGCGTGCCGCCGCTCCAGTCGACGACGCGCCGGCCCACTGCGCTCAGCGCGATGTCCGGGTCGCGGCTCGTGAGCTCCCGGGTGATGCGCGTGAGGCGGGTCCCCATCGTGAACGCCTCGACCTTCTGGCGTCCGGCGACTGCTGCGTGCACGAACCGCAGCAGCGCTCGGGCGTAGGGCTCCATCGATCCGCTCACGTCGAGGAGCAGCACCAGGCGTCGCAGCCTGGGCGTCGGCTCGGAGAAGTGGCGTTCGATCGGCTCGCCCCCCGCGCGGATCGCGGCTCGCACCGTTCGCCGGATGTCGGGCCGTGACGTGACGTGACGGCTCGGTCCCTTGCGCAGCGAGTTGCGCGGCGCGCCGATGAGTCGTAGATGTGACATCAGTTCGTGCGCCTGGGCCAGCTCATCGGACGAACAGGTGGCGAAGTCCTTGTGTCGCAGGATCTCGGTGGTCGAGAACCGTAGTTCGATCACGTCGTCGGACGCGTCGCCCTGGTCATCGCCCGTGCCGTCGTCGTCGTCGGTGTCGACTGCGATCGCCACGCTCACCGTTTCGGTCGGCCCGTCGTCGCCGGGCCCCGAGCGCAACTGCTCGAAGAACACGGCGAAGGCGCGGTCGTACATGGCGACGTCTTCGGGGTGGCGAACGAGTGTGGACCGCCCGACCCAGTACGTGGTGTCGCGGTCGGTGATGCCGGTGGCGCACAGTGCCTCGGCGTAGGTGTTGGTGCAGCTCGTCGGCACGCTGAGGCC
>JANPCI010000052.1:0-17670 GCA_031430875.1 Actinomycetes bacterium | reverse complement strand
GGGCCTGATGGGAACGAAGGGCGCGTGCGAACAGGGCGAGTGCGGCTCGTGCAGTGTGATGGTCGACGGCGTGCTCGTGTGCTCGTGCCTGGTGATGGCCGCGACCGCGGTTGGCCAGCCCATCGTCACCATCGAAGGGATTGCTCCGATCGGCTCTCCCTCCGATGTGCAGGCGGCGTTCGTCGAAGCGGGCGCGGTGCAGTGTGGATTCTGCACGCCGGGGTTGATCATGGCGGTCCACGACCTGCTCGAACGCAGCGGGTCGCCAACCGAGACCGAGATCCGCGAGGAGCTGGCCGGCAACGTGTGCCGGTGTACCGGGTACGGCCGCATCATCGACGCTGTGCAGCGCGTCGCCGTCACTCGTCGGGGTGAACTGTGACGATCACCGAGGCCCCTGCGATCGGTGCGCCGACCCGCGCGGGCACGATCGGCACGTCGCCGACGCGTCCGGACGGCACCGCCAAAGTGCAGGGAAGCTTCGAGTTCTCCTCCGACCTGTCAGCCGACGGATGCCTCTGGGGTGCAACCTTGCGTTCGCCTCACCCGTACGCCCGGATCCGGTCGATCGACGTGACAGCCGCGTGGAAGATCGACGGGGTCGAAGCCGTGATCACCGCCGCCGATGTGCCCGGCAAACTCAACTACGGCCTGATCAGCCAGGACCAGCCGGTGTTCGCCGCCGACGTCGTTCGTTATGTGGGTGAGCCGATCGCCGCGGTGGCCGCCGACCATCCCGAGACGTGCCGACGGGCGCTCGAGGCAATCGTGGTCGACTGGGAACTGCTCGAGCCCCTGCTTGACCCCGAGGCGGCGATCGACGGGAGTCATCCCCCGATTCATCCCGACGGCAACCTGATCCGCCATCAGCGCATCGTCACCGGCGACCTCGGAGTCACCGGTGACGTCGTCGTCGAGGGGACCTATGAGGTTGGGATGCAGGATCAGGCGTTCCTCGGGCTGGAGGCGGCGCTCGCTGTTCCGGATCCCGACGGCAGGGGCGTCGAGCTGCATGTCGCAACGCAATGGCTCCATGAGGATCGGGGGCAAATCGCTGCGTGCCTCGACCTACCGCTCGACTCGGTGAGGCTCGTGCTCGGCGGTGTCGGTGGCGCGTTCGGCGCCCGCGAAGACATCAGCCTGCAGGTGCACACCTGTCTCCTCGCGCTCCGGCTGGGTCGACCCGTTCGGATCGCCTACAGCCGTGCCGAGAGCTTTCTGGGTCACGTGCACCGTCACCCGGCGAAGATCTGGATGCGCCACCACGCAACGTCCGAGGGCGAGATCGTCAAGATCGAGGCGCGAATGGTGTTCGACGGTGGGGCCTATGCGTCGACGTCGTCCGCCGTGCTCATCAACGCAGTCACGCATACGCAGGGCCCGTATCGCTGCGCGAACGCTGTTGTCGACGGCTACGCCGTGCGCACCAATCACCTGCCGTGCGGTGCAATGCGCGGGTTCGGCGTCGTGCAGGCGTGCTTCGCCCACGAGTCGCAGATGGACAAGCTGGCGCTTGCCGCCGGCATCGATCCGGTCGTGATCCGCCTGCGCAACGCGATGCGAACCGGCGACCTCCTGATCACCGGGCAGCCGATATTGAACGTCGCTCCGGTCGAACAGTGCATCCGTGACACCGCAGCGCTGCCGATGCCGGACGGGCCGATCGGGGGTCATCTCCAGGCCAATGGCATCGTCGACGTGATGCAGCTTCCCGGCGGCGCAGGTCGCACGGCCGACCGGCCCGACATCGTGCGGGGTGTGGGTTGGGGCGTGGCGATCAAGAACCTGATGTACTCCGAGGGCTTCGACGACTACGCCACTGCCCGATGTCGGCTGGCTGATGGAGTCGCCACGCTGAAGTTCGCGACGTCGGAGGTCGGCCAGGGCTTCGTGACGATCGCCGCACAGATCGCTCGGACGATCCTGGGTGTCGACGACGTGGAACTCGGTCGCATCGACACCGACGTCGGCTCGGCCGGCTCGACGTCGGCATCTCGTCAGACATGGATGAGTGGGGGAGCCGTGGATGCGGCGTGTCGCACGGTGCGCGAGCTGATGTTCGAACACGTCGGTCGTCTGCACGACATCGATCCGATCCGTCTGGCGGTGAACGAGACCGACATCGTCGACACGGTGTCCGGTTGGCGCATCTCGGTCGCCGATGCAACGGCTGGCGTCGAGTTCGACGAGACGGTCGAGTACCACCATCCGACGACCGAGGAACTCGACGAGAACGGCCAAGGGAATTGCCACACCGCATTCGGGTTCGTGGCCCACCGCGCTGTTGTCGACGTCGATCCCGAACTCGGGCTCGTGAAGGTCGTGCAGATCGCCACTGCGCAAGACGTCGGGCGTGCGCTGAACCCACTGTCGGTGCTCGGCCAGATCGAAGGCGGTATCGCCCAGGGGCTCGGACTGGCCGTGATGGAGGAGATCATCCAGATCGACGGTGTGATCCGCAACGGAAACTTCACCGACTACCTGTTGCCGACGTTCCTCGACATGCCCGAGGTGGTGGCGACGTTGATCGAGCAGCCCGATCCGCACGCTCCGCTCGGAGCGAAGGGCGTCGGCGAAGCGCCATGTATCTCGACGACGCCGGCGATCGTCAACGCCATTCGCGATGCGTTGCGCCAGGTCGACGGAATTGGCAAACCCCTCGATCGTGTCCCTGTCCGCCCCAGCGACATCTGCCTCTGACCTGTTACATCCGGGGTCAGACCCCAGATGTAACACCCGAGATGTTCGTGGGTCGGTGCCGCGCGGCTAGGTTCGGGCGATATGCCTGACGAGCGCGAAATCATGACCTGGGACATCTTCGGGGAGGCCTCTCGAGACCTGGCCCAGATGGTTGCCGACAGCGGTTACGAGCCCGACATGGTGCTGGCCATCGCCCGAGGAGGCCTCCTCATCGGCGGGGCGATCGGATACGCCCTGTCGGTCAAGAACGTGTACACGATGAACGTCGAGTTCTATACGGGTGTCGACGAGCGCCTCGAGGTGCCGCGGATCCTTCCGCCGGCACCCGACTTCGTCGACGTGTCCGACGCCCGCATCCTGATCGTCGACGACGTTGCCGACACGGGGCACACCCTGCGTTCGGTGCAGGAATTCTGCAACGGCAAGGTCGCCGAAGTCCGTACCGGGGTGCTGTACGAGAAGTCGCACTCGTTGGTGAAGTGCGACTACATCTGGAAGCGCACCGACATGTGGATCAACTTCCCCTGGAGCGACAAGGATCCTGTCGCCAAGCGCGAGTGGACCGTCAAGGACGCCTGACGATCACAAAAGGGGTCTGACCCCTGTTGTGATCAGCGTTGTCAGGCGCGAGCGGGGAACGCGTTGCGTTGGGCCAGCTTCAAGCGTTCCTCGAGACGCTTCGGCGGCACGATTCCGAGGAGTTTGTCGCCGTTCCACACGGTGACGACCGGCCGCAGCGGGTTGAGGCGTGGCAGGACGGCGGAGAGTTCCTCGTCGGGTGATGCCTTGGCCAGCTTGGTGAACGGCACCATCAGCTGGGTGAGCATCACCAATGCACGGCGTTCCGAGGGGACGGCCCACAGCTGTTCTTCCATCACCAGACCGTCGAGCTTGCCGTTGTCATCGAGCACGGCCACGGCCCCGGCGCTACCGAGCCGCTGACGCTGCCAGATCATCGAGTCGGCATCCATATCGGTGCCTGCCTCGGCGATGCCGAACCAGGTGAGGTCACGGACTGTCGTGCCGTCGAGCTGCTCGCCGATGTACGACGCCATGATTTCGGCTCTGGCGTTCATCGCGATGAAGACGCCGGTGAGGATGATGAAGACACCGAACTGGCCGTTGAGCATGAGCAGTACGCCTCCACCGGCCATCAACCAGCCGAGCAGGCGCCCGGCGTGGCCCGCTTCGCGCATTGCCCGATACTTGTTGCCCGTGCGCGCCCAGCGGATCGCCCGTAACACCCGTCCTCCGTCGAGCGGAGCACCCGGCAGCATGTTGAAGACCGCCAGTAACACGTTGACGATGCCGATCCAGCCGAGGACCGGCGACTCGAAGAGGGTGGCGAGGCCGATGGCGACAACCCCGATGGCAAGGCTGACGGCGGGGCCGGCGACGGCAATCAGTCCATCGGCTCGTGCGGTAGGCGGCTCGCGGTCCAAGTGGGCAACACCGCCGAGCGCCCAGAGGTCGATCGACTGGGTCTGGACGCCGTAACGGCGCGCCACGAGCGCGTGCCCGAACTCGTGGGCGAGAATCGAGGCAAAGAACGCCACGGTGGCGATGAGGCCGGCAACGGGGCCGAGCTGCGTGGAGAGCTGGACGCCGAGCAGCGCGGCAATGAGGGCCATACTCCAGTGGGCCCGCACCGGAATGCCGGCGTAGGTACCGAGACGCATCGAACCGGCGGTCATGACGGGGGAGTGCTCCTTTCGGCGAACACGTGGTGATTGTACGAAGCCAACGACTGTTCGGCCCTCGCTGTTCCCGCAGGAGCCCGGCTCCCACCGTTCTCTTACCCTCGCTGTTCGAGGATCACCGTGGCGCAGTTGCGCCCGCTGGCGCCCCATACACCTGCACCGGGGAACGTCGCGGCACCGGTGAGGTACAGCCCACCGACCGCCGTTTCGTACTTCGTGAGCTCGGGGTTCGCGTTACGGAAGGCGGCAAGCGGTCCGCCGGCAAAACTGGTGGCGTGGCCGGCCGGCAGGTGGAAGTCGCGTTCGTAGACGTCGGGTGTCATTGCCCGCCAGTCGACGATCGAGTCGAGGAAACCCGGCTCGCACAGCTCGGCGAACGCTTCGAGCCAGCGGCGTGGCTCGTTCGAGTCTGGCCAGCCTCCGGTCAGTCCGAACGGTGTGTAGATGGCTTCGAGGCTGAACACGTGGCGACCGTCGGGCGCCATCGACGGATCGAGTGCCGTCGGAACGTTCACCAACAAGCCTGGGCGATCCATCACACGACCCTTGGCGATCAGCCCGGCACCACGGTGGATCTCTGCAAGGCCGGGCGCGATTGCCGTGGTCGGCCCGAGCGGACCGCCGAAGCCCCGCAGTACCGGTGGAGCCGAGAGCACCGCGTCGATCTTCGACTCGTATCCCTCGTCGTGGTGGACGTTCTGCCAGCGGCGCACGAGGTCGGTCGCCGACGCCGGCGGATTGCGCAGCCACCGCAGGAAGGTGTCGTGCGGGTTGCAGGCCGACACCACGATCGGCGCGGTGATCTGGGTGCCGTCGGCGAGGGCGATGCCGTCGACTCGATCGCCGGTGCACGTGATCGTGTCGACAGGGCTCTTCGTGCGCAGCGTGCCACCGGCGGCCTCGAACGCGGCGAGCAGAGCAAGCGGCACCTGACCGCTGCCGCCGATCGGACGGCCGACCTTGCCGACGTGGCGCATCGCATGGGTGAGGGCGCCCAGCCCGGTGCCGGGAGTCTCCGGTGAGATTCCCCAGACCATCGGCCCCGTCAGGGCGCCCGGGCCGGTGATGGCGTCGTCGCTGAAGAACGAACGGAGCACATCTGCCGCGCTGCGGCGCGACCAACGCATCAACGTCGGGGCGCCACGCAACCGTCGGCGCAGAGCGAGCTTGGTGAGGCCGGCCACCGTCGGTGGCTCGGCGGCGGCCTCGAAGACCATCTCGATAGCGGGCATCGCGGCCTTGGCGTAGCGGCGATAGCCGTCGACCTCGCCGGGAAAGCTCCGACCGATGTCGTCGAGCGTTGCGTCGAGATCGTGGTGGTGTGACCAGCCCCTGCCTTCTGCGGCGCTGGCCCACGAGAAGTTGTGCTGTGCCGGCTCGACATCGAGGTATCGAAGGCCGAAACCGGCGAGGTCGAGTTCCTCGATGACCGGCGTGGTGCGGAACGTGAGGTGATCGCAGTTGCAGATGTTCACCGTGACGCCGCCGAACTGCTCGCTCGCCGCCGTGCCGCCGGCCTCGGCACGGGCTTCGACCAGCAGTGTTCGCATGCCCGCCCGAGCGAGATATGCCGCGGTGACCAGCCCGTTGTGGCCGGCGCCGATGACGATGGCGTCGAAGTCGGTCACCGTGCTGGAACCGGGAGTGCTCACGGCGGACAGTCTCTCGTAGTTCCGTGTCGGCGGCGTAACGTGGCCATGTGTCCTTCGTTACGCGTCAACTGGCCGACCTGCGTGCGCCCCAGGTCGAGCAACTGATCACGCCGAGCAGCATTTTCGTCCAACCGCTCGGCGCCGTCGAGCAACACGGGCCGCATCTGCCGTTCAACACCGACCTCCTCATCGCCGAGAGGGTGGCGACTGCGGCGGTACAGCGAGTCGGCGTCGACCTCGACGTGTGGCTGCTGCCACCTTTGGCCTATACGAAGTCGAACGAGCACGCTTGGTCGGCGGGCACTATCTGGTTGTCGGCGACGACACTGCTGGCGGTTCTCGACGATATCGGTCGGTGCGTGGCGACCACGCCGGCTCGCAAACTCGTGTTCTTCAACGGCCACGGCGGAAACTCGGCGCTCGTGGGTGTCGCCAACCGTGAGATTCGCCTCGCACACGGGCTGATGACGTTCCTCGCGCATCCCGGCGTCCCACCAGATCAGGGTGGCGCCTCACCGGCGAGCGAGCTGGGCATGGGGATCCACGGCGGCACCGACGAGACATCCATCATGCTCCACCTCGCCCCTGAACTCGTCGACATGTCGACGGCCACTCGCAACGTGCCCGAGTCGCTCGTCGACAACCGGTATGTACGTTTCGGCGGCGCTGTCGGGTTCGGCTGGCTGTCGAACGACTTCGGGCCTGACGGCCACATCGGTGACCCGACCCCAGCCACGGCGGAGCACGGCAAGGCACTGTTCGACGGCGCCGTGGACGCGTTCTGCGAGGCGCTCGCAGAGATCGCCCGATTCGAACTGCCGGTGCGTTGACGATGAGTGATCTCGACCCGCAAGAACTGCGTATCGACGTCCGTCGCCTACTGGCGCGGATCGATGCACTCGGGGAGATCGGACGCATCGACGGACCCAATGGCGAGTGGGGCAACGCTCGCCTCGCCCTCACCGACGAGGATGGTGCCGGCCGCGACCTCGTTGTCGGCTGGATGCACGATCTCGGCATGCAGGTGTCGATCGACGGCATCGGCAACGTGATCGCCACCCGACCAGGGACCGATTCGAGCCTGGCAGCGGTCATGACCGGTTCGCACATCGACACCGTGGGCACAGGTGGCCGCTTCGACGGAAACCTGGGCGTGCTCGCCGGACTCGAAGTCGTGGAGGTACTCGAGCAGCACGGCGTCACGACCGAGCGACCGCTACAGGTGGCGTTCTTCACCGACGAGGAGGGCTCCCGGTTCGCTCCGGACATGCTCGGAAGCCTCGTGTATGCGGGAGGCCTGGCGTTGGAGGAGGCGCTCGACCTGTCGGCAGCTGACAACGGCGCCCGCCTGGGCGACGACCTCGCGCGCATCGGATACGCCGGGGCGTTGCCGTGCCCTGCTGCGGTTGCCCCGCACGCGTTCTTGGAACTTCATATCGAGCAGGGCCCGATCCTCGAGGCCGAAGGCGTCACGATCGGTGTCGTGGAGGGCGTCCAGGGCATCTCATGGACCGAAATCACGATCGTCGGCCAATCGGCTCACGCAGGAACGACGCCGATGCGTTTGCGTCACGACCCGGTGTATTGCGCTGGAGCGATCGCAACGTACGTGCGCGACCTCACCCGCCACCTCGGCCACGATCAGGTCGGCACCGTCGGTCGGATCGATGTCCACCCGAATCTCACCAACGTCGTGGCGTCACGCGTCGTGATGACCGCGGACATGCGCAACACCAACGATCGGACGCTCGTCGAGGCGGAGACCCGTCTGGCAACCTTCCTGGAAGAACTCGCGGCCTCCGAGGGCGTCGAGATCACGACCAGATCGTTGGCGCGCTTCGAGCCGGTCGTGTTCGATCCCGACATAGTCGACCGGGTCGAGTCGACGGCGACCCGTCTCGGCTACTCCACCCGTCGCATGCCGAGCGGTGCCGGCCACGATGCCCAGATGCTTGCCCGGATCTGTCCCACAGCGATGATTTTCACGCCGAGCGTGAACGGATTGAGCCACAACATCGCCGAGTTCACGGAGGCGGTCGACATCGAGGCCGGCGCCAACGTGTTGCTTCAGGTGGTGCTGGACATGGCCGATTCACCGGGTGCGAGATGACCTTACGTTTCGACCTTGTCACGGTCGACTCTGCCGATACCGATGCGATCGCACGGTTCTGGACGGTTGCGGCACATCTGCACGAAGTCGAGCGCGAAGATGTCGATCGATGGATCGTGCTCGCAGATGACGATGGTGTGCGACGCCTCGGCGTTCAACGCGGGGTTCCGCGCAGCGGCTCGGTTCACTTCGACCTCGCATGCGATTCGACGTCGTTCGACGACGAGCTGACGCGATTGGTCGGTCTCGGTGCACAACTGCTGAGCGAGGCCCGTCGCGAGCCGTACGGATCGATCGCCAACCTCGCAGACCCGGATGGCAACCCGTTCGACCTCTGCGCGTACATCTGAAGACCGCTGGTCGGTGAACGCAAACGGGGGGACGCTCTGTCGAGCGTCCCCCCGTCAGCTGTTCGGTCTGTCAACGATGATCGATCAGAGACCGATCGAGGGGTCGATGAACTGGTTGGTGACGATGTCGTCAGGTGTCACGCCTTCTTTCGGCGTGGCGCCCTGCGCCGTGTAGATCGGCACTGCCAGTTCGATCAGCTTCGACACACGGTCGGCGTCGAACTGACCGATGACGCCTTCGGGGCTGTTGGCGATCAAGCCGTCCTCGATGATCTTGGCCACACCGAAGTCGGCTGCTCCCTGGGTGTAGTCCCAACCGAAGTCGGAGCCGAACTGGGCGACGGCGTCGAGGATGATGGCGTTCGTCCGGGCGGGGTCGGCAAGGTAGTCGATGCTGGCCTGCTGGATGATCGGAACGAGCTTGGTGAAGCACGCGCCGTAGGTCTCGATGTTCTCCGGCTTCGTCGCGATCGACTGGGCGTAGTTCTCCCAGCCGATGTCGTTGATGTACTCGTACGCGACGGGCTTGCCCCAGTCGGTGAGCTCCTTTTCGTAGAGGTACGGCTCGGCGGAGGCGAAGCCCTGCTGTGCAGATGCGCCTTCGTCGGCGATGAACAGGCTCGGGTCACCGGTGTAGGAACCGTCGACCTGCTCGGCGCTGAGCACGCCAGATCCGGTCAGGAAGTCCATGTAGGCGGCGCCACCGAAATAGCGAACCTTGACGCCCTCGGTACCGAGATCGGCGATACCGGTCACGTCGGGATACGTCGCCGGATCCCACATGATCATCTGCGGGTTCTTCTCGTAGCCGGACTCGATGGCGACGGTCGGGAAGTCACCCGAGAACTGGATTGCTTCGTCGGTGTAGACGAATCCGAGCAGCACGTCGTCGTTGGCGTACATGATCTGCGTGACGGGTGAGAAGTTCTGGGCAGCGCCGCCGGAGCGGATCTGGACCTTCACGCCGGTGTCGTTACCGTTGGCATCGATCAGTGGGCCGGTCACGTAGGCGTTGCCGGCGTCGATCTCATACCCATCGCCGATCAGCTGGTAGAGGAAGCCGTGCTCGGCCTCGGGCATCCAGTCGAGCTGGATGGCGACTGTCTCGGGACAGTCCGCGGCGAGCGAGACGGCCTCGCCGGTGCTGGCGGCGTCGGTGGTCTCGGCCATGGCGTCAGTGGTCGCGGTTGTGTCGCTGCTCGGCTCGGAGGTGCTGCTGTCGCTGTCGCTGTCGCTGCCGCACGCTGCAACGGCGAGGCCGGCTGCGAGGGTGATACCGAGCAGCTTGGCGCTGCGGGTGGTTTTCATGGTTACTCCTTGTTGGGGTTCACGCTGGATGGGATCAGGGAATCGAGACGATTCCGGGGTGGGTGGGAAATGTGCGGCTACGACGGTTCGTCGTGCCAGCGACCGATGGCGAGCTTGCGTATCGCACCGAAGGCGAGGAACACGGCGATGCCGAGCAGTGCCGCCACGAGGAGGCCGCCGTAGACCTGCGGGAATCTCGCCTTCTGACGGAACTGCTCGACCACGACGCCGATTCCTGGCTTCTGGCCGGCGCGGAAGAACTGTTCACCGACGATGGCGCCGATGACACTGAGCCCGGCCGCAATGCGGAAACCGACGAAGATCGACGGCATGGCGGCCGGAAACTGCAACTTGCGCAGGCGAGTCGACCGTGAAGCTCCGTGGAGGGTGAACAATTCGTGCTGGGCGGTGTCGGCTGATGTCAGGCCGAACAGCGTGTTGGTCACGATCGGGAAGATCGAGATCATCACGCAGACGAAGATGCGTGCACCGATCCCGCCACCGAACACCGACCCGATGAGTGGAACCACGGCGAGCACCGGCAGTGCCTGAGCGGCAACCAGGTACGGATACATCGACCGCTCGAGCCAGCGCGCCTGCGCCATGAGCACCGCGATCGAGATGCCGAGCACGACGCTGATCGCGAGTCCGATCAGAGCCGTGAACGTCGTCCATGCAAGACCTGTGATCATCTGCTGGCGGACGACCGAATCGAGGAAGGACTGGTCGATGACGGTCGTCGGTGACGGGAGCAGGAATCCGGGCTTGTCGAAGAAGCGACGCATGCCGTCGCGATGGAAGTACTCCCACAGCGTGAGGAAGACGATGAGGAACACCAGTGGCCCGACGAATGCGCGTACGAATGCCTTGGCGGTCGGTTGGCCCGATGGGCCGGTTTCGCCCATGAACGAGGGATCGGCTCCCAACGCAGCGTACGACGGGGCGATGTCCTGGTCGGCCGGCGCGCTCACGAGTGTGCCCCTCGCAGCGCCTGCGAGATCCTTCCGCAGAGTTCGGCGAACTCTGGGTCGAAGCGCAACTCCGGATCTCGCGGGTAGGCAAACGGCACGTCGAACTCGCCGACGACCGAGCCCGGCCGTCCGCTCATCACGAGGATCCGTGTGGAGAGGAACACGGCCTCGCTGATCGAGTGGGTGATGAACAGCCCGGCGAAATTCTTGCGGAGGAAAAGCGAAATCACCTCGTCGTTCAGGCGTTCCCGGGTGATCTCGTCGACGGCGCCGAACGGCTCGTCGAACAGGAAGACCTTCGGCTCGAGCACGAGGCTGCGGGCGAGCGACGCTCGCATCCGCATCCCACCCGACATCTGCTTGGGGTACTTGTCCTCGTGCCCGGTCAGTCCGACGAGCTCGATGTTCTCGATCGCGCGTCGACGCGTCTCGTCCTGGGGAAGACCCTCGAGTTCGGCGAGGAGCGAGACGTTCTGGATGACCGTTCGCCACGGGAGCAGCGTGGCGTCCTGGAAGACGTAACCGAGCCCCGAATGATCCACGCTGACGAAGCCGGTCGTCGGCTGCGTGAGTTTCGACGCGATTCGAAGCAGTGTCGACTTCCCGCAGCCGGACGGTCCGACCACCGTGACGAACTCGCCGGGCTTGACGTCGAACGAGGTCGACGTCAACGCTTGGGTCCCGTCTGGGAACGTCATCGACACGTCGCGGAAGGTGACGGCCGAGTCGGTCGTGATGGCGTCGGGTGTGATGGTGTCGGTCATCGGTGTCCTCAGTGCGTGATCATTCCGCCGGTGACGTTCATCGCCTGTCCGGTGCAGTAGTCGGCGTCGTGCGACGCAAGGAAGAGCGCCATCGCGGCGACGTCGGAGGTCTCAGCGAGCCGGCCGAGCGGTGATTTCGCTGACCACTCGGCGATTTGCTCGGGTGTCCGCGTTGTTGCCCCCATTTCAGTGAGCACGTAGCCGGGACAGATCGAGTTGACGTTGATTCCGTGCGCTCCGAGTTCGGCGGCCGCCACCTGGGTGAGCGAGATGACGGCGGCCTTCGACGCTGCATAGTGGGCCTGGCCGGCGGCCCCCACCTTTCCGCCCATGCTGGCCATGTTCACGATCTTGCCGCCGGTGCCCTGAGCGATCATGGCCCGAGCAGCGACCTGCGTGGTGAGCAGCATCGCTCGGGTGTTGACGGCGAAGACCCAATCCCATTCGTCAGTGGAGATGTCGAGCAGTGGGGTGATCTTGAACACGCCGGCGTTGTTGACGAGGACGTCGACGCCGCCGAGCGCTGCGATGGCAGACTCCATGGCGCTCGTGGTGGATGCGGCATCGGTGAGGTCGCAGTCGAATGCCACGCCGTCGATGTCCGCCGCCACTGAGCGGGCTTCGTCGGCGAGCTGATCGAGGATCGCCACTCGGGCCCCGGCAGCGGCGAAGTGGCGTGCGATCGCCGCTCCGATTCCACGCGCTGCGCCGGTCGTCACGACGCGCCGATCCGTGAAACGCGAATCCGTCGGCACGAGGCGTCCTCCGCTGTCGACCATGATGTTCGCCACTATAGGTCGGTGGCCCCAGCCCCTTCGCGGCCGCTCTGTTAACTCCGCGTTTCCCCCATCTTCATCCCGCGACGCCAGACGTGGCGGTCGGCGGGACCAAAGGCGATGGCCTCGCGCAGCGACGAGGCTCGCACCGCGACGAGATCGGCAGGTGAACCTGGCGTGCACGAGATGACATCGGCTCCTGTGGCGGTTGCGGCATTGTCGGTGACCGATGCCCAGCCCTCGTCGGGGAGGAGGTGGCTGGTCATGATCATTAGACCGGCGGTCTCGAACGGGCAGGCGCGTCCGACTGGATTGAACGGGTCCTGAAGGTTGTCGGCGCCCCCTGCGACGTTCACGCCCGCGGCGCGTAGTGCGGCGACGGCAGTCAGTCCGCGGGGCATCGGGGCATGGCCTCGTCCTTGCAGGAACAGATTGGTGTGGGGGAGTGCAACCACGCTCACGCCTGCCGAGGCGACGAGTTCGGCGATCTCGCGCTGACGTCGGGACTCCTGCATCCCGAGGCTGACGCAGTGACTGGCCGTCACGGGGTGGTCGAACCCGGCCAGCACCATCTCGGCGAGATGGACGAGACCGAGCACATCGGGGTCGAGCGTTTCGTCGCTGTGGAGATCGACCCCGACACCGTGATCCGTGGCGGTCTGGAGGAAGAATTCGGTCGCTCCCCGTGTGTCTCCGGAGTCCTCGAGGTGGGGGCATCCGCCGACCAGATCGGCACCAGCCGCGAGCGCGTCGATCAGCAGCGATCGTTGGTCGGCTCCGGCGGGCCCGACGACGGGCCAACCACACAGGGCCACGATCTCGATGTCGATGACGTCCGACAGGCGCGCCCTCACCGTGGCGAGGGCCTCGACGCTGCGTAGGCCGTGTTCGGTCGTGGTGTCGGCATGGGTGCGCACGAACCGGAAGCCATTCGCCGCCATCAGCCGCGCTGCGCGTTCGGCCCGTTCGATGATGTTGCCGACATCGGACAGGTGCCGACTCGCGCTCATCGCGTCGATCGCCCCCATCAGGTCGCCGGTCGGATTGGCGACGTGTTCGGCCAGGAACGCTTTGTCGAGGTGGGCGTGAGGTTCGACTGCCGATGGTGACAACACATAGCTGCTGAGATCGATGGTCTCGTCGGCCACCGTCGGGATCGAAGTCGCCACCTGGGTGATGATCCCGTCGACGATCAAGACGTCCTGCGGCCCCTCTGTCACGGCTCCGTGAACAATCGTGACCTGCTGTAGGAGGGTCGTCGGCATCTGCGCGAAACTACCTCCATGACGCAACGCCCTGACCTCAAGCTGGGAGCCTTCTTCTTCGGAGGCGTCGAAATGGACGACGCGGGTGCGGGTGCTCCGGCGCCGATGGACCGCCGGTACTCGAACGACGAGTGCTGGAAGGCCACCCTCGACTACGTGAATTCGGCCAAGGAGGCCGAACGGCTCGGATTCGACTCGTTCTGGACCACTGAGCACCACTTCCAGTACGAGGGCTACGAGGTCATCCCGAACGGCTTGCTGATCTCCACGTGGATCGCCGCCCAGACCACGACGCTGCGCTTCGGTGCGATGTTCAACGTGGTGCCGCAGTGGAACCCGCTGCGGTTGGCCGAGGACTTTGCAACGCTGCACAACCTGTCGGGTGGTCGAGCGATGCTCGGTGTGGGCCGTGGCACGGTGCCCCGTGAGGTGCTGCACCTCAACGACAAGGGCGTGTCGATCGGCTCGATGGACAACCCCGATCAGGTCGACGCCGACATCCACAACCGCGAGGTGTTCGAGGAGTCGATGGAGATCATCCGTCGCGCCCTCACCCAGGAGTCGTTCTCGTTCCAGGGAAAGCACTTCCAGATCCCGATCGACGGAATTCCCGACCGGGGTTCAACGGTGCAGGAGATCACGCTGATTCCCAAGCCGATCCATCCGTTCGAGATCTGGCAGGCCGTCACGTCGCCTCCGACCCTCGACTACGTGCCTGTCGTCGATCACGGTGCTGTGTTCTGGAACCAGCACTACAGCTTCATCAAGCGGTTCTGGGACAAGTACGGCGAGACGTACGAGGCCTCGCACGGCATCGAGTTGGCGCCGCACGAGAAGCGGATGTTGGTGGTGTCGTACCGCATCGAGGACACGATGGAGGAGGCGCGGGCGTCAGCGCTGCCGGGCCACGACGAGTTCTGGAAGTTCCTCGGCCCCTACGGCTGGAGCCGTGGCTACATGGGCCCCGACGGCAAGCCGTCGCAGCCCGGCCTGATCCCGACGCTCGACGAGTCGATCGAGAACAAGACGATCCTCGTCGGCCCGCCCGAGAAGGTTGCCGAGGAGGTGGCGTTCCTGCGTGATCTGCTCGGTTTCGAGTACCTCACGCTGTTCCCGCACCTCATCGGCGACCCGTACAAGAAGGCCGACGAGCAGATGGCCCGCTTCGCCGAAGAGGTCCTCCCGCTCCTGTAGATGCCGACAGCCGCCACAATTCTCGTTTGCGGGAGTTTTCGGTTGGCCCGTCCCAACAGAATCCTCCCGCAAACCTTGTGGGTGGGTGGAAACCGTGTGGGTGGCGAAGGGCTGGTGGGGATCAGCTGCCGGCGGCGGAACCGATGACGGCGCGGGGGTCGGCGGCGCCGGCGAGCATGCCGGTGGGCTCGACGACGATCGCGTGGGCGTGGCCGAAGGCGGAGTCCCAGGCGGGTTGCGACGTTGTCTGATGGCCGCGTGCGGTCAGGCCGGGGAACCAACCTTCGGGAGCGTGGCCCTCGACGCCGATCGACGGGCCGCCTGCGCCGGTCCACGTGTCGAACCCGGTCGTTGGGCCGTCGAGGGCCCAGCGCCCGGCGTTGATGGCGACTGCGGGAGACTGACCGTGATGGAACAGCCGGGTCAGGATCTGGAGGAGGATCTGTGGCTGGGCGTCACCGCCCATGGTGCCGAACACCGCCGCGAGCCGCCCCGCTCGCGTTGCGAGCGCCGGTGACAACGTGTGCGGTGGACGCCGACCGGGCGCGAACTCGGCGGGGTGGCCGGCCAGGAGGTTGAAACCGAGGCCCCGGTTGTGGAGGTTGATCCCCGTGTTCGGTTCCACGAGGTGGGAGCCGAAACCCGACGCATTCGACTGGATGAGCGACACGCCCATGCGGGTGCCGTCGCGCCCGATGCCCGCGGTGCAGAGGTAGGTGGTGTCGCCAGTGGAGGTGGAGGCAGTTCGGCCACTGGATCGTTCGAGACCGATCATGCCAATCCGATCGGAGATCGACGCCAGCAGTGCCGCGCCATCAGCGCCCTCGTGGAGCTGGTCGGGACGGTCGAAGCCGGCAGCCGTGGCTGCCTCGACGAGCAGGTGGGCCCACCGCTCGTCGTCGGGGTCGTCGGGCAGATCGAGTTGTTCCGCGAGCATGGCGGCCGCCAGCGTGAGATAGCCCTGCGAGTTGGGGCCGATCGTGTGGAGGTCGACACCGAAGGCCGACGCCGTGAGTGGTTCCACCCAGTCGGCCTGGTTGGCGGCGAGGTCGGGCTCGGTGAAAAGGCCTCGACCGATCTCGAGGAGCCCATCGCCGAACGGGCCGCCGTAGAAGCCGTCGCGTCCGGAGACGGAGAGCCCGGCGAGGACCAGCGCCGCGCCGGGGCGACGCACGACTGCGCCCGTGGTGGTCGCTTGCGTGGCGAGCTCGGCGAGGTTCGAGCGGCTTTCGGCGTCGAGGCGCCGAAGGGAACCGACGAGAAGGGGGCTCGCGGGAAAGCCATCGGCAGCGAGCCGGCGCGCCGGCGCGAGGATCACATCGAGGGGGAGCGAACCGAAGCGTTCGTGCAGTGCCATCCACCCGTCGATGCATCCAGGCACCGTGACGGTGCGTACATCGAGCTTGAACGGCATGTCGGTGTGGCCCTCTGCCCGGAGCGCCTCAGGATCGGCGCCCGATCCGGCGCGGCCGGAGGCGTTCAACGCGAACGTTTCGCTGCGCCCATCGGTGCCGTCGATGTGGATGAGCGCGAACAGATCGCCGCCCATCCCGCACATGTGGGGTCCGGTGACGGCGATCGCCGCATTGCAGGCGATGGCGGCGTCGACGGCATTGCCGCCGAGCGCCCACATCTGCATGCCCGCCGAGGTGGCGAGCTGATCGGCGCTCGCCACCATGTGGCGTGGAGCTCGGACGGTGCTGGTCGGTGCGGGCATTCGACGACCATCTTCGACCCTCACTCGTGCCACTCGTTGCGTTCGGTCAGTACGCCGCGGAGTACCTCGGGACGGTCGGTCATGATGCCGTCGACACCGAGGTCGAGCACGCGGTGCATCTCGGTCGGGTCGTCGATGGTCCACACGTGAACCGCGGTTCCCTGGCTGTGGGCGCGTCGGACGAAGCGCTCGTTGACAACCGTGACCCGTCGAGCGAGGGCTGAGTTTCCTGCGTAAACCGGGACCTGCGCGGCGCGGCGCGCCGCGCCGGTCACGCGTCCGGTGAGACGGAGCCGAGCGGTCTCCTGGGGGCTCAGGCAGGTGAGGAGGTCGGCTCCGAGCAGCGAGCGAAGCTTGATGAGCCGTGCATGACTGAACGAGCCGATGCAGATTCGGTCGATCAGGTCGCGTACGCGGACGAGCTCAACGAGGGCAGGAGCTGCGGCGTCGGATTTGCAGTCGATGTTGAAGCGGGCATCAGGAAAGCGATCGAGCAGGTCGGTCATCAGCGGAATCGGTTCACGTCCATCGACGCGCAGTTCGCTGAGTTCGCTCCATGTGCTGGCAGCGATCGTCACATCGACGCCGCACGTTCGCAGAAGGTCGGTGTCGTGAAACGCAACGAGGACACCATCGGCGGTGAGGTGGACGTCGGTCTCGAGGTAGCGATAACCGAGCGAGACCGCATGCTCGAATGCCGGCATCGTGTTCTCGGGTGCACTGCTCGTGCCGCCTCGATGGGCGAACGGAATCGGCCCGGGCCAGTCGAGATACGGATGGGGTACGGCCACGGTGCCGACTGTACGCGTCGGGGCCTGCCGGCCGTCGTTCAGATTGCGCCGTTGACGCTGGTCACCGCGCTCGGTGTGCCGGCGCGGAAGACTCGACGTATCCGGAAGTGCTCGCGGTCGGGGTGGAGGAGTGCGAGATCTCCTCGCAGTCCGGCTACAAGGCGTCCTCGATCGCTGAGCCCGACGAGTTCGGCGGGCCCGGATGTGACCAGCCGAACTGCGCCGCGGAGATCGCAGATTCCACGAAGGACGAGCAGGGAGACAGCGTCGACGAGCGACGATGCAGTATCGACCGACGCCAGGGCGTCGCACAGGCCGAGCTCGATCAACGCAAGGGGGCTGACGGCAGTCGGCTTCGTCGGTGTTGCCACG
>JANPCI010000051.1:0-4847 GCA_031430875.1 Actinomycetes bacterium | reverse complement strand
GATGACGTCCGCAGCGGCGATCCCGGCGTGAACGCAGAGGGTCACGTACGCGTCGGCGACATCGTTGGCGTCGTCGGCGAGTAGCTCGACGGTCTCGGCCGCTTCGACGAACTGCCTCGCCTTCGCCATGCGTCCGTCTCGGATTGCCGCGGTGCATTCCGAGGTGCGACCGGGTGAGGCTGCCATCAGCCAGCCTGCCGATGCGAGCGGCGAAGCAAGGCTCGGTCGCCGGCGATGAGTATTCCGTCGCGGGCAATGTCGTCGACGACTGCGTCGTTCGAATGCTTCAATTCGTCGACGGAATAGGCGAGCACGCGGGCGTCGTTGCCCGTCCACTTCGCAATGTCGAGCTCGAGATCGGAAATCTGCGCTCGCCAACGGTCTCGGGCATCGCTTGGCTCGTTCCCGACCACGAACAGATCGATGTCGCTGTCGACACGCATTTGCCCCGTTGCAGCGGACCCGAACAACATGACGAGAAGGGGCGCTTGGTTCCACGTGGCCACCGCCGTGCGAATGCGCTCGACGAGAGCGGCATCCAGGTGGGCCAGTTCGATGATCGGTGCCGCTGCGAGATGGTCCCGATTCAGACGGTAGGAGAGAGTGCGGCCAGCCTGGTCTGCGTTGACGATGCCCTGCTCGACGAGCCGGTTGAGAACCTTGCGCACGCCTGGTACCGAATGCCGTTCGAGCAGACGTTGCACCTTTGGCGCCGTGAATGCCGCGTCGGCGCGAGCGAGAAGGCTGAGCACGTCGCCGTCGACCGTCGGCGTGACGGTGAGCAAGGGCCGATCGAGAAGCATGGAAATAATTGTACGCGTATGGAAACAATTGTCAACTATGAGTCCTGTCTCTACCACCATGGCGGCCGGCCCTCGCAGGCGACCCAGCCGGTCGCCCGACCAGTGATTATGTGCCGCCCAACCGGGGGCCTGACCTCCAACATCCTCCCTGCCGGATGTGGGTGTCGAGGTGCGGATCGCGTCCGGTGTTTTGGGGTGGCCGTCAGCAGCAGGTTGGTCGATCAACCGGCTCGGAGGTAGCGGCGAAGTGCTTCGCGAACGACGTCGGATGCGGTGGTGTGCTCAGCCGCTGCGCGTTCGTCCACGGCCCGTCGTAGCTCAGGGTCGAGCCGGACGGGTAACGAATCGGCGGGCCCGGATCCCATCGAAGGACGTCCGGGGCGTCGTCGCAGGTTGGTGGCGTCGAGGCCGGCCTCGGCCTGCCCAGCAAGCTCGTCGAGCACATCGTCGGTCAGCTCGACGCCCGCTTTGGTTCGTCCGTGTGTCTTGTTCTCAGTCATCGGTTCCTCTCATCTCACGAAGTAACGGTTCGTAGATTCGACGCATCCGCATCGCGTGAATCACGATCTCGGTGTCATCGTCACGGGTCACTGAAACCACCTCGAGCATGTTGCCTGCTCGGTCCGCACCGAGGTAGAGCACCTTGCCGTCGTCTTGCTCGGCGGCACCGAGCGCGTGGTCGACGGCATGCACGATGTCGGCGTCGGCGACACCGTGCTTGCGAGCAGATCGGTAGATGTCCACGTGACAAATATCGTATCGCGAAACTCCAAGGTGTGTCGCTTGAGTCGTTCCGTACGCTCGGCCCTACGAGCGTGCGTTACCGAGTGATCGGACCGCTCGAAACGCCGGCGATGCAGCTCGACTCACTGCGGGGAGGGTTGCGATTATTGCTTGGGTTCCGCGCCGTGTGGCGGTATCTCCCGATCGCGGCCCGGGCAGCGTGCCCGGAATCATTGGGGTATCGGAGGCTCAGGGCTGTCGAGGGGTGGGCATGACGCCTGCTTGGCGAAGGCCCGCCAGGTTGTCGACGATGCCTCGTTGGTGCACGACTCGGCCGTCTGGCGCGAACCGCATTATCAGCATTTCCTCGAACTCCAACCGGCGTCCTGTCGGAGGTAGGGGTCCCCATGCGCCGAGTTGTGTACCGGAGATTTGTAGGTGGATGGCGGCGGCGTCGCCTTCGACCACCATTGCGAGTAGCTCCTCGTGGTAGTCGGGCATCGTGGCGTAAGCGCGCTCCACCATGTCACGTACTGCTTCGCGACCTCGGCGGAGCGGCGAGTATGGCCGGTAGTCGGCGACGAAGTCGGGCGCGAACAACTCGTCGATGACTTCGAACCGGCGCCCGTTCCACACTTCGTCGAAGAGTCGGTGCACGGTTGCTCGATGGTCGTTCGATGTCATCGGTCAGATCCCCTTGACGACGCCGATGAGTACAACGGAAATGCCCGTGAGGTGTCCCATCGAGCTGGCGGCGAAGCATCGCCAGCCGATCGAGCGGACCTCGAAGTGGTCGCCGATTCGTTGCCGCCAGTTGAGCGTTGCGCCTGTGACGAACAGTGTTGACCCGCAGACCAGCAGGACTGCAGCGGTCGTCTCGATCCGCGACGTCAGAGTCGACAATGCGAACGCTGCGGACAACCCGAGGTACATCGCGCCTTGGATGATGGACGACAAGTGGGCGATGACGAGATGTCGGGAGGCGGTGGATGAACCCATCCGCTTACGTGAGAGCGGGATGCCGAGTACAAAGCCGTACGCGATGCTGGCGACTCCGTAGACGATCACGATTCGTTGCGCCGTTGTCATGGGCCCTCCTGACATTTAGTGTTACTATCTGTAACATGAAACTGCTGTCCGGTCAACTGTCGAAGCGATGACACGCGTCTATCGCCTCGGCCGCCGCGAGGAAACGGCAGCTGCGACCCGCCAGCGCATCCTCGAGGCGGCGACTGAGCTGATGACGTTGTCGGGCTTCCATCCGGTGGCCATCGATGAGATCGCATCACGGGCAGGCACCACGCGACCCACCGTCTATCGGCACTTCGGATCGAAGGTCGGCCTGTTCGAAGCCGTCGCCTGGAACGTCCTCGCGACGGCGGGCGTCGGACGGCTCGACGAGGCCCGTCAACTCGAAGATCCAGTCGTGGCGCTACGCGAGTTCCTCGGTGCGAACTGTCGCATGTTCGCCGAGATGGGCGAATCGTTGAGCACGGCGCTCGATGTCGCTCGCTTCGAACCGGAGATCGCCGGAGTTCTCGAGGTCACCTACTTCGGTCGAAGGATCGAATCGCTCGACCACATCGCCGGACGCCTCGTTTCTGATGGCAGGGTCAATGTCGGTTGGACGAGAGATCAGATCGTTGACGCTCTCATCGTGCTCACGAACGTCGAGACATTCGACTCACTGAGCAAGCATCGGAAGCGGAGCTGGGAGGAGATCACCGAAACGCTCTTCGCCATCAGCACCTCATTCCTTGAAGCACCCATAGCGCAGACCGACCTCCCAGGGGTCCACAACCCGGCGGAGGACATCGCGCTATCCGCTCGCAGTTCAACGACACAGGATTACCCCGCAAGTAGAAGTGCCGATCGAGGGCACCGATAACACCCGCCCCGTAACCCGGCGGCGCCGCAGGAACTCGTGCCACATCGCGATGCCTCTTTGTGTCAACCCCCAGTTTTTGTTGGTCTTCGGGACGCGTTGAAGGGAGCCCCCTGGCGGTGCCGGAGGTGACGTCGTAGGGTTGATTGTCGGGTCCGGGGAGTGACTGATCCGAAGAGCCGGCCGTTCAGGATGTTGAGCCGGTCACGCTGGATTTCGTGTCGTGCCTGAGTGTCCTTCCCGGGCCCGTTTGTCAGCCGTGGATGCGGTCGGCGTCGGCGACGAGAGCCCGGTAGACCGAGTTGGAGATGTGTCGCTTCAACGCCCGGATTGCTTCTTTGGAGTTCTTGCCCTCGGCGCACCGTCGGTCGTAGTACTCGCGCCCGGCGCACGGGTAGCGCAGCTGCGTGATCGCGGCGATATGGATCGCGTAGTTCAGTTGCCGGTTCCCTCGAGGGTTGAGCCGGTGACGGCGGTGTTCGCCGGAGGAGGCCTCGATGGGTGCGGTGGCGTTGTAGCTCGCGAAGTGACCGGCCGACGCGAAGCGGGAGACGTCACCGGTGTGGCCGATGATGAGCGCGGCGGTCACGACCCCGATCCCGCGGATGTCGGTCAGCGATGTCCCCGACGCTGCGACCCCAGCGCGTAGTCGTTTCATTGACGCCTTCATCTGGGCTTCGTAGTGGGCGATGTCAGCAACGAACTCGCGGGCGACCTCGACACGATGCTGAGTGATCTGGTCGTGGTCGACAACTTGGTCCAACAGGTCGTTTGCCCTGTTCACGGTCATTTCCTTGGCCATCCCGCCCGGCAGGAGTTCCATCAGCAACGCATGCAGCCGACACGCTGCTTTGCTCTTCAGCTGGCCCAGATCACGGTGGCGTTTCGCCAGCAGCTTCAACACCTGGGCGTGCTCATCAGCCGTCACGCGTTGGAGTCCATCGGTGCGCATCGCGGTGATCGCCACTGAGCGGGCGTCGTTCGGGTCGTTCTTCTGCGCCCGACTCGAGCCCAACAATCGGGTACGCGTCGACAACGCTGCGGGCACGTCGATCACCGTTTCACCGGCGGCGACGAGCTGCTGGGCGAGCAGGTAGCCGAGACCGCGTGCGGACTCGATTGCCCACACCCGATCCTCGAACGGGACCGCCCACTGCGTCAGTCGGCTGACCTGTGAGCTGCACGCTCGAACACGAAGTTCGGCGAGCATCACCTCGTTGTTGTCGATCGCGACGGCGGTGTGTGTCGCCTTGTGCGGATCGATACCAAT
Source organism: Actinomycetes bacterium (assembly GCA_031430875.1). GTDB lineage: Bacteria > Actinomycetota > Acidimicrobiia > Acidimicrobiales > Ilumatobacteraceae > Sva-07. The sequence goes on along the minus strand of JANPCI010000051.1, from coordinate 166 downwards.
CATCACTTTCATCGGGAATGTCTCCTTGTCTCGGTGGTGGGAAACCGAGGTGGGCACTCCTGATTTGGGTTCGTTGAGCTTCGCGCCTCTTTCGAGCCACACCCCGGGTCAGAACACCGGCCGACAGACAATTCGCGATCAGGTCAACCACGAAGGTGACAGGCCC
>JANPCI010000050.1:0-3619 GCA_031430875.1 Actinomycetes bacterium | reverse complement strand
TGCCATCGGCCGACGGCGAACCAACACCCGATCGCCACGACCAACGACGCGATCAGCCATCCCGAGAACGTCAGCACCAATGCGCCGACGCCAACTGACGCCAGGAATCGGGGAACGAGGTCAGCGTCGAACGATCGCCCTGCGCGAGGTGGCCGGTCGGGTCCGAACAGCACCACCATCGCCGCGATCCCCGCCACCGTCGAGATCACGAGGATGGCCGACTCGAGGTTCACCGGGGGCCGCCTGAGGCGAACAGATCGGGCTGGTATCCGGCGAGGCGCAGGCGATTCAGATGCCGCTGCGACAGTGGCGCGACCTGCACGAGTTCGTCAGTGTCGTCGATCGTCCACACCTCGGTGCTCGACACGCCACCCGCTTCGCCGAGCCCGCCCACCTCGATGATCGAGGTCACCCGTCGCACCGCTGCCTGCTCCTCCACCGCGTTGCGGACGAGGTCGATGTGGACAACAAAATCCACCGTCTGGGCGATCAGACTGTTCACGGCGAACTCGGGCAGGCTCGTGTTCGACTTCGACACGTAGTACGCCAAGCGCTGCAGGACGATGTCGGCGGTGTGAGCATGGATGGTGGCGAGCGACCCGCGTTTGCACATCGATGCCACGTCGAGCATGTCGAGCGCCTCGTCCTCCACGAGTTCGCCCACCACCACCCGGTCGGGGTTGAGACGCCGCGTCAGCTCCACCAGTTGACGCGTCGTGATCTCGCCCTCGCCCTCGGAGTTGGCGTGACGGGTGAACAGCGCCGGCGCATCCGGGTGCCGCGGGTCGTCCTCGAGTCGCAGCTCGAGGAGGTTCTTCTCCACGGTGATGATGCGCTCCAGCGGCGACACCTCACCGAGCAGTTCGGTGAGCAGTGTCGTCTTGCCGGCCCCCGGAGGCCCCGACACCAGAATCGTGAATCCGCACCGGACGAGGGCGCGCAACTGCCCGACGAGGGACTGCGGGAACAGGCCCAGATCGGCGAGCCCGGCGAGGCCCACCTGGCGGACCACGAAGCGACGGATCGACAGGCGGGGATGAGTCGACACACCGTGCTCGCCAGAACCGCCCAACACCATCACGATGCGGGCGCCGTCACGAGACTGCAGCGTGAGCATCGGCGACGACGTGTCGAGCCGGCCCTCGCCGGTGCCCGTCATCCGCAGCGCCATTCGCTTCTGGAACTTTGTCAGCTCCGCCGCCGACGTCCACAGCGAACCGACGTCGATCTTGCGGCCGTCGGTGTAGGTGACCCACGTGGAGTCGGGCCCGTTGACGTCGATCTCCTCGACCTCGGGGTCGCTGATGAACGGCTCCAACGGCCCGGCGCCCGTGAGGTCGGCGACCACCCGGGCCCGGACGTTCTGTTCGTGGCTGATCGCAAGCGGGCGCTCGCCGCGGTGAAGGCGTTCTTCGTTGACGGTGGCGATCTCATCACCGATCCAGGCACCGACCAGCAGCTGTTGACGTCGTTCGTCGGCGGCGAGCGACAACCCCGGCGTACGTCGGGCGGAGCGCTGAGCGTCGTCGTGTTCGATGGCTTCGATCAATCGAGTCGCGACCCGATCGGTCACAAGGCTCACCGTGGCACGGGACTGGTCGGCGTCGCCCTCGACGCGCTCGCTGAGACTCACGACGGCACTCCCGGCGTGGTAGACGTCATCCGCGACCCGGTCGCGAGTCGAGACGCTGCGCTTGCAGCCGAGCGCATGAGCGGGAGGCGTCGGAGGCGATTGGCTGACACGCCGGCGCGTCCGGCGAGCACGGCAGCCGCAAGCGGATCGTCGGCGAGGGTGACCACATCGGCGAGGGCACCGGGAACCGACGCGTCGACGTGCTGCGCGATCTCGGCAGGCTCGAACGGGTCGTTGCCGACGACGGCGAGCGTCAGTGTCCGCGCAGTGGCGGCGAGGCGTTCGACCAACTCGACCAGCCGTTCGAGCCGCACCGCCTCCGCCGCTGCCGACGCCGCATGCTGGCGGTGCACGACGAGCGTCGCCGCGGCCGACCCGACGATGGCCGATGGGATGTCGCCGGGTTGTCGACGTCCCACGTCGGCGAGCACCACCACCCCGCTCGACGCGAGTGCGGGGACCACGGCACCGGCAGCCTCCTCGATCGCCCGGCGGGCGGGGAGCGCGCGCAGTGGAGCAGCAATGAAACTGATCCCGGACGCGCTGCGTTGGGTCATGGCCGACACCGTCGACATCACCGAGCCGCCGGTTGCATCCCGGCCGCCGATGTTCGCCACGATGGTGGCGAGTGAAGGCGAGCTCGGCGTGTCGAGCCATCCGGCGAGCGAGCCGCCCGACGGATCGGCCTCCAACACGAACACGCCGCCGTCGGGCCAGCCGGCAGCCAGCGCGATGCACGTGGTCGTGGTGCAATCGCCGATGACGGCGACGATGGTCATGGCCCGCCGTCCTGCTGGGCGGCGGGATCGTCGCTCGGCTCCACCAGCACGACCCGGACGTCATCGGCTGCGGCCACCGTGGCAGCGTCGCCCGCGTCGACCTCCACCGACAGCGATTCGAAGCCCAAGGCCGAGCTCGTCGCCACGGGCAATCCAACCACCCGGGCGTCGATCGAGGTCGGCCCGGCCTCTCCGGGAATCACCAACATGATCGCAACCCGCTCGCGCACACCGATGGGCAGCGTCCCCTCGCCGACCTGGATGGCGACGACCGAACTCCCGGCGCTGACGAGGGGCGTCGACTGGAGCGCCTCGGCGGTGACGAGTGAACCCGAAACGAGCCGGACCTTCGCGTAGCTTCCCACCAGCGAGTCGAGTTGGTCGCCGGCGACGAGGTTGACCGTCGAGTCGGCGTCGACCTCGACGGTGCGCAGCATGTCGGACGTGAGCTGTTCGCCGGCGGGCACGTCGCGAACCACCTGCACGACTGGTTCGGAGCTGTCCAGATTCGCGTACAAGAACGCGTTACCGCCGATGGCGACCGCCGCGAGGAGCACCCCGAGCGCGATTCGGTTTCGTCGCCGCGACACCGGTTGGAAGCCGCGCCCTGTTGAGTCGACGGGCGAGGAGACCCGGGCGTCGGTCATGGTGCGGCTCCCGTGAACGCCCCGGCTGCCAGCACGATCGCCGATCCGAGCACGAGGAACGGTCCGAATGGGATCGTTCGCAGGCGACCGACGATGCCGATGGTTGCGGCCAGTCCCGCGGCCAGCATCAAGCCGGCAACTGCCAGTTTCCAGTCGACTGAACCGATCGCGGCGCCGAGAACCACGGCTGCTTTGACGTCACCGAAACCCATCGACGCCGGCGACGCGAGATGGAGTACGAGGATCGGGCCGGCCATGACAGCGGCGCCCAACAGCATGCTCGACAGGTCGATGAACTGGCCGAATACGCACGCCGCCCAGGTAGTGGCCGCGAGCACGCCGACGGCGAACGCGACCCACCGGTCGGGAAGCCGCCGCTCGCGAATGTCGACGATGGCTGCCGGTGACATGGCCGCGACGGCCACTGCCGCTGCTCGCTGCGACGCGTCGCCGAACACGAGCACCGCGAACAAACTGACCGTGACGGCCATCGAGAACGCCACCGCCGCGAACGGCGCGTCAAGAATTCCGCCCCGGATCCGTAACGACCAGGCAATCGC
>JANPCI010000049.1:0-4249 GCA_031430875.1 Actinomycetes bacterium | reverse complement strand
CACATGACCTGCGCACCCTTGGCGGCCGCCTCGCGGGCAGCCTCCTCGTGCTTGACGATCATCGATTCCTTGTCGCCGGTCCAGTCGGTCTGTAGGAGTGCCGCTGTGATGATGTTCGCCATGTGTTCCCTCGCTGGTTGTCGTCCCCCGGCAGCATTGCCAGGCAGTCGACACTAGTGACCGCCGGACGCGTGGACAACAGGTCCGTGCCGCTCGTACAGTCAGTTCACGCTGCGGAAACAGCATCCGCCCGATCCCATCCGCCCGAACGAGGAAGCTCTGCGATGCCCACGTTTCGCTCCACCTGGCACTGGGTGTTCGGCAAGCACCTCCCGAAGCCGCCGAATCCCGACCGGACCGTGGAGGCCGGATGGATCCCGCAGTGGATGGCGCCGATGGTCGTCGACGAGCTCAACGCCCAGGGGATCCCTGCAGTGACCTCGGATGACTACAGCCTCAATCCATTGATGACCAGCCGCGAACCAATGGCCCGGGTCTTCGTCACCGAAGACCGCAAGGCCGAGGCCTTCGAGGTGATGACCGACATCCTCGGCCATCCCCCCGCCACCCGCGACCTCTGACCCCTCCGTCCAGACCGTCGACGCATTCGGTTTGCGTTGCAGTTTTGTTGGGACGGGCCAACGGAACTGCAACGCAAACCGGGTTTTTCCGCCGGGGCCGAGTTGGTGCCCACGGGGAGGGCATGAAGCTCGACACCACCCTCACCGACCTTGCCGCCGACCAGGACGGCGTTGTGACCACAGCACAGCTCCGTCACGCCGGCATCTCGACATGGCAGCAGAACCGGTTGGTCGCGGACGGGGTGATTCATCGGATCGCTCCTCGTGTGTACGCCCTGCGTGGCTCGCCTGACACGCATCGACGTCGCCTGCGCGCCGGGCTGCTCTGCCTCGGCGAGCGGAGTTGGGTCAGCTTCGAAGCGGCGGCTGCGCTCCACGGTCTCGATCGGTCTGATCCTCGGGCCGTCGAGTTCACCATCGATCGAGGCCGACGACCCGCGATCGTGCCGTTCATGGTGCACACCACCACCCGGCTGAGACCGATCGACGAGGTAATGGTCGATGGCTTGCGGACGATGTCGGCGACCCGCACGGTGTTCGATCTCGCCCTCGCGCGTGCACATCCCCGGCGGATCGAGGCCGCGATCGACAGCGCAGTTCGCCTGCACCTCTCGTCGCCCGAGGTGATCCTGCAACAGCTGGCCGGCCTGCGCGGGTCGGGCCGATGGGGATGCCTGCGGGTCGAGGAGATGCTGACCGATTCCGGAGGCCACACCATGCTCGAGCGCCGATTCCTCGAACTCGTTCGCGAAGCAGGGTTTCCACGCCCCCGCACGCAAGTAGTGTTCCGCGACGGCGGCCGCCATGTCGCTCGGGTCGACTTTCTTTTCGACGGGCTCGGTGTCGTCGTGGAAGTGTCCGGTCAGAAGGGTCATGCGGCGCCGAGCGACCGACTCCGAGACGCCCAACGACGAAATGAACTCCAGGACCTCGGCTACCGGGTGTTCGAGTACACCTACGACGAGGTTGTGAAGCAAGCCGCTTTCGTCCGCAACACCCTGCGCATCCGTCTCCGCCCACCGACCCACCCACCGACAGCCGCCTGACTTCCGACGTTTGTGTTGCACTTCCATTGGGACGGCCCAACCAAACCGTCACGCAAACCGCTTTGGAGCGTCGGGCCAACCAAACCGTCACGCAAACGGAATTGGGGGCGGTCAGATGGGGCTGTGGCGGAGGAGTTCGTGGGCCATGGGGCACTCGGCGACGATGGCTGGCGGGCCCATGGGGACCTTGCCATGCGGGCCGACGACGTGGGTGAACATGGATGTTGGGAGCACCTCCACGTCGAGATCCCACGCGTCACCGTCATCGCTCATCGATGCCACCTTGGCAACCATCGCGTCGATGAACCCCGACGGCAGGCGTCGACCGACACCGGCCACCAGCCACACCGGCGTGCCCCACGCCACGCCCGCCGCCGCGATGGTCGACGATCCCACCGGCACCACCGCTCGCCCGGAATCGATCGCCATCGCCTCGATCAGCACCACGTCGGCGTGATGGCACGCCACCCCGGCAACCCCGGAGTCGACCGGCTCGACATCGACGTCGTAGCGCTCCATGCGCCGCACGAACGACGTCGCCGTATGCCCGGCGTCGAGTGCCACCACACGGATATCACCACGGCGGATCAGCCCCGCACCGATGACATCCGGATTGCCGATCGTCACCACCGTCGCCTCGTCGGGAATCACGGCCGCCAGTTCGGACCCGGTGGGGTCACTTCGAATCTCGTCGGCCAACTCCCACACCGCCTCGAACGGTTCGGCCGAGGTCGAAACGTTCGCACACAACCACCACAGCGGCCCGGTGAACGGGTGCCGTTCGACGATACGTCGACAGGCCACCACCAGGCCCGATGGGTCGAAGCGCAGCGATCCGAGCGCGTGCGCCGTCTCCTCGACAAGCGAGGTCGGATCGGCTCCCTGCGCCCGAGCGACATAGCGGAGATGCTCGATCGGATGCACGCCCGCGACCGTAGCCGCCACCGCCGTTGACGTCTCGCGGTGGCGACGAATACCCCGATCAACCGCGCCGGTCGCTACGATCGCACCCCGTGGCCGACACGACTTCCGACACCACACGCACCGTCCCGTCGAAGGTCGGCGAGAAGCTCCCGACCGATCTCGTCCTCACGCCACTCGTCGACGGTGCGCTCGGTCAGGGCCGTCCGGTCATGGAGTGGCTGACCACCTTCCATCTCGCGTCGGTCGTCCTCGACCCGTACACCAACGAGAGTTCGTGGATCCTGCGTGCAGCCAGCCGGGTGCTCGAGCAGTTCCGCGGCTCCGACGCACGAATCAACTTGATCGTCACCGCCGGCCCGGTCGAGGCGCGCACATTTCTCGGTCCGCTCGCCGAGCGATTCCTCGTGTTCTGCGACCCCGACCGTTCAACGGTGAAGGCCATGGGCCTCAACGAGCTCCCCGCCTTCGTCTTCACGCGGGTCGACGGGGTTGTCGCTGCGGCTGCCGAGGGTTGGAACCCGCCCGAGTGGGAAGCGGTCGCCGACGCCATTGCTGCCATCACGTGGTGGACCTCGCTCCCGGTGCCAGGCGCTGGTGACCCAGGGCCGTTCCGCGGCTCCCCCTCGCTCGGCTGACCCCGTGCCCAGCGGGCCGTCGCGCGACCTTCCCGATCTCCCCGACCTTCCCGTCGTCGAGGCGCTGGACGAGGTTCGTGCGGCCCTTCGCGACCACCGTCGGGCGGTACTCGTTGCTCCGCCGGGCGCCGGCAAGACCACCGTCGTCCCGCTCGCACTCCTGGGCGAACCGTGGCTCGGCGAGCAGCGGATCGTCATGCTCGAGCCTCGCCGGCTCGCGACGCGCGCAGCGGCCCGACGGATGGCCTCGACGACACGAACGGCGGTCGGTGAACTCGTCGGATATCAGACTCGCGACGAGCGCCACATCGGGCCGAACACCCGCATCGAGGTGGTCACCGAAGGGGTGCTCACGCGCCGGCTCCAGAACGATCCCGAGTTGCCGGGCGTGGGGATCGTCATCTTCGACGAGGTACACGAACGCAACCTCACCACCGACCTCGGCCTGGCGCTCGCGCTCGACGTGGCGTCGACGATCCGGCCCGACCTGCGGATCCTGGCGATGTCGGCCACTCCCGATGTCGACGGGCTGACTCGCTTGCTCGAGGCGCCGGTCGTGGCGAGCGACGGGCGCATGTTCGACGTCGAGATGCACTGGATGCCGCCCGCACCCGCAAGCGGCGGGCGGGGTCGCTCGACGAAGCGTGGCCCCGGCCGACCCGACCGGATCGAACCGGCGGTCGTCGCTGCAGTGTCACGGGCGCTACGCGAGCAATCCGGTGACATCCTGGTCTTCCTGCCGGGTATCGGCGAGATCCGCCGGACCGAGTCGCAGCTCAACGACGTGGTGGGGTCCGACGTCGACGTCTATCCGCTGGCCGGCGCGCTGACGCCCACCGAACAAGACCTAGCACTCGCCCCATCGCCACCGGGCCGGCGGCGCGTCGTGCTCTCGACCGACATCGCCGAAACCTCGTTGACGGTCGACGGCGTACGCGTGGTGGTCGACAGTGGCCTCGCACGAGAGCCGCGTTTCGACGCGCGTACGGGGTTGACCCGGCTCACCACCGTGTCGACCAGCCGTGCATCCGCCGAACAACGCGCCGGTCGTGCCGGCCGCACC
>JANPCI010000048.1:0-3579 GCA_031430875.1 Actinomycetes bacterium | reverse complement strand
GCACGTTCGCGTTGCAGCTTCATGTCGAGGACCGATACCTACCGGGGGGTGGTTTGTATCGGCCCTCGACGACTGAGATCAGCGGTCGGTGGTCTTTTCCTTCACCTTGTCGACGACGTCGGCGACCTTGTCGGCGACGTTGTCTGCCGCCTTCTTGACGTTGGCGCCGGCCTGGTCGGCCTTGCCTTCGCGCTTCAGCGAATCGTTGTCGGTCAGGTCACCGGCCGCTTGCTTGATCCGGCCTTTGGTTTCATCCATCTTTGAGTTGGTCATGTCGTGGGCATTCCCCATCGTCCGGCCGTTCAAACCGCGGTTGAGTGTGGCGCAGCAGGGGGCCGCATGATTGAGACGGCCACGAATTGGGAATCACGGGGGCATGACCAACCTCAGCGATGACGACATGACGACCGACCGACCAACCGAGCAGGAGAACGACAAGGACCAACCCGGCCACGGAACCAAGGACACCGGCGACGAGCCCACCGAGTCAGGCGAGGATCGTGACGCAGGCGGCGAAGGTATCGAGGACACCGGCGACGAGTCCTGAACGACGATGGTGACCCTGCCACTGCCGTGTGAGCGCTAGTGGCAGGGTTCATCAAGACTGTCGACATGAGCGATTCACCTGTCCACTCCGCTTCCTTCGGGACAACGTCGACGGAGCTGATCGGTCCGGCGACGCGCCTCGCACTGTCGAACTTCGCCGTCTCCGGACGGCCCATGTCGATGTTGGTCGTGCGCTCTCTCGTCGTGATCAAGCGGGCGATGGCCAACGCCAACGCCAGGTTCGGCGACATCACGGGCATCGATGAGCCGATCGCCACCGCCATCGGCCTCGCCGTCGACGACGTGCTCCGAGGCGACTGGGACCACCAGTTCGGGATCGATACCTTCCAAACGGGCTCGGGGACTTCGACCAACATGAACGTCAACGAGGTCCTCGCTGCGCTGGCGCAGCGCAAGCTGGCCGGATCAACGAGGATCCACCCGAATGATCATGTAAACGCGTCGCAGTCGACCAACGATGTGTTCCCGACAGCAGTGCGCATGGCAGCGCTCGCAGAGGTCCGTGACGTGCTGATGCCGGGACTCGACGTGCTTCATGACGCATTGGCGAACCGCGCCGACCAGTTCGCCGATGTCGTCAAGGCGGGGCGCACGCACCTGATGGACGCGTCGCCGATCACCCTGGGCCAGGAGTTCGGTGGGTACGCAGCGCAGATTGTCGAAGCGCGTGAGCGCATTCGTGAAACTTGTGTGCGCGTGGCCGCGGTACCACTCGGGGGAACAGCGACCGGCAACGGCTTGAACGCGCCCGACGGGGTGGCCGACATCGCCATTGCCGAGATCGCCCGTACAACTGGGCTGGCGGTCTACCCGGCTGCTGACCGGTTCGCATCGCAGGCCAGTCCGGATGCACTGGTGGAGCTGTCTGGCCAACTCCGGGTTACCGCCACCGCGATGTTCAAGATCGCCAACGACCTTCGGCTCCTCGCGAGCGGCCCCAACACCGGTCTGGCCGAGATCCGACTCCCGGAGCTACAACCCGGATCATCGATCATGCCGGGCAAGGTCAACCCAGTGTTGTGCGAAGTCGTCACACAGGTCGCCGCTCAGGTCATCGGCAATGACGCCACGATCGGGTTCGCCGGGAGCCAGGGCACGCTCGAGATGAACACGTACCTGCCGGTCATCGCCGACAATCTCGTTGCCTCGATTTCGCTCCTCGGCCGCGCGGCGGCGGACTTCGGAGCCCGCTGTGTGCTCGGAATCGAGGCCGATCGCGACCGCTGTCGCGCCTATGCCGAGGCCAGTCCCGCCGTGGCCACCGCACTCAACGTTCTGATCGGCTACGACGCAGCCACGAACCTCGTACTGCGCTCCCGGGTCGAGGGCCGTTCCATCCGCGATGTCCTCGTCGACAGCGGCCTCGTCGATGAATCCGAGATCGACAGGGTGCTCGACGTCGACCGCCTGGCACGCGGTTCCTCGTGACGGATCGACCGGCGGCATTTCTTCAACGCGTCAACTGGCGGCGACATCGCAGAGCGCGTGAGGTTGAGCTCTCGACAATCTCGAGGTCATCGACCAGCGACCGCACGACGAAGAGGCCGCGGCCCGCGCGCCCCGAAATCGCCGGGAGCACTGCGACGTCGGACAGCACGAAGGGGTCCTCGACGTCTGACACCTCGATCATCCAGGCTTGCGGAGTTCGTTCGATCGTGACGGTGATGGTGGGTGACGCGGTGTGTTCGATGACGTTGGTGGCGAGTTCACTGACTACCAACTCGAGGTCGTCGGCCGTGGAGCGGTTGCCACCTGCTGACTCGATGTACTCGCGAACGATGCGACGAAGTCCCGAGAGTTCATCCGTCTGGGCGGGGACGCGCACCTCGATGGCTGCGACGGCGCCCTGTGGGCCTGGTGCGCTATCGGTCATCGTCGTGCCGATCTCCGGTGGCGGAGCCGCTGATCATTGCTGATCCGGCGTGGCCAGGTCACGCATCTGCTCGAACGACTGCCGCAGGAGCCGGGAGACGTGCATCTGTGAGACGCCGACGCGTTCTGCAATCTCTGCTTGTGAGAGTTCGTCGAAGAACCGCAACTCGACGATCTGGCGTTCACGTGGCGCAAGGTGTTCCAACAGGTCGTGGACGAGCTGACGGTTTTCACTCTCGGCGTACCCGTCGTCATCCGATGCCAGTGTTTGCTGCCGATCGGTGCCGCTTCCGTCTTCGTACGGGGCATCGAGGGTGTCGATCCGGTACGCCGCCGAGGCGGCGAGGCCCCGCAGTACATCGTCGCGGTCGATCTTGAGATAGTCGGACAGTTGGTCCACGCTCGGACTCACGCCGTCGCGTTGGCTGAGTTCCTCGGATGCTTTGCGTACGGCGAGGTGGAGTTCTTTGGCCGATCGGGGAACACGGACGACCCAGGTTCGATCTCGAAAGTACCGCTTGAGTTCCCCTTCGATGGTGACTCCGGCGAACGACGCGAACTGGGATCCATGATCGGGATCGAATCGGTCGACTGCCTTGACCAGACCGTACAAAGCGACCTGGCGAAGATCTTCGAGGTTGCTGCGGTTCGAAGGGAACCGTTGAGCGATGTGGACGGCGAGGCCGGTGTGCCGCTCGACGATCAGGTTCCTGGTCCGACGATCACGGGACGCGGCGAACGAGCGGAACAGGTCGTCGTCATCGACGTCGTACGGTTTCGGCTGATCTGTCATCGATCATCGAGTTGCGACGGTCGTCGATGCTTGGTGAGCGCGACGAGCCTGTCCTCGATGCGCACGTCGTCGACCGCCGATCGGAGGATGGATCCGGCGAGGTCGTCGAGCTCGATCGGAGCGACGCCGTCGGCGACGCTCAGCTCAACGACGAGGTCCGACGGGCCGATGTCGAATCGCACCACCACTGTTCCCGGGCGGGAACTGTTCCCCACGACCGCGCAGGTGAACACCTCGTTGATGGCGAGACGAACATCTTCCACGTCGTCGACGGTGAACCCGGCGTCGGCGGCCAACGACGCTGCGACCAACCGTACGGTGGAGGCAGCGTCGAGACGGGCGGGCAC
>JANPCI010000047.1:0-2535 GCA_031430875.1 Actinomycetes bacterium | reverse complement strand
CTGACCGTGAGCATCGCCAGAGTGCGACCACTGAGATCGGCGTCGTAGACGAGCTCGAGCGCCCAGGGCCCGAGCACGTACGCACCGATCGTGCCGACCACCCCGACGACGAGAACGAGGAGCATCAGCTTCTTCAGACCGGAACGGAACTCGTCGAACGCCCCTTGAGCAGCCTGGCGACTCAACCGCGGCAGGAGTGCAGCCTGTACCGCCTGGAACAGGAACAGTGGGATCCTCGAGAGCAGCACGCCGTAGGAGAACGCAGTGACCAGTGCCTCTTCGCTGGGTGATGCGAGCAGGCTCGCCGTGATGGGCCCGGCGTTGAGCAGCGTCGCCGCGCACACCGATCCGATGAGCAGCCAACCCAAGTTCGGGGTCACCTCGCTCCACTCGGCCTCCGGTCCCGGCTCGGTGCGAAGCGCGCCGCGACGAGCCACGTATGCAACGGCGAACAACGGAGACACCGCGATCGCCATGCCGTACGCACCTGCCGCCGTCACACCGACGACGGCCAGAGCGACGCACAGGATGATGCGCACGATGCCGTCGGCGCCGAGAACAACCGCATAGTCGTGGAAACGGCCAGTGCCCGACGAGATACCCCGGGTCATGTGGGCCGGGGCGTACGCAGCAAACGCGGCGATCAACGCAATGACCATGAACCAATCGCCATCGAAGTACGACGATGCGATCCACGGGCTGAACAGGATGATGACCACCGTCACGAGCGCAACGAGGATGGCGCCGAGGCGGACCACCTTGCGGACCACGGGCTGCCCGCCCTCGCCAACTGCACGGCGATGCGACAGGGCCCGCCCGAGTTCCTGCTCGAGCGGCAGGAAGAAGCCTGGAGCCAGTGCGAAGACGGCGAACCACATCGCCGCGATCGGCGCGAACTCCTCCGCCCCGCCGACTGCGACGGTGCCGACCTTGAAGAACGCGTACGTCGCGACGCCCGCGATCAGCAGCGAGATTCCGACGGGAATCGTGCCCTCTGGCAACGGTGTGCGCGTCTGCGCGCTGGGAGTGATCGAGGACACGGCTCAGAAATCCTAGCGCCCGGATCCGCCGTGTTAGGGGTGGGCCTGCGGCCCGGTCTTTCCGGACCCGACCCCAACAGACCGGCCTGCGGTTCGTTCCGGGTTCGGCGCGAGGCTGTCACGGAAGCCCTCGTATCCTGGCCCGCATGCTGTTCCGCAAGAACGCCCAGATGGTCGACGCTGCCGACGCGCTCGCCGGCCGGACCGATCAGACCATGCCGGTTCCCGAGACCCACTTCGTCAACGGCCACCCGCTCGTCGGGCCGTGGCCGGACGGAATGAAGACCGCAGTGTTCGCCATGGGCTGTTTTTGGGGGGTCGAGCGCAAGTTCTGGCAACTCGACGGCGTGTACAGCACGTTCGTCGGATACGCCGGCGGTTACACACCGAACGCTTCCTACGAGGAGGTCTGCCCGGGTCGCACCGGTCACACCGAGGCCGTTGTTGTCGTGTACGACCCCGAGGTCGTCAGCTACGAACTCTTGCTCCAGACCTTCTGGGAGGGCCATGACCCGACACAGGGGATGCGCCAGGGCAACGATGTCGGCAGCCAGTACCGCAGCGCGATCCTCCTGACCGACGAGTCGCAGCGGGCGATCGTCGAGTCGACGCGGGCGATGTTCCAGGAACGCCTGAACGGTGCCGGCTTCGGCGAGATCACGACCGGCGTCGAGCCGATCGATCTCTCGGCCGGCTTCTTCTACGCCGAGCCGTATCACCAGCAGTACCTCGCGAAGAACCCCAACGGCTACTGCGGCGTCGGCGGCACAGGCGTCAGCTGCCCCATCGGCCTCACCGCCTGACATCCCCGCCAAACAGAGCCGAAATTCTCCTCCCAGTGCGCGCCCAGCGTGCCCCCAGAGGAGAATTTCGGCTTCGGGGGTGGGGTGGCGGTCGTCAGGGCCAGCCGGACTTGCGGATGGCATCGCCGTCGGCGTCGAGGGGCCGACCCGCCCACCGGAGCGCTCCGGGGGTGGCCGACAGGCGGGCGATGAGGCCCTGCATGGGTGTGCCGCCGACGTCGGCGATCGCATTGCGCGCGGCGTAGTGCGGATCGGCGGCGATGTCGGCCATGTCGTACACCGGGCCGATCGCGGCCTCGGCGGCCGTGAACGCATCGAGCACCTCGGTCTGGCTTCGTTGCGCACACCAGCCGGTCATGATCTGTTCGAGTTCGAGCCGGTGGGCCGTGCGGCCCTCGAACGTGTCGAACCGTGCGTCGTCGCCGACGCCCAGTACACCCATCACTCGCGCGGCGACGGAATCACTGCTCGTCGACACGGCGATCCACCGTCCGTCGCTGCACCGATAGGTTCCGCGAGGCACGGTGTACGGAAGCCCCGCGCCGAGCCTCGGTTGCTGTTCGCCCGTGAGTCCGTAGAGCGACACGAGTGGCCCCATCATCTGGAACATCGTCTCGAGCAGGTTGGCGTCGACCACCTGGCCGACCCCGGAGTGCAGCGCCACCATCGTTGCGAATGCAGCTGCGAGACCC
>JANPCI010000046.1:0-22378 GCA_031430875.1 Actinomycetes bacterium | reverse complement strand
GCATTGCTGCTCGCAGCGTGTGGATCGGGCGGCGACACGGCGCCGACCATCACTGCACCCGATGCGGCGTCGCCGTCCACGGTGGCGCTGTCGACTGTGGCGCCGCCGGCAATGTCTGCGCCGACCACTGCGGCGCCGCCTCGTGCGCTCGCGATCAACGAGATGCAGGTGATCGGCTCGCACAACAGCTTCCACCTCAAGCCCCAACCGCTTGCGTTCGACGCGATCACGGCGGTCTCGGCGGAACTCGCCGAGAGCATCGACTACTCGCACCGGCCGCTGACCGAGCAGCTCGAGGAGTTCGGGATCCGCCAGTTCGAACTCGATGTCTTCGCCGACCCCGACGGCGGTCTCTATGCGAACCGCGCCGCTAATGCCGTGATTGGCCTCGACCCGATTGCTCGCGAGCCGGAGCTCCAGTTGCCCGGGTACAAGGTGCTACACACGCAAGACTTCGACTACGAGAGCACTTGTCTGACCCTCGTCATCTGTCTGACCGAGATCGAGGCATGGTCGAGTCGACATCCCAACCATCTGCCCATGATGATCATGTTGGAGATCAAGACGCAGTCGGTTCCCGAGGCGGCTGCTGCTGAGGGCATCGACCTGACGATCGATCTGCCCTGGACCGTTCCCGTGCCGACGACGCCCGAACTGCTCGACGCCCTCGACGACGAGATCGAGTCGGTGTTCGATCCGGAACAACTCATCACGCCCGACGACGTACGCGGCGCTGCTGCGACACTGGAGATGGCGGTCCTCGAAGTGGGATGGCCCAGCATCGACGCCAGCCGAGGCAAGGTGATGTTTGCGCTCAACAACACCGGGGACCTACGAGCGCTGTACACCGATGGCCGTCCCAGCATCGAGGGCCGCCCCATGTTCACAAGCGCGACGCCGGGCGACCCCGATGCCGCGTTCGTTCGCTTCGACGATCCCAATTCGCCAGAACTCGACGCTGCGGTTCGAGCCGGGTACTTGATCCGAACTCGGACCGACTCGCCGACCGCCGATGCGCGAATCAACGACACTGCTGACCGCGATGCTGCGTTCGCATCGGGAGCCCAGTTCCTGAGCACCGACTATTACGCGCCGAGCCAATACTTCGACAGCCCGTATGTCGTGAGGTTCGACGACGGAGCTGTGGCGCGATGCAATCCCATCACAGCGCCACCGACGTGCTCAGGCCTCCAACTGGCCGAGTAGCGCACTCAGCAACGCGGCGAACCCGCGGGTTCCGATGTCGCGACCCCTGGTGCGTAGTGTCGGCGCATGGCGCTCCCGACACGACCCGGCATGACCGTTCCGCTTCCCGGCCCGCTGCACTCTCACCGTGAGAAGCTCAGCGCACTGGCCGACATGGGCTACACCGACATCTGGTCGGCCGAATCCGACGGTGCCGACGCCTTCACGCCGCTTGCGCTCGCCGCCGCCTGGGAACCCAGGCTCCGATTGGGCACGGCGATCGTTCCGGCCTACACCCGGGCCCCTGCCTGCATGGCCCAGAGCGTGGCGTCGATGGCCGACGCTGCGCCGGGGCGGTTTGCGATCGGGATCGGATCGTCGAGCAATGTGATCGTCGAGCGGTGGAACGGTGTGCCGTTCGAGGAGCCGTACAAGAAGGTTCGTGACATCGTCCGCTTCCTCAAGGATGCGCTGAGTGGCGAGAAGATCAAGCACGCCTACGACACCTTCGAGGTGAACGGCTTCAAGCTTGGCGTCCGTCCCGAGCAGCAGCCTCCGATCCTCGTCGCGGCCCTGCGCGAAGGAATGTTGCGCTTGGCCGGTCGTGAGGCCGATGGGGCGATCATCAACTGGCTCTCGGCCGCCGACGTGTCGACCGTGGTGCCGGTGGTGCGCGATGCCGCCGGGGGAGAGGATCGGGAGATCGTGGCGCGCATCTTCTGCTGCCCGAGCGAGAACGCCGACATCGTGCGAGGGGCCGCGAAGTTCGCGATCGCCGCCTACCTCAACGTGCCGGTGTACGCGGCGTTCCATCAGTGGCTCGGACGCGGTGATCAACTCCAGGGCATGTGGGACGCCTGGGCCGCCGGTGATCGCAAGGCAGCACTTGCGGCGATTCCCGATCAGGTCGTCGACGATCTGGTGGTGCACGGATCACCGGCGCAGTGTCGTGCCCAGATCCAGAAGTACTTCGACAATGGCGTCACCACGAGTTCGCTGGCCATCCTTCCGCTCGATCCGGCACTCGATTACTGGCAGGCCGTCACCGACCTGTCGCCCAGCGCCGGCTGACGACGTCGAATCTCTGCCCGCTCCTCAGCACCAAGATGCTCAGGCGGCCTGATCGCGACGGGTGTGGAGCGTCTGCGCGTTGTCCACCGTTGCGATCGCGGTGAGGTCAGCTCGCTCGGAGAGCATCTGGCGAATCTCGGCCACGTGGCGCAGGCCGCGCTCACGGGTGTCTCGGCTGAGGCGGAATCGGGCCGTCACGGATTCGTTCGGGAGCAGGGTGAGCTGCTCGGCGGCATCGGTCTGGTCGGCCGTCGAACGGCGAAGGTTGGAAGCGTTGGTGATCATGAGCACCATCATGACGAGGGGGTGTCACAGAGTTGCCTGGAGGGCATCGCCCCAGCTCAGGGGAGATGCGCCGGCATTCGGGCGGCTGGATCCTGGTGGTAGAAGCCGCACAGCTCGGCGTAGAGCGCCGGCTCGTTTTCGCAGAGCTCGACCGGCCGGTTGAAGAACACTTCGGTGGCGACGGCGAAGAACTCGGCCGGGTTTGTCCCCGCGTACGGCCGCAGGACAGGTGATCCCTCGGCACGAACGGTGTCGTAGGCGGTGGTGCACACCTCGACCCAGCGCAGTCGAGCAGCCTCGTCGCCGAGCGGCGGAGTGCCGTCGGTGATGCCATCGAGCATGTCGAGCTGATGAGCGAACTCGTGATAGACGACGTTCTCGCCGGCCTCGGGGAAACGGGCGCCTCGTCGTGCGGCATTCCACGACAGCACGACCGGGCCCCGGTAGTGGGCCTGGCCCAGCAGGCTCTGCGTGCCCGACGTCACCACCGAGCCACCCGCCGAGGAGACCCCGGGTAGTCGAATTGTCGACGGATGCACGATGACGGAGGTGAGTTGCGGGTAGTCGTCGATCTCCAGTCCGAGCAGGAGCATCGTTGCCTGGGCGGCGATGAGCACCTTGATGTCATCGGTCAGTGTGAACCCGTTGGCTGCTTCCCACCGGGTGTTGTGGAAGAAACCCGCGACCAAGCCCTGCATGCGTTCCAACTCGTCGGCTGTCAGGAGTCGCCAGTGCTCGAACTGCTGCTCGAGGACCAGCAGCCACGCGTCGTCGAACTCCGGGCGTTCACCGGACAACAACTTGCGGATCGACGCGATCACGTCGCGGAATCGGGCTGTAGTCGCCGCTGAAGAACGGCGGCTGGGATCGCGTCAGCGCCACCGAAGTACTCGGCCAATCGCCGCTCGGCATCGTCGCCGAAGAGGATCTCGGCAATGTCGAACAGTCCGGGCGAGTTGCGGATGTCATCGTCGTGGACGACGAGTTCGATCTTCGAGCGTCGTCGCATGAAGTCCTCGAGTCGTGTCACCATCTCCGACTGGGCCGCCGAGTGCAACTCAACGCGCAGGTAGTCGGCCGAACCCATCACGTCCTGCGCCATCGTCGGGTCTTCGCGAATCAGTTCGAGCATGCTGAACGCGCGTCGCCCGTAGCGGCGCCAGAGCCGGTCGGTGAGCGGTTCGGTGTCATCCTTGGTGCGGAATTCGTCGAGCCGCATCAGCCGTGCCTGGCGGTAGAACTCGCCCCGGGTCGCCTCGGCGGGCTCGCCGTACCAGTTGCGCAGGTCAGCCTCGAGTGGGACACCGAGTGCCTCGACCTCGTCGGCAACCTCCCTGCCCACATTGAGACAATCGGTGAGCTTGCCACCGAAGATCGTGACGATGCTGCGCGCGCTATCCGTCTCGACGGCGTGTTTGCGACTCAGCTTCGTCCAGTCGACCGTGGAGGGGTCGGGGTCGCCTCCACGCCGGAACCACGACCGTCCACGCCGCGCCGTCGGCACCACCAATGGGCGAACACCGGTGCGCTCGGCGATGATGTCAGCACGGGTGAGTGGCGTCTCGAGGTCGAGGCGCGCATTGATCTGACCGAGGAGGAAGTCGATGTCGTCGTCGGTCACCTCGGTGAACGGCGTGTCGATGCGAGTGTCGGTCGTGCCGATCACGGAGCGGCGACCCATGGGAATGACATAGAAGAGCCGCTGGGTGTCGTCGAAGAACGCCAGCACCCGATGATGGTCGTGCGTGGTCAGCCGCGGAACGACGAGGTGAATGCCCTTGGAGTACACGATGCGATGGTTGCTGCGTACACCCCATTGCTCGTTCAGTTCGTCGACGAACGGACCAGCGGCGTTGACGATCGTGGTAGCCGTCACCGTGAACTCGTCGCCGCGGTCGACGTCGCGGACCGTCGCCACCCAACGTCCGGCGACACGCTCGGCCGATACGAGTTCGACGTAGTTGGCGGCGGCGGCGCCCGCTTCGATCGCCGCTCGCACGAACGAGAACACGAACCGTGCGTCGTTGTCGACGAGAATGCCGTCGAAGTACTCGATGCCACCGGCCACGCTCGCAGTGTCGACTGCAGGCTCCTCACGCTCGATCTTCGCGGTCGACAGCACCCGCGGTGGTTTGGTGCCGAACTGTCCGATGATCCAGTAGCCGAGCGCTCCGAGCCCGGCGAACCACGGTTTGTACGGCGCAGAGTTGTCGAGCGACGCGTAGAACCCGATCTGGCGGATGTTGGCCGGATAGGCGCGCATGAGACGATTGCGCGATCGGCACAACTTGAACACGAGCCACAGCTCGTAGTTCTCCAGATACTTGAACCCGCCCCACACCAGATTCGACGACGCCTGGCTGGTGAAGCTGGCGAAGTCGCCCCGGTCGATCAGTGCAACCGTTGCACCCCGGCCCGCGAGCGACGCCGCGGCAACGGCGCCGTTGATACCCCCACCGATGACCAGTGTGTCGAAGTGCTCGTGGCGAAGCCGTTGGAGATGTCGATCACGCAGGCTCATGCGCGATCACGACATCACGATCATGACGGAAGCGATCACGCTGAATGCGCCGACCGCGACGGGGGTGGCGTACGACGCCCACTGCGGAAAGCTCCGATAGGGAGGTGCGAGCATCACCAGGCCGCAGATCGACCCGGCGATGATGCCGCCGACGTGGCCTCCGATGGAGATGCCGGGGATCGCGAAGGTGATGAACAGATTCAGGATGAGGGTGGCGCCGATCCCGGTCGTGAATGGGTTGACGCCCCGCCTCCACAGCCCAATGGTGGCAGCGGCCAGGAGTCCGAACACCGCACCGGACGCGCCGGCGGTGATTCCGGCACCACCCATCACGATGACGCCGAGCGAACCGCCAAGTAGCGCCGCCATGTACAACAGCAGGAACTTCACTCGTCCCAACGCCGGCTCCAGCATGCGGCCGAGTACATAGAGGAAGTACATGTTGAACGCCACGTGGATGACGCCGAAGTGCATGAACCCCGATGTGACGAGTCGATACCACCCGTACGGCTCGGTGATGAACACACTGTTGTCGCTTTGCCAGGCGATCTGCTGGGCGAGTACGTCGCGGCTGACGCCCAACATCAAGTGAGCATCGGTAACGCTGCCCGTCAGGGCACCGGGGTCGCGGGTGAACAGCAGGACGCCGATGAAGATCGCCACATTGATGCCGATCAACGTCATCGTCACCAGAAGCGGTTGACGCGCCGACCAGAATCGGGCCCGGGTCGACACATCGGGTCGACTGGCCTTGGCGCAGCTGAGACAGTGACTGCCAACAGTGGCCTGGACGAGGCACGATTCGCATGCCGGGTTCCCGCATCGGGTGCATCGGCGTCCGGCGGGGCGATCGGAATGGCGGTAGCACGTGGTCGCCGGCGGGGCAACGGGGAGCGGCCCTGACGGCCCCATCGGGGAAGCAGATCCGAACGACGGGGGCCCCGAAGCGCCGGACGAGCCTGGTGGGGGCGGTGGCGGCAACGGCACGTCGATCAGGGTATCGACCAACGTGGCGATGGAGCAGGCGGCGCGCCGGCTTCCATGTCGGCAGAGTCAGAACGGAGTCGTCGTGACCAGTGCGTCGGCACGGCCCACCGGAGCGAGCAGATTGCCCTGGACCGCATCGCAGCCTGCCGCTCGAAGGTGGCGGAGCTGGTCGACATCGTTGACACGCTGGGCAACGACGCGCATCCCCAGTGCATGGGCGAGCAGCACCACCGCACGAACCAGACGGGTGTCGGTGTCGGACGAACCCTTGGAGAGCCCAAAGACTCCGTCGAGCTTCAAGATGTCGGCACCGATGTCCGTGAGGACCGAGAGCGTGTTCGCTCCGGTGCCGAAGTTGTCGATCGCGGTCCGCACGCCGAGCCGCCGCAGCGCCTGCACCGATCGGTCGACGTCGACGCTGCGTCCGAGCAACGCAGTTTCACGTGCCTCGAGCACGAGCTGTTCAGGGCGAACCCCATGGCTCTTCAGCGTGGCCATGACGAAGTTGACGAAGGAGCTGCTCGCCAACTGAACCCTCGATACGTTCACGTGGACGGCGAAGTCGTCGCCGATGATGCCCCGCTCGGTCCAGAGCCGTGTCTCGAGGAGGGCCTGGTCGAGGACGAACTCGCCGAGCTGGGCGATCGAGCCGGCCTCCTCGGCGATCGAGATGAACGCGCTCGGATCGATCCATCCGCGCTCGGGATGTTCCCAACGAACCAGGGCCTCGGCACCGACCGCCTGATGCGTGACGGTGGAGAACATCGGCTGGTACTCGATCGTGAGACGTCGGTCGGTGATCGCTCGCGCCAACTCAGACGCGAGTTCGGCGCGCTCGCGTGCCGCGGAGTGCATTTCAGCGGTGAAGAGCACGCTGCGCCCGCGCCCTGCGCTCTTCGCCTCGTACATTGCGGTGTCGGCATTGCTGATCAGCATCGACGCTGCCGAAGCATCGTTGTCGTTGAGCAACTCGTCATCGGACAGGGCGACGCCGATACTCACCGACAAGGGAACATCGAGTTGACGGAGTCGCAGGTTCCCGGTCAGCGCCCGCCGGGCACGTTCGGCGAGGCCGAGTGCCTCGGTGGCGCTGGCCAGATTCGAGCAGACGACGAGGAACTCGTCGCCGCCGATCCGGGCCACGCTGTCTTGCGGGCGGATCGAGTCGGACAGGCGCTGCGCGGCCGAGATGAGCAGGCGGTCGCCAACTTGATGGCCGAGGGCGTCATTGACGTGCTTGAGTCGGTCGAAGTCGACGAAGATCGCTGCCACGTGGCCCGGCCGTCCCCGTTGATCTCCCAGTGCGTGGGCGAGGGTCGCGAGAATCTGGCGTCGGTTGGCGAGTCCTGTCAGCGAGTCGTGGGTGGCACGGTGGCGAAGGTTCGCTGCAGTGCTTCGCGAGATCGTCACGTCGTGTGCTGCCAGGCCGATGAAACCCCCGCCGGCAAACGCAGAGTCGTGCCGCGCGGCCAGGGTTGCTCGGAAGATCCGGTGATCCCCGGTGGGGTCGATGTAGTCGATGTCGCCCTGCCAGATGCCATCAGTCGTGCCGTTGACAAGTTTACGGGGCGCGTGATCGAGGATCGATCGAAGGACGGCGCGGCTCGCCGACCCAACGGTCATCGCAGCGACGGACTCCGCACCGAGGAGTTCCAAGGCGGTTTCGTTCGCAGACAGCACCTCGCCGTCGAGAGCGAGCACGATGGCAGCAGTACGGTCGGCGTCGAGGAGTTCACGGATGGCGAGCGGGAGCGACGCGGCGAGTTGCACTGCCTCGTGTTGGACCGCCTGGTTGTCGCTGTCGCCATCTGGCACAACGTGCTCGCTTTCGTTCGATGTCGATCCCGGACGTGCCGGTCAGCGCTGATAGGTCCCGTTCAGGTCGGTCGACCCGATCGTGGCCTGCGTGATGGCCTCCAAGAACTCGGTTGCGAGTGTTCCATCGGCAAGTTGGAGCGAAGTATTGAGCGCGTATGCGGTGAAGCGGTACAAATGTGCGTCGTCGCCGGGGGGTGGACAGGGGCCACCGTAGTCGACGTCACCGAAGAAATTGAGGGCCTGGGTGGCTCCGTCGGGGACGTCACCCTCGGCGAGCGCGATCTCGTCGGGGTCGAGCCCCGCTATGGCCCAGTGGACGAACGGCTGGCCGTCGCTGACCGCAGAATCGTCAACCATGGTGATGGCCATTTCGACGGTGCCGTCGGGCACGCCACCCCAACTCAGTGCCGGTGCGATGTCGAGGCCGTCACACGTATACCGAGCGTCGATCGCCGCTCCGTTCAGCCACGGCGCTGCCATCGTGAACGACTCGAGGGTGCCCGGATCGGAGATCGCTGGGGCGAGGTTCGGGTCGGCGGCGCCCAGCTCGTCGTCGGGCAGCGCACTGTTGGTCACCTCGGTGGTCGGCGTGGGGATCGTCGGGTAGTCGGCGGGGTCGTAGGGCCGGAGCTGTTTGCCGTCGCCGGTGTCACACCCCGCAACGAGCATCGCCAGTGCAATCACGACAGCGACCGCAGTTGATCGTTGGGCAGTGTGCCGTCTCACCCGCCGGAGCGTAGGCCCTCAGGAGGTTGGTCGGGCATGGCCGGCTCGTCGGGCACCGCGGACCGCTCGACCGATAGCCTCCCCGGGGTGACCGAACGCATGACGTTGTTGACCGTTCACGCCCATCCCGACGACGAAGCGTCGAAAGGCGCGCCGACGTTCGCGAAGTACCACAACGACGGCGTCCACACGGTGCTTGTCTGTTGCACGGGAGGCGAGGAGGGCGACCTGCAGAATCCGTCGCTGCGTGAACCGGGTCAGCCGTTCCATGGCCTCACGCCCGAGGAGGAACGAGTGCTCGTGGCCTCGATGCGGGCGGGTGAATTGGCGGAGTCGGCGGCGATCATCGGCTTCGACGTGGTCGAGATGCTCGGCTACCGCGATTCGGGCATGGCCGAAACCGAACCGAATGGCCACCCTGAGTGTTTCCACCAAGCCGACATCGACGAGGCCACCGGCCGGCTCGTGGCGATCATCCGCCGTGAGCGGGCGCAGGTGATCATCACCTACGGCGACGATCAGGCCGGCTATCCGCATCCCGATCATCTCCGGGTGCACGACATCTCTGTCTTGGCGTTCGAGCGCGCAGGGGATCCGGACTGGTACCCCGATCTGGGTGAGCCCTTCGCCCCGTCAAAGCTCTATTACTCCGTGTGGTCGAAGGCACGCATGATGGCGATCCACGAGATGATCCTGCGCGCCAAGGGCGAGTCGCCGTTCGAGCAGGAGTGGCTCGATCGGCCGGGCCAGGACCATCGCATCACGACACGCATCGACATCACCGGATACATGTACGCCCGCACCGGTGCGCTTCGTGCTCATGCCACTCAAGTCGACCCGAACGCGCCCTGGTGGTTCGGCGTCGACGACGACCAGATGGCCGAGGCGTACCCGTGGGAGGACTGGATTCTCGCTCGTTCGCTCGTTGGGTCGATCCCCGCCGGCGACGACGAGCGTGACCTGTTCGCTGGAGTGCGTGAGCGGGTGGCGCAGTGAGTGTGCAGTACCGCGTCGTGGTCGCGAAGAAGGACGAACGCGTCGATGGCCCCGACGACGCCGACGTGGTGGTCACCGTGGGGCTCGTCGATGCCGCTGCCGACGACTTCGATCCGACGGTGGCCTACATGCGCGGAGCGCTCAAAGCGTCGGGCAACACGGGCATCGTCCTCGACGAGTTGAAATCGGGTGCTGCAGCCACCGCCATCGCCGCCCTCGTCGCCCAACCCTGACCCGCCCAAACGTCACACGGTGCCGGGTCAAACGTGACGTTTCGACCGATGGGCCCGAACGGCGGGGATCAGTCGGTCGAGCGCATGGCGTCGCGAAGATCGCGGTAGCCGATCAGCGTGGCGCCGCTTGACGCGAGGCGATCTCTCAGGGCATCGCCGGTGACCAGCTCGAGGTCGTCGATCCAGCCCTGGGTGTACGCGCCGAGCGCTCGAACCTCGGGGGTGTCTGTGGCCGGTTGGACATGGATCTCGGTGACACCTGGCTGGAGATCGTCGATGGCGCCGAACACTCGGTCAGCGCTCCCGGCGCGCCAGTCGTGATCGAAGTGGTCGGGAAAGACCACGCCTTCCTCTGCAGCGAGGCGCCGGAACGGGAAGCCGGCCTGCTCGGGCGTGATCGTCGACGGGAGCCGAATGGGCAGGATGAACTCGACGGCCAGTTCGAGGTAGACATCGAAGAACTCCGGCCGCAGCGTGATGGCGGTCAGATGCGGGGCGAGGTGCGTCACATCGAGACCCCAAGCAATGGCGCGCTCGATCTGGGCACGCAACTCTCGAAGCACCTCGGCCGGATCGGCATGTTCCCAGAGATCCTCGAGCGATCGTGGGAATCCGCCCTCACCCGACTGCAGCGACGGGGCATGGGTGATCGGGCCCCATCGATAACACTCGTGTTCGGCGTTGAGGGTGAGATGGACGCCGATGTCGTCGGTTGCGAGCGCGGTGCGGGCGGCATGGCAGGCCCACGGGGCCGGAACCATGATTGATGCGCACGTCGCCACTCCGTCGTGCAGCGCTTCGAAGACCCCGACGTTTGCGGCGTGGCACGACCCGAGGTCGTCGCAGGAGATAATCACCAGACGATCGTCGGGCCGGTACCCCAGACGTTCGGCGAGGGAGATCTCATCGGTCACTGCGGCGACGTTACCGGACGGTCAGGACGAGCAGGTCGTCCAGAGGCCGAGCCCGGCGGCCTCCGCCTCGCCTGCCGCCTCGGCGAAGGCGCGGGCGAACGTGGAGTTGGGCTCGATGGTCAGCGGTGTCGCGTAGCCCTGTCGAATGATCTCCAGGTTGACGAACGTATCGGTGCTGCCATCGGTCAGTATGTAGACGTAGCCGAGCAGTCGCCCGTAGTCGTCGCGGCCGACAACGTCACGTTCGATCCGCACCGTGGATCCAACCGGGAGCAGCGACGTGGTGAACGCTGTGGCCTCGGGTCCGTAGCACTCGATCGGGGCATTCGGTTTCTTCGTTTCAGGTGTGTCGATACCGATCAGTCGCACGCGTTCGTCTCGTCCGCCGATCTGGATGTCGATCGTGTCGCCGTCGACCACGTGCGTGATCGTTGCCGTGCCGTCGTTCGGTGTGCGGTCACCCCCGCTGCAACCTCCAATGACGGCAAGCACACAGCACACTGCTCCGAGATGGCGCACCTGGCAGTTCTACCGGCCCGAGCCTGCACCCCCTCCACCACCCTGTTTGCGTGACGAAACGGTTGGGCCGTCCCAATGGAACCGCAACGCAAACCGGGTTTTTGGGGTGGGGACGCGGAGGGGTGGTCAGAGGCGTTCGATGATGGTGCCGGTGCCGATGCCGCCGCCGCAGCACATCGACACGAGGCCGTAACGGCCGCCGGTGCGCTCGAGTTCCCAGAGGGCTTTGGTCAGCAGGAACGCGCCCGTGCCGCCGAGCGGGTGGCCAAGAGCGATCGCTCCGCCGTTCGGGTTGGTCTTGGCGAGATCGGCACCGACCTCCTTCGCCCAGGCGAGCACCACCGAGGCGAACGCCTCGTTGATCTCGAACACGTCGATGTCGTCGATCGACAGCCCGGTGCGCCCAAGGAGGTGTTGCGTCGCATCGATGGGCCCGGTGAGCATCAGCACCGGATCGGTTCCCACCAGGCACGTGTCGACGATGCGTGCCTTCGGCGTGAGGCCCAGCGCGCTGGCTTTGGCCTCGGTCATCATCATGACAGCAGCGGCGCCATCGGAGATCTGCGAGGAGTTGCCGGCCGTGTGGACACCGTTCTCCCGAGCGACGGGCTTGAGTGACGCCAGCTTCTCGAGCGTGGTCTCACGCAGCCCTTCGTCGCGTGCCACGGTGTGGCTGGTTCCCGTGAGGTTGCCTTCCTCGTCGATGTCGGGAGCCTCGACGGTGACGTATTGGCCGGCAAAGCGATCCTCGGCCCACGCCTGCGCAGCGCGCTGCTGGGAAGCGAATCCGAAGGCATCGGTGTCGTCGCGAGTGATGCCCCACTTGTCGGCGATGCGCTCGGCGCCCTCGAACTGCGAGGTCATCTCATACTGCGCGAAATAGGTCTTGGGCACTGGGCTGCCGAGCCCGAGCGCCTTGCCGCCGGCGCTGCCGATCGGGATCCGGCTCATCGACTCGACGCCGCATGCGAGGGCCACGTCGACCACACCGGCACCGACGAGCGCCGACGCAAGGTTTGTGGCCTGCTGGCTCGATCCGCACTGTGTGTCGACCGTCGTCGCAGCGACCGTCAGCGGAAGCCCGGCCGACAGCCACGCGTTGCGCGTGATGTTGAAGGTCTGCTCGCCGACCTGGCTGACGCAGCCTCCGACGACCTGGCCGACCTCGCTCGGGTCGATCCCGGTTCGATCGATGATGGCCCGCTGAACGGTGCCGAGCACCTCGGCGGGATGCATGGTGGACAGGCCGCCACCGCGCTTTCCGATGGGAGTGCGGACGGCATCGACGATCACGACATCAGACATGGCGACGACGGTAGTTCGCGGCCGTGCTCGCGTCAGGCCTCGGCGAGCCACTCGTCGATCAGGCGCCGGGCCACGGAGATCCCCGGCGGGATCGTGGGAAGCGCATCACGGCGGTACCAGTTGGCGTCAGCGATCTCGGTCTCGTCGAGCACGATGTCGCCGCGCAGGTACTCGGCGCGAAAGCCGATCATCAGGCTGTGAGGGAACGGCCACGGCTGGCTCGCCCGGTACGTGACATTGCCAACCGTGAGGCCCACTTCCTCCGCGACCTCCCGCACGACCGCGCCCTCGAGGTCTTCGCCGGCCTCGACGAATCCGGCGAGACACGAATACATGGGCATTGGAAAGTTGACGCCTCGAGCGAGCAGGGCCTCTTGATCGGGCCCTGCCTGGCCCCTGGTGACCAACACGATCATCGCCGGGGCGAGACGCGGATACGCGACCAGCCCGCAGGTCGGGCATTTCATGCCCCGCTCGCCCGACGATGGCTCGGTCGGGGTGCCGCATCGGCCGCAGAACCGGTGCGTGCGCGCCCATTCGACAATTTGTACGGCGCGACCAGCAGCCATCCACTCGCTCTGCGCCGCCCGGCCGAAGTAGCTGAACAGGTCGAGCGCGGAACCGTAGGACGGATCGTCTGCGTCGGCCGGAACATCGACCGCCCACCACGCATCCCCTTCCACGATGCCGACCACGTGGCACTCCCACGATTCGTCGGCGAGTTCGGTGTCGACGAACACCGACGTGCCGATCACGTGGATGTATCGGTGGCCACCGGCGTGATCAACTGGTTCGATGTTCAGCGCCAGGTACAGGTCGGATGAGTTCGGGTGCGGTGTGGCGGGATCCATCGGACCCATGCGTAGCACGCGCCCGGTTGGCGCCCTCCTACGGTGGATGTATGGATCCTGAACTTCATCCAGCCGTGTCGGCGCTCTCGGCGCTGCTCGGGACATGGGAGGGTGCGGGCAAGGGCGAGTACCCGACGATCGACGACTTCGCGTATCGCGAGTCGATCACCTTCACCCACGTCGGCAAGCCGTTCCTGGCGTACTCGCAGCGAACTCGTCACCCCGAGACCGGCCTGGCGATGCATTCCGAGTCGGGCTACTGGAGGGTGCCGGGGCCTGGCAGTATCGAGATCGTCATGGCCCAGCCGACCGGTCTCGCCGAGATCTACGAGGGGGCGGTGGTCTCGAACGATGGCACGGTCGTCATCGACGTGCGCTCAGTGTCGATCGGCTCCACGACGTCGGCGAAGGAGGTCACGATCACAGAACGGACGATCTCGGTGACTGGAGACAACCTGCAGTACACCTTCCGCATGGCAGCCGTCGGCCAGCCGCTCCAACACCACCTGAGCGCGCATCTCAGCAGGATCACCTGACGAAACGTCACGTTTGACCCGGCACCGTCGCTACAATCAACAGTCACATATCTGAAGGGGAGTACCCCTCGAGGTCCGTCGTCAACACGCTCCACTCGGAGTCGGCGGGGCCAGCCCGATGGGCGGGGAGACCTTCAGCGAACCCATCCACGTTTGCTGAAAGTTGGCCATGCACGCCCCCACGACCGTTTCCAATCCCGCCGAGAACGCCTCTGTTGCGGTTGAACCGTGGCACCGTCAATCAGTTGACGTCGTGCTGGATGGACTCGGCGGGTCGCTCGATGGGATCGATGCCTCCGAGGCGGCAGCACGACTCGCCCAGTTCGGGCCGAACGAACTCACCGAGTCCAAGGGCACGAGCAAGCTCCGCCTGATCTGGCAGCAGATCTCCTCGATCATGGTGCTCATCCTGATCGGCGCCGCATTGTTGTCGCTGCTGCTCAGCAAGTACCTCGAAGCGGGTGCGATCGGTGCGATCGTGGTGCTCTTTGCCGCCCTCGGCTTCTTCCAGGAGTACCGAGCCGAGCAGGCCATCGCTGCACTCAAGCGCATGGCGGTGCCATCGGCCCGCGTCACCCGTGGCGGATTGACCACGTCGGTTCCGGTGGGCCAGCTCGTTCCCGGCGATGTGGTCCATCTCGATGCCGGCACCGTGGTGCCCGCCGACATGCGCCTCGTCGAAGTCGCCAGCCTGCGGGTCGAGGAGGCGGCGCTCACCGGCGAGTCCGAACCGGTCGACAAGCAGGTGGAAGAAGTCGATCGTGACGGCCTCGCCCTCGGTGACCGGGTCTGTATGGCGTATTCCGGCACGCAGGTCAGCGCCGGGCGTGGTAGGGGTGTCGTGGTCGCAACCGGTATGCGGACCGAACTCGGCCACATCGCCAGCCTGCTGCAGAACGTCGACTCAGAGCCGACACCACTTCAACGTCGGCTCGACAGCGTCGGCAAGCAGTTGGCGCTCATCGGTATCGCCGTTGCGTTGGCTGTTGTGGTCATGGGGGCCATCGCCGGCGAGTCGGCGGCCGATCTCGTCCTCACTGCCATCAGCGTCGCGGTCGCCGTCATCCCCGAGGGTCTACCGGCGGTCGTGACCTTCACGCTCGCCATCGGTGCGCAGCGCATGCTGCGGCGCCAGGCGCTCATTCGCAAGCTGCCGGCCGTGGAGACGCTGGGCTCGGTCACGGTCATCTGCTCCGACAAGACCGGGACGCTCACCGAGAACCGGATGACGGTCACCGTGCTCGACGTCGCGGGTCAAGAGCTGAAGTTCGATTCCGATGCGGCGACCGGTGTTGATGCCGGGCCGCCGGCGCTGCGGTTGGCGCTCGTTGCCGGCCTGTTGTGCAACGACGGCGACTTCCAGCGCACAGCCGACGGAACCGTCGAACTGCTCGGCGACCCGACCGAGACGGCGCTCCTGCAGGCGGCCCACGTCGCCGGCCTCGACGTGGAAGGGTTGCGGAGGTCGATCCCGCGCATCGACGAGCGCCCGTTCGACTCCACTCGCAAGCGGATGAGCACGATCCACGGGGCTCTCGCCGGCGGCATCGCGGAACTCACAGCGCTACCGCAGGATCGGACGATCGCGTTCATCAAGGGCGCTCCGGACGGCCTCATCGAGCATGCAACGTCCATCTATGACGGAACCGACGTGGTCGAGTTCGACGCCGAGTGGCGCCAGCGTGCGCTCGCCGCCAACAATGCCATGGCCGCAGGGGGCATGCGCGTGCTCGGCCTGGCGTACCGCACGCTCGATGGCCCCGACGATGACCCGGAGTCATCGCTCACCCTGCTCGGGCTCATCGGGATCATCGACCCCGCACGCCCCGAGGTTCGTGACGCCGTGGCCATCTGCCGCAGTGCCGGCATCCGCCCGGTGATGATCACCGGTGACCATCCGCTCACGGCCCTGGCCATCGCCACCGATCTCGGAATCGCCGATAGCGATCGGGTACTCATCGGCTCCGACCTCGACCAGATGAGCGACGACGAGTTCAGCGCCGCGGCGTCCGAGGTCTCGGTGTTCGCCCGGGTCTCGCCCGAGCACAAGCTGCGAATCGTCGGCGCCCTCCAGGCTCAGGGCCAGGTCGTCGCGATGACCGGCGATGGCGTCAACGACGCGCCCGCCCTGAAGCGAGCCGACATCGGCGTCGCCATGGGCATCACCGGCACCGACGTCTCCAAAGAGGCGGCCGACATGGTCCTACGCGACGACAACTTCGCCACGATCGTGGCGGCCGTCGAAGAAGGACGGGTGATCTACGACAACCTGCGCCGCTTCGTCAGCTTCGCGGTCGCCGGCAACCTCGGCAAGATCATCGTGATGCTCATCTGGCCGATTCCGTTCCTCGTGGCGGGCAGTGCCGATGGGGGCGTCGTGATTGCGTTCCTCCCGCTGCAGTTGCTGTGGCTCAACCTGATGACCGACGGTCTGCTCGGGTTGTCGATGGGTGTCGAACCCGCCGAACCCGGTGTGATGCAGCGCGAACCCCACCGGCCGTCCGACGGGCTGTGGGCCGGTGGGCTCGGGCATCGAACTGCATGGGTCGGCACGCTCATCGGTGTCGCGACCTTGGCGGTCGGGTTCGGCTACTACGCGCTCGACCTCGATCAGTGGCAGACGATGATGTTCACCGCGTTGGCGTTCATGCAGGTGGGCCAGGCCTTCGCGACGCGGTCGTCGACCGAATCGTTGCGTACGATCGGGCTGGGCACGAACCGGCTGATGCTCCTCATCGGTGCCGGGGTGATCGTCCTGCAGCTCGCCGCGGTCTACACCCCGCTCAGCGAATTCCTCAAGCTCGACTCGTTGAGCGCCGTCGACATCTCGATCTGCGCGCTGCTCGGCATCGGGCTGCTCGCCGTGATCGAGGCGGTCAAGCTGATCGTTCGCCGCCGACTGGCGTGAGCTTGTCGGAGAACCAATCGAGGATGATCTCGGCGCGCTGCACGCGGTGGACCGGTGAGCCGGAACGTGACAGCTCGTGGTCCTCTCCCGGGAAGCGGTAGAAGTCGACCTCCTTGCCGAGCAGCTTGAGCGCCACCCAGAGCTCCTCGGCCTGACCGATCGGGCAGCGCAAGTCGTTCTCCGAATGGATGAGCAGCATCGGCTTGTCGATGTTGCGCACGCCTCGAATCGGTGACATGCGCTCGTACTCCTCGGGCGAATCGATGTGCGAGACGCCGTGCGCAGTGACGAACCACGTCGAGATGTCCGACGACCACTCCTCCGAGAGGAGGTTGTTCACCGCCCGCTCCGAGCAGAACGCCCGGAACCGGTCGCCGTGATGCGCTGCGAGCCAGGTGGCCATGAAGCCGCCGTAGGAGCCCCCCAGCATGCCGACCCGGTCCGGGTCGCAGAACTCGTACCGGTCGAGCGCCGTGTCGATGATTGCCAGCACATCATCGACGTCGACGCTGCCCCATCCGGTACCGGGCTTGGCCGGATGGCGGGGCCCGAGGATCGCCTGGCCCCAACCGGTGTGGCGTCCGCTCCCGCCGCGTGGGTTGCCGAGCACGACCACGAACCCAGCCGCTGCCTGCATCTGGAATTCGTCGGCGAAGTGCTCGCCGTACTGGCCGAATGGGCCGCCGTGGACGTTGAGGAGCACGGGGTAGCGGCAGGTCTCGTCGAAGTCGGCGGGTCGCATGATCCACGCGTCGATCTCGTCGCTGCCGTCGGTCGTGCGGGCCGTGAACTTCTCCCAACCGAGCAGCTGGGTCGAGAACTCCGCACCGACGCGGGTCCGGCATTCGTCGCCGACGTAGAGCTCGGGGAGTCCGGTCACGGTGCTGCGAACGGTGGCGAGCGTCGCTCCGGTGGCGTCGAATGTCGTGACCGTCAGTGGTCCGGCGGTCACCGGGGCCGGCACGAACGAGCCGTCCGCCGGCAGCCGATAGAGGTGGACATCTCCTCGATCCTCGGCCACCGCCAGCAGGTGCGTCCCAGATTCCCACACCGGCGCCGGTGAACCTGAGGTGGTCTCGAACGTGCGGTCGAGCCCGGCGGAGATCCAGCGGATCGCCGACTCCGGAGCGCCCTCGCTGCTCGTCGGGAGGATGCCGACCTTTGCGTTCTGCGCCATTGCCCGAGCATCGCCGAAGCCGATGAACGCGACCGAGTGGCCGTCCGGCGACACCGAAGGCTGCGAGTACCGGCCGTCGTGGTTCGTGAGGCAACGCACCCCTTCGCTCCCACCGTCGAGCGGCACAGCGTAGAGGTCGACCGCGAAGTCACGATCCCATGTGTCGTGGCGTCGCGCAGATGTAACGATTCCGGACGAGTCTCGCAGCCAGCTCACCCCGCTGTGCCGGAATTCCCCGGGGGTCAGGTTGCGGGGAGTACCCGTTCCGTCCGCGGCAACGACGTAGATGTGGGCGGGACGGTCGAACACCCAATCCTCACCGTTGAGACGGCTGAGGAAGCGTTCGATCTTGCGCGGGGCCTGCCACGACTCGTCGGGCTGCTCGTAGCGCTCGTCCTGCGTCCGGCTCGTGAACGCGATCGAGCGCCCGTCCGGCGACCAGGTGACGTCGCCGAGTCCGTCCGGCATCGTGCACACGGTGCGCACCTCGCCCGGCGCCCCGACGGGGAGGATGTGCAACGTCGAGTCGCCCTTCTTCTCGCCGCGCCGCGAGGTGAAGGCGAGGAATCGTCCGTCGGGCGACCAGGCCGGGTTGCCGTCGTGCTCACCTGCGGTGACTGGGGCGTCGTCGATCCAGACGAGTGTCCGAGTGGTGTTCTTGGCGAGATCGGTCGTGGCCACGACGAACGCCACGCGTGCCTCATCCGGGCTCACCGCCACTCGCGTCACCAGGCTGCGCCGGTCGATCAGTCGTTCAGCGATCGCCCGATGGCCGCGTTCGGGTTCTGAGGGTGGGGGCGGCGGTGGCAGAGCTGACATCGCGCCACGGTAGCAACCGCCTGAGCGGTGCCGACCCGCCGCTACTCGGCGATGCCGACGGGTTGTTCGTCGATGATCTGGTCGAGGTACTCCGACATGCCGTAGCCCACTCGGCCCTCGAACTCGCCTGAGTGGACCGTCCATTTCGTGTAGGCCTCGGAGATGCGGGTTTGCAGCCATTCGCCGTCGGGAGCCTGGCGCCGGTTGCGCAGTGGAATCAGGCTGAGCGCCTCGCCGGTGAACCGCCACTCTCGGTCGGACCGACTCGAGCGGATGACCCCTTCGATGCGGTCGTGGTAGCTCTCGTCGCCCCGAGTGTCGGTCGTGATCTGAACGTCGTCGCACAGGTGGATCTCACCGTTTTCCCAGACGAACCCGCCGCGCGTTCCAGGCGAATCGCGCTTGGCGACGCGACTTGCCATGAACCCGAAGTGCTCATCGACGTTCGCCGTGAGCCAGCGGTAGTAGAACGGCGCCTGCCAGTACCGCGGACCCCACGAGTGGTCGCGTAGGCCGAAGCCGTTGATCTGCCACTCGCGGTCGCCAACGCGCATTGTGCCGGTCGCCTCGATGAGCTGTTCGTAGTGGCCCTTGGCGAACTCCTCGCCCGGTGTCTCGTGCGGTGTGTCGGGTTCGCCGCCGAACATGCTCGGACGACCCTGCCCGGTGAACGTCAGGTGGATCTCCGCTTCAGCGTACGGGTTGTTCGTGAACGCCTCTTTCGGGTTCGCCATCTGTTCGGGCTCGTCGAGCACGACGACCTTGCCGACGTAGTCGACCCGCAGTTCCTCGAACGGCTTCACCATGGTCCAGGTGAGCCCGGCGGCGTCGAAGGCGTCATTGTTGTCGATCGCCGGCCGCTTGAACATGAAACCGACCTGGCGGTTGCCCCCTTCGGCCTCCGGTGGGAGGTAGAGGCACACCGTCATTTCGGCGGTGCCCTCGTTGGCGCGGTTGCCCATGCGGAACCAGCCGCCGACCCCCTGGGTGGGGTCGAAGCAGTTGATGTACATGCTCTCGTTGAAGTTCGACTCAGGGCCGAGTTCGTGCATGTATTCGTCGGATTCGTCAAGACGTACAGCCATGGCGGTGACCGTAGGGTGCCGCACCGCTCGCCGACGTGTCGGACGATTCAGTCGCGATGAGCGAAAGCACCGGATACGGGGTGTTTCGCTCATCGTCAAGGCCGCCCGAGTTCCGTCTCCGGCCGAGGTCTGCCGTGTGCTCGGCAAGTACGTTGGCGACAGCGACGATCGGCGTTGCTGATGAGGGGACGAGATGAGCATCACCGACGACGACCTGGAGACCACCAACTCGGCGATCGCCAAGCTCGAAGGGATCGAGCCGTCGGGCGACATCGCTGAGTTCAACGCCCGCAAGCTCACCTTCGGGCCCGACAAGGCCGTCATTGGGCCCGTTGCGCACTTGGCAGCGGAGCGCATCCGGCTCACGGCGCTGGAGTGGGAGCACTTCGAGGTCCGCCAGGTCGGCTCCACGCTCGGTGGGATCGTCAAGGGCCTCGACCTGTCGAAGCAGCTCGCCGACGAAGTGTTCGAGGAACTCCGCCGCGCCTGGGTGGACTACAAGGTGCTGTTCTTTCGCAACCAGGTGCTCACCGCCGTGCAGCACATCGATTTCGCCCGTCGATTCGGAGAACTCGAGGTGCACCCGTTCCTGCGCAACAACGACGAGCGACCCGAGCTCGTGCGTTTCGCCAAGGACGCCGACACCGGCGGCTACGAGAACGGCTGGCACCACGACGTCACCTGGCGAACGGTGCCGTCGAAGGGGGCAGTGCTCCGGGCAATCCAGGTTCCGGAAACCGGTGGCGACACGCTGTTCTGCGACATGAACGCTGCCTACGAAGGCCTGTCTGACGAGGTGAAGGATCGCCTGGAAGGGCTCGTCGCGGAGCACGATTACATGCAGGCGTTCGGTCACACGATCGCCGGCGCCGACGGCGACGCCATGCGTGAGAAGTACCCGGTGGTCGAGCATCCCGTGGTGATCCGTCACCCGATCTCGGGCCAGCGGCTGCTCTACGTCAACCGGTTCTTCACCACCCGCATCGTCGGCCTCGACCCGGCCGAATCCGATGCGCTGCTCGTCACGCTGTTCGCCCAGGCCAACGTCCTGGAGTACCACTGCCGGTTGCATTGGCACCCGAACTCGATCGCCATGTGGGACAACCTCGCAGTGCAGCACTACGCATCAAGCGACTACTGGCCCGACATCCGCGTGATGGAGCGAGCCAGCATCGTCGGCGTGCGACCGTCGGCCTGAACGAGATGGCATGGCGCGCGTCGTCCTGATCACCGGAGCGAGCCGCGGCATCGGCGCCGCCACCGCACGGCTTGCAGCCGAGCGGGGCGACAACGTCGCAGTCAACTTCGCACGCAATGGCGAAGCAGCGCAGGCAGTCGTCGACGGATGTCAGGCAGCGGGCGTGAACGCGATCGCCGTGCGGGCCGACGTTGCCGACGAACGTGCAGTCATGGCGATGTTCGACCGGGTGTCCGGCGAGCTCGGGCCCATTGACGTCCTCGTCAACAACGCCGGGATCCTGCATCACCAGATGCGATTCGACGAGATGGCCGTCGAGCGTTGGCGGGAGCTGCTCGATGTCAACGTAGTCGGCGCCTTCCTGTGCGCCCGTGAAGCGGTGCGGCGGATGTCGACCCGGCACGGCGGCGCGGGTGGAGCGATCGTCAACGTGTCGTCGGCGGCGAGCTACCTCGGCAGCCCTGGCGAGTATGTCGACTACGCGGCGAGCAAAGCCGCCATCGACACACTGACGATCGGTCTGGGCAAGGAGGTCGCGGCCGAGGGCATCCGGGTCAACGCAGTTCGGCCTGGTGTGATCGTCACCGATATCCACGCCAGCGGCGGTGAGCCGGACCGGGTCGAGCGGGTCGCGCCGTCGGTGCCGATGCAGCGCGGCGGCGAACCGATCGAAGTCGCCCGCACCATCCTGTGGCTGGCCTCCGACGAGGCCTCCTACATCACGGGCACGATTGTCAACTGTTCCGGTGGTCGCTGATGGCCCGGCACCTGGCGCGGTGGGAGCTCGAAGGTGTGACCGGCTCGGTTGTGGTGGTCGACGTGATCCGGGCCTTCACCACAGCGGCGTACGCATTCGGCGCCGGCGCCGCAGAGATCTACTTGGTGGGCGACGTCGAAGAGGCGTTGTCCTTCAAGGCTGCGCACCCCGGAACGATCGCGCTCGGCGAGAATCGAGGGCTGCGGCCCGAAGGGTTCGATTTCCCGAACTCGCCGGCCATGGTCAGCCGCGCCGACCTCACTGGTCGTACGCTGGTGCAACGAACCTCAGCTGGCACACGGGGCGTGGTCGCTGCAGTCGATGCCACGAGGCTGTGGGCTTCGAGCCTGGCGTGTGCATCGGCGACTGCGGGGGCGGTGAACGCCGCTGGCCTGGGCGAGCCGACGTACGTGATCACGGGCCGCTTCGAGGACCGACCCGAACTGCACGGCGACGACGACGTACTGACCGCCGAGCTCATCGAACG
>JANPCI010000045.1:0-8364 GCA_031430875.1 Actinomycetes bacterium | reverse complement strand
GTGATGAAACTCGTTGGCGCTACCGACTGGTTCATCCGTGTGCCGTTCATGCTGGAAGGCCTGCTTCACGGCGTCATCGGAGCGGTGCTGGCGAGCCTGGGCCTGTGGGCATGGAACAGTCAGTGGACAACCGGCGTTCAGAATTTCCCCGACAACAGTGGGTTCTCCGCGCTCGTGGTGGTCGATGGGTACGACCAGACGGTGATGTTGATCATGCTCGCGATCGGTGCGCTGGCCGGCGCCATCGGTTCCGGAATTGCCGCCTCCCGATTCCTCGACATCTAGCTCCGTCCGGAGCGTTCATCGATGGGTTCTCTGCGGGTGCCAGCTGCTGGGTACCGTCGATGCATGGAGTATTCGGAGATTCTGTATGACGTGACGGATTCGGTTGCGACGATCACCTTGCATCGCCCGGAGCGGATGAATGCGTTCACGGGCCGGATGATGCACGAGGTCATCTCGGCGTTCGACCAGGTCGACGCCGACGATGATGTGCGAGCGGTGATCGTTACCGGGTCGGGAGAGCGGGCGTTCTGTGCGGGCGCCGATCTCGGTACCGGCGGCGACACGTTCGCCAAGGGCGGCAGCGACATTCAAACGGAGGTCGGCGTGCCACGTGACGGCGGTGGCATGGTGTCGTTGCGGATCTTCGACTGCACCAAGCCGGTCATCGGGGCGATCAACGGCGCGGCCGTCGGCGTCGGGGTCACGATGACCCTCCCGATGGACATCCGGCTCGCATCCGACACGGCCCGATTCGGGTTCGTGTTCGCTCGGCGCGGCATCGTGCCCGAAGCCTGCTCCTCGTGGTTCCTCCCGCGCCTGGTGGGGATCAGCACTGCCGCCGAGTGGTGCTACACCGGCCGGGTCTTCCCCGCCGCTGAGGCGCTCGATCGAGGTCTCGTTCGCAGTGTCCACGCACCGGACGACCTGCTGCCCGCTGCCCGTGAAATCGCTCGGGAGATCGCCGACAACACGGCTCCGGTCTCGGTGGCACTCACCCGCCAGATGCTGTGGCGGATGCTGGGAGCCGATCATCCAATGGAAGCTCACCGGGTCGACTCACGCGGGATCTTGGCCCGCGGTGCGAGCGCCGACGCCAAGGAAGGCGTCGAGAGCTTCCTCGAGAAGCGCCAGCCGGTCTATCCGGTCAAGGTCAGCAACGGCCTCCCGGACATCTTCCCCGACTACGTCGATCCCGAATTCCACTGAGCCGGGCACTCGTTGAGCCCGGTCGGTGACGTGTGACACGTCGCGGCTCGGGAATTCCTCAAGTCGATCGACGTTGTTACCGATGTCTTGAACAACGCAAGACACGGACCACACAGAACGAAACGGGAACTGCGATGACGACGATGTTGATGGAACAGCTGAAGACCGGCGATGTGATCGAAATCAAGACGCCTGACAACGACGTAATCACGGTGCTGGTGCTGCTTGCCACCGACGACGCCCTTGTGCTCGACCCCTGCAACGACCAGACCCCGTTCGTGGTCAACACCGAAGAACTCGTCGAGTACCGCAAGTTCGACGCCGAGTCGATGTTCGCCGACGCCTGAGCGTCAGCCGGGACCCATCTGGGTCCCCAGAGATCTTCCGAAGCGATCCCCCTTCTCGCTTCCGGGAGAATCCCCCTAGCGTGGGCGCCGTGGACAACACGGCGCCCACGCTGTTTTTCCGAGTCGGCGGCATGCCGTTCTTCGAACGACTCGTCGACGCGTTCTACGACGGGGTGCGTACCGACGAGGTACTGCTGCCGTTGTACCCCGAGCAGCCGGACCTCACGGGTGCCCGCCATCGCCTGACGCTGTTCCTCGCCCAGTACTGGGGAGGCCCGACCACCTACATGGAGGAACGCGGCCATCCGCGCCTGCGGATGCGCCACTTCCCGTTCCACGTCGGCCCCCTCGAGCGTGATCGTTGGCTGGTCCATATGGCCGCCGCGGTCGAGCGAACGTGTGCGGCCGGCGAATTCCCCGACGGTGTCGACGACGAGCTGATGGCCTACTTCGTGCCGGCGGCCGAGCACCTCCGCAACGACACGGGCCTGCCGATCTCCACGTCGGCGCCCAGGGGATAGCTTCTTTCTCTTCATGCCCGTCATCGACGTACGCGACCTCCGCAAGAGCTATGGCGCCGTGAGGGCCGTCGACGGTTTGAGTTTCCAGGTCGACGCGGGCGAGGTCTATGCCTTGCTGGGAGAGAACGGAGCGGGCAAGTCGACCGCCGTCGAGATCCTCGAAGGGCATCGATCTGCAACCTCCGGGTTCGTCGAAGTCCTCGGCATCGACCCATCCGGTGCCGGTCGTGACTTTCGTGACCGCATCGGCATCGTGTTGCAGTCGTCGGGCGTCGAGTCCGAGTTCACGGTCCGAGAGGTCATCGCCCTCTACGCCGGCTGCTACCGATCGCCTCGCCCGCTTGATGAAGTCGTTGCGCTCGTGGGGCTCGACGAGAAGGTCGACGCGCGAGTCGGGTCACTGTCGGGAGGCCAACACCGGCGGGTCGATCTGGCACTCGGCATCGTCGGTCGGCCCGAGGTGTTGTTCCTCGATGAACCGACCACGGGGTTCGATCCCGCTGCTCGTCGGCAGTCGTGGGACCTGATCGAGGCGCTCGGTGCCGACGGCACGACCGTTCTCCTGACGACGCACTACCTCGACGAGGCCGAGCACCTTGCATCGCGAGTTGGGGTGTTGTCGCGGGGCCAGATGATCGCTGAGGGCACACCCGAGCAGTTGATCAATCGCATCAGTGGCACGGTCGTCAGCTTCACCTTGCCCGAGTCGGTCGAGATCAGCGACGCCGCGGCGACGTTCGCTCCGATCCTGTTGACCGATATCAGGGTGTCGGGCCGGCTGGTCGAGGCCAACGTCGATCATCCGACCGCCGTCGTACACCGTCTCACCGGATGGGCCATCGAGGCCGGCGTTGAACTCGACTCACTGTCGGTGGGCCGAGCGTCGCTCGAAGAGGTGTACCTGAGCCTTGCCGACTCGACCACCGACTCGACCACCGACTTACTCACCGGCGTCGAGGAGCCGACCGCATGAGTGGATTTCCTTCGACCTCCAGGCTGCTCGCTGTTCAGACCCGCTACCAACTGGTCACGTTCTGGCGGATCCCTGTGGCGATGTTCTTCACGCTCGGCCTGCCGCTGATCATGCTGGTGTTGTTCAATGCGCTCTTCGGCAACTCCACGATCGACACACCCGAGGGGAGCTGGTCGTCGCGCCAGTTCTACACCGGAGGGCTGGCCGCGTTCACGGCAGCGTCGGCGACGTTCACGAACCTGGCGAACATGGTGCCGATCCGGCGTGACGAGGGAGTGCTCAAGCGGTGGCGGGGCACCCCGCTGCCGACGTGGATCTACATCGCCGGGTTCATCTGCTCAGCGATCGTGATTGCATTCGTCGGGGTCACGGTCATGCTCGGAGTTGGCGTTGTGGCGTACGACCTCGACATCGACCCTGCGAAGGTGCCCGCGGCGTTCGTGACGTTCCTGGTCGGGGTGGCGTCGTTCGCTGCGCTCGGCATGGCCCTGGCGTCACTCGTGAAGTCGGCCAGTTCGTCGTCGGCTGCCGCCAACGCCATCATTCTTCCGCTGGCGTTCGTGTCGAACATCTTCATCCAGCTCGATGACCCGCCACGGTGGATCGAGATCCTCGGCAACATCTTTCCACTCAAGCCGTTCGTCGAGGCGTTCCAGGCCTGCTTCACCCCTTACGTCGAGGCCCCGGCATTCCAGTGGGACAAGCTGGCGTTCATCGCCGCGTGGGGCGTCGTCGGGCTGTTCGTCGCACTGCGGAAATTCTCCTGGGAACCCAGCGGCAGCGCCCCGCGAGCCCGTCGAGCCCGCCGCGCCGCCACCGCCACCACCTGAACCCGAAACCCTCCCCGCCCAGAGCCCGAAATTCGGAGCGATTCGTGCGCCTGGCGCAACGATCGCTCCGAATTTCAGGAGAAGACGACGGTTTTGCGGCCGTGGACGAGGACTCGGTGTTCGAGATGGGCCCGTACTGCACGCGCGAGGACGATCGTTTCGAGGTCGCGCCCGCGGGCGGTGAGACGTTGGACGTCGTCGCGGTGCGTCACGTGAACGGTGTCCTGCTCGATGATCGGGCCCTCGTCGAGGTCCGCGGTGGCATAGTGCGCCGTGGCGCCGATGAGCTTGACGCCGCGCTCGAAGGCCTGGCGATATGGGTTCGCCCCAACGAAGGCAGGCAAGAACGAGTGGTGAATGTTGATGATCGGGCGAGCTGCGACGAATCGGTCGCTGAGGATCTGCATGTAACGAGCCATCACGACGAGTTCGATGCCGTGCTCGTCGAACGCCTCGAGCACCGCTGATTCCTGCTCGGCCCGGGTATCGGGCGTGACCGGCAGATGGAGGTAGGGCACACCCATGTGGGCGGCGATACCGGCGTGATCGGGGTGGTTCGACACGATCACTCGGAGGTCCATCGGCAGTTCGCCGCTGCGCCACCGCGTGAGAAGGTCGTACAGGCAGTGTGGTTGCTTCGATGCCATGATCGCCGTTGGGGTCGGAACATCACTGAAGCGCAGGTCGACATGCATGCCGAGGCGCTCGGCTGTCGGAGCGAAGGCATCGACGATCTCGCTTCGATCGAGACCGAACCCGTCGAGCTCGAACTCGACTCGCTGGAAAAACACGGCGTCACCGCTGCCGGTGCCCACATCGACATGCTGCTCGGCGTGCACGATGTTGCCGTCGTGAGCGGCGATGAACTGGGCGGTGGCAGCAACCACCCCACGCTGGTCGGGGCACGACAGCAACAGCACGGCAGTCATCGGCGTTCAGTCTCTCTCACGGAGGCGCAGTGCGTAACAAGCCACCGCTGTCGCTGCCGCAGCGTTGAGCGAGTCGATCCCGATTGCCATCGGGATGCGCACCGGTGTGGCCAACTCCAGTAGCTCGGCGCTGAGGCCGGCGCGTTCGGATCCGATGAGCATCGTCACCTTCGGACCTGGCTCGACGCTGTCGAGCGCGTGGACGTCGGGTGCCGGTGTCATGGCGTAGTGCTCGAAGTCCACGAGCCGGCGCAGATCGGCTGCGAGGGTGACGGTGCGCGCATGGGGGAGTGAGAACACCGTCCCCATGGCCACTCGGAGCGACCGTCGCGACAATGGATCGGCGCTGGTGTGGTCGAGGATCAATCCATCCCAGCCGAACGCAGCCGCATTGCGGATGATCGAGCCGATGTTCGTCGGGTTGTCGACGCCCTCGACGACGACCAGTCGACGGGCGTTGGCGGCGAGCTCGGCGACGGATGGTCGCGGTGGGCGGTCGAACAGGGTGATGATCGCAGATGGAACCCCGAGCCGGGAGACGACCCGTCGTACCTCGTCGCCGCCCGCGTACACCGGGCAATCGAGTTGTGCGGCAACCTCGGGGATTCGGTGTGCGTCGACGAGCGCTGCGACCGGACGACAGCCCGCGAGGAGCGCGCGCTGAACGACGAGATCGCCCTCGGCGAGAAACATTCCGGCGCCGGCATCGTCACGCTTGTCCGCCCTGCTCGCAAGGCCTCGCTCATTGAGTCGGAACTGCCTGAATCGAGGATCGTCCGGATCATCGATGCGGATCACGGCGGCTGTCACGTCGGCTGGCATCAGAAGTGGTACGGAATGTCCGACCAGTCGGCGGGACGCTTCTCGAGAAAGCTGTCGCGGCCTTCCTGCGCCTCCTCGGTGCCGTAGGCGAGGCGAGTTGCTTCGCCGGCGAAGATTTGTTGGCCGACGAGCCCGTCGTCGATGAGGTTGAACGAGTACTTCAACATGCGCTGCGCGGTCGGGCTCTTCGCGCAGATCTCGCGTCCCCACTGCAGTGCGGTGGCCTCCAACTCGTCGTGCGGAATCGAGGCGTTGACGGCACCCATCGCCACCATGTCGTCGGCGGTGTATTCGCGCCCGAGGAAGAAGATCTCTCTCGCAAATTTCTGGCCGACCTGCCGGGCGAGATAGGCGGATCCGAACCCACCGTCGAAGCTGGCGACGTCGGCGTCGGTCTGCTTGAAGCGGGCATGTTCGGTGCTGGCGAGTGTGAGGTCTGACACCACGTGGAGCGAGTGGCCACCTCCTGCCGCCCAGCCCGGCACCACGCAGATGACGACCTTGGGCATGAACCGGATGAGACGCTGCACTTCGAGGATGTGGAGGCGCCCAGCCCGGCCCGGCTCGATCGTGTCGGCGGTGGGTCCCTCTGCGTACTTGTAGCCGTCCTTCCCGCGGATGCGCTGGTCGCCGCCCGAGCAGAACGCCCAACCACCATCCTTGACTGACGGCCCGTTGCCGGTGAGCAGGACGCAACCGACGTCGGTCGACATGCGGGCGTGATCGAGTGCAGTGAACAGCTCGTCGACAGTGTGCGGGCGAAAGGCGTTGCGGATCTCGGGCCGATCGAAGGCGATGCGTACCACCCCGGCATCGACGGCGCGGTGATAGGTGATGTCGGTGAACTCGAATCCCGAAACGGCCTTCCATGCCGCCGGATCGAAGATCTCGGACACGATTCGTGGTGCTGCAGGCTCGGCCATCGCCCCATGTTGGCGCATCGGGTACCGTGCGCCCATGCCGCACGCTGACATCAACGGACAGAAGATCTACTTCGAGGACACCGGTGGTGACGGCGCAGCCGTCATCCTGGCCCACGGATTCCTGATGGATCACGAGATGTTCGTCCATCAGGTGTCGGCCCTGCGCGGCTCATACCGGGTGATCACCTGGGACGAGCGGGGCTTCGGCCTCACCGAGTACAACGGTCGGCCGTTCAGCTATTGGGATTCGGCGAGCGACTGCTTGGGCCTGCTCGACCATCTCGGGATCGACCGAGCGGTCGTCGGCGGGATGAGCCAGGGAGGGTTCCTGTCGCTGAGGGTTGCTCTCACTGCACCCGAGCGGGTGCGAGCGTTGATCCTGCTCGACACGCAGGCGGGTGTCGAGGATCCGGAGGTCGTGCCGGGATACGAGGGGATGCGTGACACGTGGCTTGCTGCGGGGCCGGTCGACGAGCTCGTCGAAGCGGTGGCCGGGCTGATCATTTCCGATCCGTCGGTGAACACCATCTGGATCGACAAGTGGAAGCAACAGCCCAACGACTACATCGTCCAGCCGTTCGCCACGCTGATGTCACGCGATGACGTCACCGGTCGTCTCGGTGAGATCACGTGCCCGGCGCTGGTGGTGCACGGCACCGAGGACGTGTCGATCTCGATGGACAAGGCCGAGCGGCTGGCCGCTGGTCTTCGCGGTGCTGGGCCGGTCGTGAAGGTTGGCGGTGCGCACGCGGCGAACCTCACGAATCCCGAGCCGGT
Organism: Actinomycetes bacterium; assembly: GCA_031430875.1. GTDB lineage: Bacteria > Actinomycetota > Acidimicrobiia > Acidimicrobiales > Ilumatobacteraceae > Sva-07. The sequence goes on along the minus strand of JANPCI010000045.1, from coordinate 1,030 downwards.
CAACTCGGCGATCATCGAGTTCCTCGCCGGTCTCGGCGACTGAGTCGAGCACCGATGACAAGTCTTCAAGTGTTCGGCGTCGACGGGTTGCCCGAGATTGCCACTGGCGATGACATCGCCGCCCAGATCGTCGATGCCGCATCCGCCAGTGGTGCACCGCTTGCCGATCGCGACATCGTCGTCATCACGTCGAAGATCGTGTCGAAGGCCGAGGGTTGCGCGATCGAACTCGATGATGTCGAACCATCGAGATTCGCGAGTGAATGGGCCTCCCGATGGGAGAAGGATCCGCGGGTGGTCGAGGTGGTGCTGCGCGAATCGAAGCGCATCATTCGCCAGATCGGTCCGGTACTCATCACCGAGACGCACCACGGGTTCTGCTGCGCCAACTCGGGAGTCGACCAATCCTCGAGCGGAGCGCATGGCCGGGTCTTGGTGTTGCCGAAGGATTCCGATGCGTCGGCCCGCCGCTTCCGCTCGCGGTTCGCGGAGCTCGGTGTTGATGTCGCCGTGGTGATCAGCGACACGTTCGGACGACCGTGGCGAGAAGGCCAGACCGACATCGCCATCGGTGTCGCAGGAATGCATCCGCTGCACAGCTACATCGGCGAGCACGATCCGCACGGACACGAGTTCCGCGTTCAGGAGATCTGCGTGGTCGACGAACTGACCGCAGCCGCGGAGTTGGTGAAGGGCAACACCAGCCGGGTCCCCGTCGCCGTCATCCGCGGCTACGACTGGGCCACCGACGACACCGCATCGATGGCCCCGGTCCTGCGCGACGCCGAACGCGACCTGTTCCGTTGAGCTTCCCCGAGTCGTTCTCGTGAACTCGTGCGCGAACTATTCGCGCACGAGTTCACGAGAACGGGCTGGGCGGAGGGGTGGGTCAGCCGGTGAGATCTTTGGCGATGCCGTAGAAGTAGTTGGCGGACAGCCCGAGCGAGTCGACGTCGATGCGTTCGTCGTTGCCGTGGAAGCGTGATCCGAACGTGGCGAAGTCCATCTGGGGTGAGAACAGCCCGGCGCC
>JANPCI010000044.1:0-17693 GCA_031430875.1 Actinomycetes bacterium | reverse complement strand
CGTGCGGGCGCCTTCGGAGTTGGGGATGACGACGGGGTCGCCACCTTCGAGAACCGAGACCACCGAGTTGGTGGTTCCGAGGTCGATGCCGACTGCCTTGCCCATGGTGCTACTCCTGTTGCGAACGATTGTGGGGGAAGGGGCCAGGATACGGCCCTCAGGTGCACATCGCAACGTCGAAGTGAGATTTCTTGAGTCACATCGACTCAAGTTCAGTGTCAGTGTTGCTGCAGGAACTCCGGCCCGAACGAGTGAGGCAGCAACTCAGCCATGGTCATCGTCAGGGTCATCGTGATCACACCGCCCGATGCCGCGACGGAGTGGACCGCCACGTCCGGCCCGGCGAACTCACGCAGGCGCTGGCGGCACCCACCGCACGGTGTGCCGGGCGTGTCACCATCGGTCACCACAACGACTTCGACGATCGACCGCTCGCCCGCCGCGACCATGGCCGCAATCGCCCCCGCCTCGGCGCAGGAACCCAGCGGATACGCAGCGTTCTCCACGTTGCACCCAGCGATCACCGCACCCGATCCGGTTCGGATCGCCGCACCGACCCGATAGTTCGAGTACGGACAGTAGGCCGCGAGATGCGCCCGCGTCGCCGCCGCCAGTAGTTCCAGATCCGGTTCACTCGCCATGGGCTCATGTTCCCACGCCGCGACCTCCCACCACCTCCGAAATTCTCCCCCGCCAACCCGAAATTCGGAGCAAACATTGCGCTCAGCGCAACAATCGCTCCGAATTTCGGGGGTTTCGGGCGGGTGGGGCAGCGGTCATCAGATGCCGAGGACGAGGGGGACGACGATCGGGGTGACGATCAACGTCACCAGTGTTAGGGGCAGGCCGACGAGCGTGAAGTCGCGGAACTTGTAGCCGCCGAGGCCGTACACCATCAGATTGGTCTGGTAGCCGATCGGCGACAGGAACGAACACGACGCACCGATCAGCACCACGATGGCGAACGACCTCGGGTCGAGTCCGGCCTCGAGTGCCGTGGCGGTCGCAACCGGCAACATCAGCGCCGCCGCAGCGTTGTTCGACAGCAGTTCGGTCAGGATCATCGTTGCTACCAGCACGGCGACGATTCGACCGGTGTCGCCGAACGGATCGCCGAGCCGGCCGAGCACGGTCGCCATCTCCGCAGCCAGCCCGCTCACCGACACCGCCGTGCCGACGCTGATCGACATGGCGATGGTCAGCACCACGTTGAGGTTCACGGAGCGCCGCGCCTCGTTGGCGCTGATCACCCGAAAAACGACGAGCGCCACAGCCGCAAGCAGCGATGCCTCCATGAGGTCGAGCAGGTTGGTGACCACCGCGGCGATCATGAGGACGATTGCGGCGATCACGAGACCGGCGTGTCGTCGACGCACCGGCGGAGATGCGTCGAGCGAAGCGATCACGCTGAAGTCGCTCCGACCGCGCCATTGGCGTTCGAATTCCGGGCTCGCGAGCACCAGCAGCACATCTCCCGGCCGGAGCACCACAGCGCCGAGTTTGCCCGGAAGTTCATCATCGTGGCGGCGGATGGCGAGCACGGCCGCGTCGTATCGAGCGCGAAATCCAGTGTCACGCAACGTGCTGCCGGCCAACTCCGAACGCTCCGACAGCACCGCCTCGAACAGTCCCGCATCCGGCCGATCGGCAGCGCCACCGAGATGTGCATGCTCGGCGCTGACGAATCCCTGCACCTCGAGGAGATCGACGACATCGACCACGTCGCCAGCGAAGTAGCAGATGTCACCCGCACCCAGGACGGTGCCCGGTCGAACGGCCACGACGGTGCCGGCGCGCTCGACACCAGCGAGGAACACGCCGTGCAGATGGCGAAGACCGGCCCCGTCGACGGTCTGGCCGACGAGTGGACCATCAGCCTCGACGGCAAGTGCGATCGTGTACGGCTGCATCGCATCAGCCGCGGCCGCTCCGTTGGCGGTTCCGCGGTGACGCAAGAGGCGCGGTGCGGTGAGCACCATGACAGCGATGCCGACTACGGCGACCGGGAGGCCGACACCGGTGATCTCGAACACGCCGAGCGGAGCCTCACCCTGCGCAACGAGCAGGTCCGACACCACGAGGTTGGTCGAGGTGCCGATCACCGTGATCACACCGCCGAACACCGCCGCATGCGACAACGGCATGAGGTAGGGCGACGCCGACACACCGGCTCGGCGGCACCAGGTGACAACTCGGGGTGCCGCCAACGCGACCAGCGGCGTGTTCGGCAGCACCGAGGAGATCGCGCACGTCACCACCGAGAGCCGGCCGACGCGTCGTGCCCGAGCTCGATCATCCTCCTCGCCGGCGTCGGCTCCCTTCCGGCCGGCCAACACCCGATCGATCAGCGGCGACAAGGCTCCCGTCACCGTCGCAGCACCGGCAAGGACGTACAACGCGGCGATCGTCACGGGTGCACTCGACGCCAAGCCCGACAACGCCTGCTCCTGATCCACCACTCCGGCGAGCAGCAATACACCAACGGCAGCGCCCATCGCGCCAGCGGCGGGGAGCCGGTCGAAGGCGAGAACACCGAACGTGACGACGAGCACTGCCAGCGTGATCCACGCGTCGGTGCTCATCGGGTTGGCCCGAGCGGGATCGTGACCACGTCGGTGCCCGCTCGCTGATGTCGGACCGTCACGGTCACCTCGGCACCGGCAGCGGCGGCGATCAGCCAACTGCAGGTGGTTCGATCCGGTGTACCACTCGCGCCGAGACGCACCGATGACGACCCGCTGAGCTGCCCGAGGGAACGGCGAGCCGACCCGTCGAGCACACGCACGCCGGACCCCTCGAGGTCGGCCACGATCGGGCGAACGAGGTCGTTGTTGGCCGCATGGGTGGTGACGGTGGTGGGCAGGAAGCCCGTGTTGGCAACGCCGACGGTCACCCGCCACGTCCCGTCACCGACCGCCTCAGCGGCGGTGTGTCCGATATGCAGGCAGGGAGCGGCGAGCGCCTGCGCCACCGCGAAGTCTGCGTGACGATCGACTTCATCACGCAGCATCGACAACGGCGGGTTGGTCCACGAGTGGAGGTGATTGAAGCCACCGAGCTCCACCGAGCCGAGTTGTGGATGATCGAACGGGTACCAGTCGACGAAGCCGCGGTCAGCCTCATCGTTCAACTGGTCGAGCCACCGAGCGACGCCAAGGCGTTCGTCGTCGGTCGGGCCGGTGTACCAGAAGTGGGTCGACTGCTTGTGGCCGGTGGCCGCCAACACGATGTCCCAGAACTCGGTGGTCCAGCTGAAGACGCCGAGGTGTTCGTACGCCCAGTCGTCGGAGGCGCCACTCATGGTTTCGGACGTGTCCCAGGTGAAGTCCTCGTACAGCGAGTGGGCCGGGTAGCCGGTGAGCTCGGTGCCGATCGCCGCCAGCTGATTCCACGTCCAAAGGTCGTGGGGTGGCAGCTTCGAATCAGGCATCGTGGATGACGGTCGCAGGAGCACCCCACCGCTGGTGTGGAACGCGTTGAAGCCGCAGATGTTGGGTCGCGCCACCATCGCTCGGACCAACGCATCGATCTCGGGTTCCGACAGCGGATGGTCGCCGGCCCCGGGAATCTTGCTGCCCCACCCGGCGGGGAAGTTCCGATTGAGATCGAGGCCCTCAGGTGCCCGCGGCGCCGGAATGGTGAAGCCGTCGAAGTCCTCGATCACACCTTCATCGAGCACCCGATAGCGCGCCGTGCCCTCAGCGACCCCGGCCGCGGGCACGGGGATGAGCACGCGCGCGTCGTCGGGGTGGGCGATCCACGGTCCGTCCGGGTCGAGGAATCGCATCTGCAGGATCCGGCCGTCGCCATCGACGTCCTCCGCGTGGAGGCCCGGCCAACGATGCGCGTCGGCTAACGGCCACGGTCGCACACTCGAGCGTCGAAAGCGGGGACGGTCGGCGAGCACCCATTCGGCACCATCGGGGTTGACTCGCGGCACGACATAGAACGTGCGCGTGCGGAGCGCTCGGGTGATCGTGGCGTCACCCGATCGGAATCCGTCGACGAGACGTTGCAGCACGCGGCACGCGGCGACGGTGGCGGTGAGTTCGACGGCGTGGATGCTCGCGTCGATCCAGTGCGCGGGCTTCGTGTCGTGGCTGCCGGTCGATGCGTCGGTCACCGTCACGAGGAACAGGTCCCGCCCTTCGTACGAGCGGCCGTACGTCTCGACCGCCACGAGATCGGGGTTCGCCGCTGCCAACTGATCGACCCACCCGACGAGTTCGTCGTAGCGGAGGTATCGGTCGAAGGCGTACTCGATCGAGCTGGTCACGCCGGAAGACTACGCGGGCGGGATGAGCCGGCCCGATCCGCTGTCGGACGAGCGCACGACGGTGCTGCACGATGATCGATCGAATGCTCGAACTGCCCGATGGCCGCACGCTCGCATTCACCGAGATCGGGTCGAGCGGCGCTCCCGCGGCGTTGTACTCCCACGGAGCGCCGGGTTGGCGCCTCGAACTGGCGACTCTCGACGAGGCCTTCGACGAGGTAGGAGTCCGGGTCCTCACCCCTGACCGCCCTGGCTATGGGGCGTCGACGCTGCAGCCGGGCCGATCCACGGCGGCGTGGGCCGACGATGTCGCTGCGCTCGGGGATCACCTCGGCGTCGACCGTTTCGCTGTGATGCGCCTGTCGTCGGGTGGGCTGTATGCAGTCGCGTGTTCGGCGGCGCTCGGCGAGCGTGTGTGCGGCGCCGTGATCGCTGCGGGCAACACCGACATGTCGTGGCCCGACGCGAGCGACGGCTCTCTGCAATCGGAACTCGACGTCATGGCCGCCGACGACGAGGACGTTGCGGTCGCCGCACAGGCCGGCACTGCCTGACCCGGCGGCACCGAATCGCCCAGCGCCGTCCGCTGCTCGTTCGCGTCTTCGAAAACGCCTAGTGTTCAACCCATGGCGAGCAAGCAACTACATCTGGACACGCTGCGTACGGTTGCCCTGTTCAACGGGTGCAGCACGAAAGAGCTCGAGAAGGTTTCCAAGGCGAGTGACGAGATCCGCATGACCGCGGGCACGCTCATCGTCGACCAGGGCCAGACGGGGCGTGAAGCATTCATCGTGCTCGAAGGCGAAGTCGAGGTCAAGCGCAACAACCGCAAGGTTGCAACGCTCGGACCAGGCGCCGTCGTCGGCGAGCTGTCGCTGCTCGACCACGGCCCGCGCACGGCCACGGCCGTGTGCGCAACCAACTGCACGCTGCTCGTGATCGATCAGCGTCGATTCCTCGGCGTGCTCGACTCGGTGCCGGCAATCACCCACAAGTTGCTCGCAACCTTGGCCGGCCGCATCCGCGACATGGATCGCCAGTACTTCGGCTGATGTAACGAGAGGTGTCTGACACCAATCGTTACACCGACATCCACGGACTCGAAATGACCGTGTGAGACGGCAACGACTAGCGTTGCCGTCGACATGAGCACGACAGTCGAACACGACGAGACGACCGCCGACGCCGTACCGAAGGCACCTAGGCGGGTCAAGCCGAATCAGCTCGCCCTGGTACTCGGCGTCGCCATTGGCATCTTCATCTTGGTGTCAGGCGTCCTGCCCCAGATCACCGGGTGGGAGAACGACAACGAGATCCACCGAAAGGTCTTCGGTGGCATCCCCGGGCCGTTGATCATCGCGTTCTACACGATCATCCCGGTGATGGTCATCTGGGGTGCCTTCATGTTCGCCAACCGGATGAAGAACTGGGAGCGGGGCGCCCCGGCGCAACGCCACACCACCAAGAAGAACGCAGCGAATCGGCTGAAGGACTTCCGTGCCGGCGCCTACATGCAGACGCTGCTGCGTGACAGCGGCGCCGGCCTGATGCACTCGATGATCTACTTCGGGTTCCTGGTACTGCTCGGTGTCACCACGATCCTCGAGGTCGACCACCAGCTCCCCGAGCAACTCAAGTTCCTCCACGGCACCACGTATCAGGCCTACATCTTCATCGGCGATGCCGCAGGCCTGGTCTTTCTCGGAGGCATCGTGTGGGCGATCGTTCGCCGCTACGTCCAGCGGCCCTATCGAATCCGCATCAAGTCGAAGCCGGAACACGCGGCGATCCTCGCCACATTCTTCGCCATCGGGGTCACCGGCTTCGGCGCCGAGATGTTCCGCATCGCCGAGGAGGGCACCCCGAGCTACGAGAAGTGGTCGTTCGTCGGCTACCCGCTCGCCACGCTCATGGATGGGTGGTCGGCGTCGTCACTCGAGACCTGGCACCAGTGGATGTGGATCCTCCACGTCGTCAGCTTCATCGCGTTCCTAGCGCTGCTGCCGATCACGATGCTGCGCCACATCTTCACCTCGCCGCTCAACATGTACCTGTCCGATAAGGATCGGCCGAAGGGTGCAATGCGACCCATGCCGAACCTGGAAGAGACCGAGCTCGAGAGCTTCGGTGCGTCCTCGATCGAAGACTTCACGTGGAAGCAGTTGCTCGATCTCGATGCCTGCACCATGTGCGGCCGCTGCACCAGCGTGTGCCCGGCCCACGCCACGGGCAAGCCGCTCGACCCCCGCGAGATCGTCCTCAAGGCGGGCGAGGTCATGGCAGCAACCGGCACGCCGGTGGTGAGTCCGCCGATCGGCGTCGACGGTGAGATCACGGTCACGGCCAATGCCCTGTTCGAGCGGATCACACCCGAGGAGATCTGGGCGTGCACCACCTGCAAGGCGTGCGACGAGATCTGCCCGGTCAACATCGAGATCACCGACAAGATTTTCGACATGCGGCGGTACCTCTCGCTGATGGAGTCGAACTTCCCCGCCGAACTCGGCAACGCCTATCGGGCGATGGAGAATCAGAGCAACCCGTGGGGGATGAACCAGGGCGAACGCGGTGACTGGGCCGATGGTCTCGACGGCGTCACCGTTGTCGACCCGGGCGACGCGCTGCAGTCGGAATACCTCTACTGGGTCGGTTGTGCCGGCTCGTTCGACGACAAGAACAAGAAGGTCACTCAGGCCATGGCGCAGTTGCTGCGCCGAGCCGGCATCGACGTGTCGATCCTCGGTCCGTCGGAGATGTGCACCGGCGACTCGGCTCGCCGGTCGGGCAACGAGTACCTGTTCCAGATGCTCGCCCAGCCGAACGTCGAGATGCTCAACGGCATGGGCGTCAAGAAGATCATCACCCAGTGCCCGCACTGCTTCAACACGCTGCTCAACGAGTACCCGCAAATCGGCGGCAACTACGAGGTCATCCACCACACGCAGTTGCTCGAACAGCTCATCGAGTCGGGCCAGCTCGACGTGAGTCAGGCAACACTCGAAGAGCGCATCACGTATCACGACTCGTGCTACCTGGGTCGCCACAACGACGTGTACCTCGCCCCCCGCAAGGTGGTCGCATCGATCAAGGGCATCGAAGTCGTCGAGATGCCTCGCAACGGCACGAAGGGCATGTGTTGCGGCGCTGGCGGCGCTCGGATGTGGATGGAGGAGAACACCGGCACCAAGGTCAACGACGAGCGCGCCGCCGAGGCCATCTCGACCGGCGCGAGCCGTGTCGCTACTGCGTGTCCGTTCTGCTACATCATGCTCGACGACGGCGTGAAGGCTGCCGGTGTCGAGGAGGATCAGGTCCGGGTGGCCGACGTGTCGATCCACCTGCTCGAAGCGATCGAGGCAGGCGAAGCCAAAATGCGCCACCAAGATGCGCCGCTCGCCGGCGGCGCAGCGGGCGATCTCTCACCTGTCGCGGGCGACTGACACCCTCGCGTCGCTGCGACGTACAGTGGTGACAGGAGGTTGTCATGGATGATGCAATCACCGGGAGGATCAATGATCTGGCCCACGAGGAACACGAGCTGCTGACCAGAGAATCCGATGGGACCGCCACGGATTCCGACCGTGTCCGACTCGCCGCCGTGAAGGAGCAACTCGACCAGAGTTGGGACCTTCTGCGCCAACGCCGAGCCCGACGCTCTGCTGGGCTCGATCCCGACGGCGCAACCGCACGGCCGATCAACATGGTCGAGCACTACGACGACGTGCCGCCGGCCCGACCGGGCTGAACGCGCACCGCACGATTCACCAGACTGCGCTCGTGCCAGATACCGACTCAGCGCTGCGGGTTCGCGCCCGCGAACTCGGCGTACAAACCAGCTACTACGACGTTCGCAACGAACTGCACCATGCCGACGACGTCGCGCTGGAGCGCATCGTGGAGGTGCTCGATGCCGATCGGATCGCCGCCGCAGCGGCCGCCCGATTTGCACCGCCGTTGCACACCGACCCTCGGGCCCCAGTCGTCGTCGTCGGTCGGGTGAGCGCTGCTTCGATCGCGGTCGAGGGCCAGGCAGTCGACGTCGCGGTCAGCCACGGCGACGACGGCGACCTCCTCGAACTTCCGGCGGATCTGCCGCTGGGATGTCACCGGCTGAGCTTCATCACCGACCGCGGCGCCGGTGAGACCGTCGTGGTCGTCGCCCCGGCGACGATGCCGCGCAGCGCCGACTTCGAACGGACCGCCGGGCTGTTCGTGCCCGCCTATGCCCTGTGGGAGGCCGACCGTCCGCTGCCGTCGTTCAGGCATCTCCACGAGCTGGCGAAATCGTTGAAGTCGTCGGGCATCGACGTGCTTGCGACGCTTCCCCTGTACTCGACGTTCCTCGACGATCCGTTCGACCCGAGCCCCTACTCGCCCATCAGTCGGCTGCACTGGAACGAGGTCTACCTCGACGACGAGGGCCTGCCCGACGCGCCCGCACCGGTACTCACCGATCACGTCGATTGGCGTGCGCTCGGCGCTCGGCGACGCGCCCAGCTGTTGGAAGCCACACGACGCCTCGATGCCGATCAGCGCGCTCGACTGCGAGAGTTCGTCGAGGCGAACCCCGATGTGGCCGACTACGCCCGCTTCCTCGCCGGTCGCGAGACGGTTGCCGACGAGTACGTCGAGGAGTCGCACGTCCTCGCGCAATATCTCGCCGATCAGCAACTGCGCGCAATCGCCGACGACCCCGACGCCGCAGCGCTGGCACTCGACCTCCCAGTCGGTTCGCACCCTCACGGCTACGAGGTGTGGGCCGACGGATCGATGTTCGCCGGCGCGATGAGCGTCGGTGCGCCTCCCGACATCTTCTTCGCCGACGGCCAGGACTGGGGATTCCCCCCACCACTTCCTGCAGCGATGCATGCGAGCGGCCAGCGGCTGTGGCGAGAACTCATCGCCCGAGTCGGGCGCCACGCCGACATCCTGCGGATCGATCACGCCATGGCCGTCGAGCGTCTCTGGTGGGTTCCCGCCGGTCTGCCCGCGCACCAGGGCGCGTACGTGCACTACCAGCGCGAGGAGATCCTCGCAGTGATCGCGGCCAGTGCGTCGGCAGCGGGCGTCACCATCTGCGGCGAGGATCTCGGCACGGTGCCTCCCGAGGTCTCCGACGCATTCGACCGGTGGGACATGCTGGGGATGTACGAGGAGCAGTTCCACCTCGACCACGATCCGTTACCGCACATCCCCGCTCGCGTCGTCGCCGGTATCCGGACGCACGACATGGCACCGCTTGCAGTGGCGATCGACGAACTCGACACGGCCGGTTACCGGGCGCGTCTCGGTGCCGCGCACGGCGTCGAGGTCGACGACACCTGGCAGGACATGCTCGAGCAGATGCTGATTCGTCTGTCGTACAGCGACGCGTACATGGTGATCGCGGACCTCGACGACCTCGTCGGTGAGACGCGACCCCACAACCTGCCAGGCCGGGTGGTGCCGGAGATCTGGTGCCGCCGCCTCGACGTACCGACGTCGGACCTCCTCGCCGACCCCGACGTTCAACGCCGGCTCGAACTCCTGGCGCGCAACGGCTGACCGGTTGGTGGCCGGTACGGTCACGGCATGCGAATCGTGTCGCTGTGCGGGAGCTTGGGCTCGGTCTCGGCGAACCAGGCTGCACTCGACGTTGCGACTGAATGGATCAGGATTCGCGGGGGCGAGGAACCAATCCCCGGTGTCGCTCTTGAAGGGATCCCGACGTTCAATCCGGAACTCGTCGACGACCCGCCCCCACCCGTCGCCGAGATGCGACTGCTGATGGAGGGCGCCGACGGCGTGATGATCGCCGCACCCGAGTACGCGGGTGGGGTAGCCGGCAGTACCAAGAACGCGCTCGACTGGCTCGTCGGTTCGGCGTCGATCTACCACCGACCGATCGCCGTGTTGAGTGCCGGCACGAGTGGCGGGGTCTTCGCGATCGAACAGCTCGTGCGAACACTCAGTTGGCAGGGAGCACTCGTCGTGGCAATGCTCGGCATCAGTGCGCCGCGCACGAAGATCAGCCCAGACGGACGATTCGTCGATCCGGCGACCATCGACGCGATCCAACGATGGGCGGGGGCGCTGGTCGACGCCACCACTCGGCGTCCGGGAGATCTACTGGAGATCGTCGGCGGAATCGTCGGGCCGCTCGGCATCGACGTCGGGCGGTTCGGCGATCTCTGACTCTCCGGTGAGTTCCTCGCGGGCTCAGACGAGGGCGGAAACGGCAGAGCCCATGAGGTCGACGAAGTTGTCGGCGTAGAACTTGCGGCGAGTCTCCTCGGATGCGTCGCCAAGGCTCTTCTCGAAGCGCTCGAACGGGCGGCGGCCACCCTCGACGTGCGGGTAGTCCGTGTTGAAGAGCAGGATGTCGGGCCCGATCTGATCGGTCACCCAGCCGACGTCTTCGGTCGGATACGGCGTCACACGAACCTGTCGCTCGACGAACTCAGTAGGTCGCAGCGACAACTTCTGGAGCCGCTCCTCGTGGCGACCGAAGGCATCCATGGCCGACTCCATCTGCTTCATCCAGCTCGGTAGCCAGCTGCAGCCCTGTTCGATGACGCCGATTCGCAGGTCGGGGAATCGATCGAGGACTCCATCGAAGATCAACGTGGCGAGTGTCTGCATCGGCGGGAACGGGATGGCCATGTAGTCGACGGAGCGGAAGTTCTCGGCGCCACCGTGGAAATCGGCAGGGATCGGCAGTCCGTTGTCGAAGTAGGCGCGGTCGATCAGGTCACCGGTGCCGCCGACGTGGAACACAACTGGGATGCCTGCCTCCTCGGCCTGTCGCCAGACCGGGTCGAGTGCGATGTGCGACGGCGAATGGCCCATCGGGCAGCCGGAGGCGACGAGCAGTGCAGCGGCGCCCATCTCGATCGCCTCGCCGGCCATGGCATCGGCCCGCTCGAAGTCGACGAGCGGCACGTAGCACGTGGCCAACAGGCGCGGATCAACCGAGCAGAACTCGACCATCCCGCGGTTGTGGGCGCGGGCGGCGCCGTAGGCGAGGTCGAGGTCGGGTTGGTGCTCCCACTGGTACAGCCGGCTGTTGTGGAAGGTGTTGAACAGCAGCTGGCTCCGCACGCCGATGAAGTCGAGGACGCGCGGCCGATCCTCGGCGAGAAACGATCCGGTCGCTGCGAAGTTCTTGCGGTTCATCACATCGACGGCCTCGTTGGCGAGGAACTCCTCGGTGCGGTGCCGTTCGGCGAGGCGAGCGAACACGGCATCGATGCGTTCCTGGTCGGAACCCAACTCGGCGTAGCGGTCGGCATCGCCGGTCTGCACGAGCTCGTTGGCGTAGCCGGGGCGTTCGATTCGGTCGCGGATCTCGGGATCGGCGTGGTCACGCAGCCAGTTCGGAGGCTCCATGATGTGGGCGTCGGCGTCGTGGGCGACTCGGTCGGCGATGTAGGCCATGGAACATTCTGTTCGATACGGGCCGCGACGTTCGTATCGTTGTCCAATTCCCCTGCCAGGAGCACGCGATGAACGACGACCACGACGACCCCACCACCACTGATGACGACACCGTCGTGCACGAGGCCGTCGTCGACGATGCGCCGCACGACGCGGAACACGACGAACAACACGACGAGGAGTCGCCCGCCGGGTTTGCGTCGCTCGGGTTGTGCGACGAACTCCTCTCGGCGCTCGACGAACTCGGCTACGAAGAGCCGACACCGATCCAGCGCGAGACGATCCCATTACTCCTCACCGGCCGCGATTTGCTCGGACAGGCGGCGACGGGCACGGGCAAGACCGCGGCCTTCGCACTTCCGGCGTTGCAGCTCATCGATGCCAAGCGACGTGAACCGCAAGTGCTCGTGCTGGTGCCCACCCGTGAGCTCGCCGTGCAGGTGAGCGAGGCGATGTTCAAGTACGGGCGCGAACTCGGTGTGAAGGTGGTGCCGGTGTTCGGTGGTCAGCCGATTCAGCGTCAGCTGCAGGCACTCGACCGAGGTGTGCACGTGGTCGTCGCCACGCCAGGACGCGCGCTTGACCACATCGGACGCGGATCACTCGCACTCGATTCGATCAAGACGGTGATCCTCGACGAGGCCGACGAGATGCTCGACATGGGCTTCACCGACGACATCGAATCGATCCTGGAGAGCACGCCCGACGACCGTCAGACCGTGTTGTTCTCGGCGACGATGCCATCACGGATCACCTCCATCGCCAAGCGGTACCAGAAGGATCCGGCCCGGATCATGATCGGTCGGGCCGACGCCGAGCCCGGCTCGAAGGCACTCGTTCGCCAAACGGTGTACGTCGTGCAGCGCGCCCACAAGCCGTCAGCGCTCGGTCGCATCCTCGACATCGAGGCACCGAAATCGGCGCTCGTGTTCTGTCGGACCCGTACCGAAGTCGACCAGCTGACCGAAACCATGAACGGACGCGGTTACCGCGCCGAGGCACTCCACGGCGGCATGGACCAGGCCCAGCGCGATCGGGTCATGGCCCGGCTGCGTGACGGCACCGCCGAACTTCTCGTGGCAACCGACGTCGCAGCCCGCGGGCTCGACATCGACACGCTCACCCACGTTGTCAACTACGACGTGCCGTCGGCCGCCGAGAGCTACGTGCACCGCATCGGGCGCGTCGGGCGTGCTGGACGCGAGGGTGTCGCCATCACACTGGCCGAGCCACGTGAACGTCGCGGGTTGGAGAACATCGAGCGGCTGACGAAGCAGAAGTTCGAGATCGCCACCGTCCCCACGGTGTCGGACCTGCGCATCCGCCAGATCGAAATGACCGTCATGGCCGTGCGCGAGGCACTCGCTGCGGTCGACCTCGACGACTTCAACGTCGTGCTCAACGCGCTCGCCGGCGAAGACAGCGAGCGCAACATCGCACTCGCAGCCATCAAGCTCGTGCACGAGTCACGCGGCTCGACAATCGACGAACTCGAGATTCCCGACGCGTCCGACCGCCTGCGCGGCGGCAAGAGCGACGCCAAGAAGTTCGACAAGAACAAGCAGCGCAACACGGGCGAGCGCGACCGCGGTGGAGCGAAGGGCAAGCATTCGGGAGCGGGATCGGGATTCGTGCACGTCAGCCTCGGACGTAAAGCAGGCGTTCGCCCCGGCGACCTCGTCGGCGCGATCGCCAATGAGACCGGACTCGTTGGTCGTGACATCGGCCCCATCCGGATCTCCGACGCCTATTCGGTCGTCGGCGTGCCCGAGGCATCCGTCGACCACGTCATCGAGAAGATGTCCAGCACCACGCTGCGCGGCAAGCGCGCCCGCGTCCGCCGCTACACCGACTGACCCCCAATTGCGGTTTGCGTAACAGTTCTGTTGGGACGGGCCAACGGAATTGTCACGCAAACACTGAAATGAGCGGAGTCAGCGGTGGAAGTTCTCGAAGTAGCGGCTGGGGGTGGGACCCTGCTGGCCCTGGTACTTCGATCCGCTGGCACCGCTGCCGTAGGGCTTGTCGGCGGGTGTGGTCATCTGCATGAAGCTGACCTGGCCGATCTTCATCCCCGGGTACAGCGTGATCGGCAGGCTCGCGACATTGGCGAGCTCGAGGGTGATGTGGCCGTCGAAGCCGGCATCGATGAAACCCGCCGTCGAATGGATCATCAGGCCGAGACGACCGAGCGACGACTTGCCCTCCACTCGGCCGACGAGGTCATCGGGCATGCCGATTCGTTCGAATGTGGAACCAAGCACGAACTCGCCGGGATGCAAGATGAACGGCTCTTCGGAGCCCTCGGGGATCTCGATGAGTTCGGTGAGTTCGACCATGTCGAGCTTCACATCGATCACGCCACGCGTGTGATTGCGAAAGACCCGGAACATGTTGGAGATGCGCACATCGATCGACGATGGTTGGATCAGCGATTCATCGAGCGGGTCGATGACGATCCGGCCGGCAGCGAGCTGCTCACGAAGGGTGCGGTCGGACAGGATCACAATCGGCCACGTTACTGATCTGCGATCTCCGCAACCCCACGGCTACGTTGCGGACATGTACCGTCCGACCGCGTTCGACGTCGCTGACCGTGACGAGTTGTTCGATTTGATCGAGCATGCGGCATTCGGCCATCTGGTCACGATGGGCCCGAGTGGTTTCGATGCAACGGGGTTGCCGTTCATGGTCGATCGTGATGTTGGGCCGTCCGGCCGACTCCGCGGCCACGTGGCCCGGGCGAACTCGCAGTGGCGAACCATCGATGGTGCTCCGGCCCTGGTGTTGTTGCCGCTCACCGATGCCTATGTGAGCCCGTCGTCGTACCCGTCGAAGGCCGAGCACGGCAAAGTGGTGCCCACGTGGAACTACGAAGTCGTCCACGTACACGGGACGGTGCAGATCCGCGACGACCACGAGTGGCTCCGTGAACTCGTCACCGATCTCACCGATCAGCACGAGGCGCACCGATCGGTCGAGTCCCGATGGGCCGTCACCGACGCACCCAACGACTTCATCGGCAAGCAACTGCAGGCCATCGTCGGCATCGAGGTGCAGATCGAGTCGATCGACGGGAAACGAAAGCTCAGTCAGAACCGATCCGAGGCCGACCGGCTGGGCGCAGCAGCCGCACTTGGGTCGTCGCCGCTCCGCCGCGATCAGGCCGTTGCCGAGGCGATGGGCTGGCTGCCCGACCCCGCAAGTTGACCGGACGAATTGGCGACACCCCGTACGAACCAGTGCCCAGACCTGTAGACACGAGGGACAAGTTCGGCACGACTCGAAGGGACCGGTTTCATGGCAACGGCGTTGATGGTGTGGATCGATCAGGATCTGTGTACGGGCGATGGCATCTGCTCGGAGATCTGCCCCGATGTGTTCGTCGCTCGTGACGACGGACTCTGGGTGGTCAAGGAAGAGGCGTCTCACTTCGGTGCAACGATCATCTTCGACGGCGCCGAGGGCGCCGGACATGGCCCCGACAGCGGCCGCGGCGTGGCCCAGATCCCCGACTCGCTCATCGACCTCGCCGTCGACGCCGCCGAGGAGTGCCCTGGCGAGTGCATCATGATCGAGCCATACGACCAAGCCGCCATCAGCGCTCGCGGGGTCTGACGGTTCTCGGGTCATCACCGGCTCCCGCTATCCTGGGAGCCTCTTGCGGATGTAGTTCAATGGTAGAACATCAGCTTCCCAAGCTGAATACGCGGGTTCGATTCCCGTCATCCGCTCTCGCGCGTAGGCGCTGGTAGATCACTATTTTGTGAGGATGCCGCGAGCCTCACGAACTGGTGAATCCGCTCGGCGTGCCACACCGGAATGGCACGTACGTGGCCGAAAAACGTCTTGGATGCCTGCTTCGGTGCAAAACACCTCGTTGTCGAGCGGCGTCTGCAGAGAACATCAGCGTTACAGACTGATGTTCCACTGTTGACGACACCACCAGATGGGTCGCCCCCAGAAGCGATTATGCAGTGGCCCGATCGCGCCGGGAGGTCCCACACTTCGCATGATATGAAGCTCCTATTGCTTGTCAAGGGGTTGGATGAGTTCGTTGAGGTCTCGGAAGATTTCTCTGGCGACGTAGCGCTTCAAGCAGCGCATGATCTCCCGTTTGCTCTTGCCTTCGAGGGTGCGCCGAGCGACGTAGGCGCGGGTTCGGGGGTCGGTGGACATGCGCACGAGCACGATGCGCCACAGCGCTTCGTTGGCTCGTCGATCCCCGCGCGGGTTGAGCCGCTTGCGTTTGATCAGCCCGGATGAGGCATCGATCGGTGCGCTGCCGCAGAGGTGAGCGAATGACGCTTCGCTGCGCAGCCGGTCGGGGTTGTCGCCAGCGGTGACGAGCAGCGTGGCGGCGGTGTCGGTGCCGATCCCGTGTCGTGCGATCAGTCCGGGTGCGGTCGTCGCGACGAGCGGGCCGAGGATCGCGTTGACGCGTGCGATCTCGGTGTCGAGCGCTTGAACGCGGCGGGCGAGTTCGCGCAACGCGAACTTCGTGGCGCCATCGACGGTGGTGGGATTCGTGGGCCGGAGCCGGGCGGCGCGGGTGACGAGCTGGTGGATCGTGAGACCACGGAATGCCTCACGGATCTCGTCGGGGGCGGTGACGACGAGTGCTCGCATCTGGTTGACCGCCCCGGTGCGATCCCGGGTGGCTGAGCGTCTCACCAGGCGCAACGCCCGGATTGCTTCAACACTGCCAGTGCGCGACTTCGGTTGTGCGGTGGCCTTGCCGGACTGGGCGGCACGTGCTGCTGCGACGGCGTCGACCGGGTCGGACTTGCCGTGGCTTCGTCGTTCTTGACGGTCACTGCGGGTGACCTCGACGACGTCGATGTCGTGGCGTTGCAGGAACCGGCACAGCCCGGCGCCGTAGGTGCCGGTGCCCTCGACACCGATCCGGTCGATCGTCCCGAAGCTCTCGAGCCAGTTCAAGATGTCGTCGTGGCCGGTCGGGTCGGTGGCGAACTCGCGCACCCCGAGCTGGGGGCCGCGCTGGTCGAGCGCGGCGATCATGTGGGTGTCACGGTGGGTGTCGGCGCCGGCGGTCACGTAGATCGTCGGGTCGGTGGATGTTGTCATTGTCTGGTCCTCTTGGTTGGTGGTGGCGTGGGTGGTCGCACTCGCCGGGAGGTTGGACAGAACAGGGATGAGCCATCGGGCAGGCTCCTATGAGGTCACGTTCACCCGGCCCGTGCGTGCCGGTGAGTCCCCGCGATTGGTCGACAGTTCATATCCAAGGCAACCGAAGCGCCAGTGGGTGAATCGGGTCAGACCGATCACGGAAACTCATCCGACACACTCACCAACCACCCCGATCGGATGGTGGATGAGGGCCACCGACATCATCCCTGTGGGTGTCGTTGGAGCCCGTAGTGTCCCTGGCCGGGGGTTCGATGGTGGGGGGTTCGTGATGCGTTGGAAGCCGGTCGTGGTGCAGTCCGAGAGGTCGGATGGGTCGCTGTTGGTGGTTCACGAAGTGCCTGCCGGCTGAGAGGTCTGGCTTTCTAACGAAGTGCTCCAGCAGCGACCTCGCCGTGGTGTGGCTCGAGAGAGGAACGAGCACCAGATCCCGAAGTAGGAGTGCCCGCCACGGTTCCATCAGCAACAACGAACCCGAGGAGGGCTCATGCAAGTGGTCATTGGCATCGATCCGCACAAGGCGTCGCATCACGCGTTCGCGGTCGACGAACGCGAGGTCGAACTCGCCCAGTTGTCGGTCCGTGCGACGCGGACGCAGACGCAGACGCTGTTGGCGTGGGCGGAACCGTTCGAGCAACGAGTGTGGGCAGTCGAGGGCGCGGAAGGTCTCGGCTACCTGCTGTCGCAGCAGCTCGTTGCGGCCGGTGAACGCGTCGTGAACGTGCCCGCGACGTTGGCTGCGCGGACGCGTGTGTTGGGCAGCACGAAGTCGAACAAGACCGACCCGAACGACGCCCGCTCGGTCGCGTTGACCGCGCTGCGCCATGACGGCCTACGCGAGGTCCAAGCGGTT
>JANPCI010000043.1:0-9964 GCA_031430875.1 Actinomycetes bacterium | reverse complement strand
CAGTGAACTCAGCCAACCCACGCTCCGACAACGTCTTCGAAATAGCCGCCGTCAACGTCGTCTTACCATGATCGATATGACCCATCGTGCCAATATTCACATGCGGCTTATTACGCTCGAACTTCTGCTTGCTCATTGCTGCGACTCCAATGTCATTTCTGGGTTGTTAGAGGTGGGTTGTCAAGGATCTTGATTGCGTTGCTGGTGACGTGACGTCTGTGGCGATCACTCGCCACGAACTCGCTTCACGATTTCCTGGGCGATGGCCTCGGGCACCTGCTGGTACTCGGAGAACTGCATCGTGTAGGTGGCGCGCCCCTGGGTGCGCGAACGAAGGTCCGTACTGTAGCCGAACATCTCCGACAGCGGCACCGTGGCGTTCACGACCTGGGTATTGCCTCGAGCCTCCATGGTGCCGATGCGGCCACGACGGCTCGACAAGTCGCCCATCACGTCGCCCATGTGCTCCTCGGGAGTCACGACCTCGACGGCCATGATCGGTTCCATGAGGACGGGGCGAGCCATTTCGGCCGCCTTGCGGAACGCCATCTGACCGGCGATCTTGAAGGCCATTTCCGAGGAGTCGACGTCGTGGTACTGGCCGTCGACCAGTTGCACCTTCACGTCGACGGTCGGGTAGCCAGCGAGCACGCCGTTGTCGAGCGAACTCTGCAGACCCTGGTTGGTCGGGTTGATGTACTCACGCGGGATCTTGCCGCCCGAGATCTTGTCTTCGAACTCGTAGCCGCCTCCCGGGTTGGGCAGCATGTTGATCTTCACCACGGCGAACTGGCCTGAGCCACCCGACTGCTTGATGTGGCGGTACTCGACGTTGGTGACTTCCTTGGTGATCGTCTCGCGGTACGCCACCTGCGGCTTACCGACGGTGGCTTCGACGCCGAACTCACGCTGCATGCGGTCGACCAGCACTTCGAGGTGCAGTTCGCCCATGCCGGAGATGACGGTCTGGCCGGTCTCCTCGTCGGAGCGGATGCGGAACGTCGGGTCTTCGTCGGACAGCGACTTGAGCGCCTTGCCGAGCTTCTCCTGGTCGGACTTGGTCTTCGGCTCGATGGCAACGTGAATCACCGGCTCTGGGAACACCATCCGCTCGAGAATGATCGGGTGGTCGCGATCACACAGCGTGTCACCGGTGGTGACGTTCTTGAAGCCGAGGCCGGCGACGATGTCGCCAGCCATGGCGATGTCGAGATCCTCGCGCTGGTTGGCGTGCATCAGCAGGATGCGGCCGAGACGCTCGCGGTCTTCCTTGACGGAGTTGTAGACCTCTTCACCCTTGCTGATCTCGCCGGAGTAGACGCGGAAGTAGGTGAGCTTGCCGAACGGGTCGGCCACGATCTTGAATGCAAGCGCTGCGAACTCCTTGTCCTCGGGGCCGCGGGAGGCGTCGACCTCTTCGCCGCCCTTCATGAAGACGCCGTGCGCCGGCTCGATGTCGAGCGGGCTCGGGAGGAAGTCGATCACGGCATCGAGCATCGGCTGGACGCCCTTGTTCTTGAAGGCCGAGCCGCAGAGGATCGGCACGAAGTCAAACGCCAGCGTGCCCTTGCGGATCGCCTTCTTGATGTCGTCCTGGGAGAGTTCTTCGCCTCCGAGGTACGCTTCCATCAGCGCCTCGTCCTGGGTGGCGATGGTTTCCATCATCGCCTCGCGGTACTCGTTGGCCTGATCGATCATGTCGTCGGGGATGTCGATCTCTTCGTAGCTCGCTCCGAGATCCTTCTCGTCGATGTCACGCCACACGAGGGCCTTCATCTTGACGAGGTCGACCATGCCCTCGAACGCCTTGACGGCCTCGGCGCCACCGGCACCGATGGGCAGGTGGAGCACGAGCGGGTTGGCCTGCAGACGATCTTGGACCATTTGCACGGTGCGGTAGAAGTCGGCGCCGATGCGGTCCATCTTGTTGACAAAGCACATGCGAGGCACGTTGTACTTGTTGGCCTGACGCCACACGGTTTCGGTCTGCGGCTCGACACCGGCGACCGAGTCGAACACGGTGACCGCACCGTCGAGCACTCGCAACGAGCGCTCGACTTCGATGGTGAAGTCGACGTGGCCCGGGGTGTCGATGATGTTGATGCGATGTTCCTTCCAGACGCAGGTGGTGGCAGCGGAGGTGATGGTGATGCCGCGCTCTTGCTCCTGAGCCATGTGGTCCATGGTGGCGGCGCCGTCGTGGACTTCGCCGATCTTGTAGCTCTTGCCGGTGTAGAAGAGGATGCGCTCGGTGGTGGTGGTCTTGCCCGCATCGATGTGCGCCATGATCCCGATGTTCCGGGTGCGCTCCAGGGGGAACTCTCGCTTGGCCATCTACTACTTCTTCCGTGTCAAAGGGCGACTGGGGGGTCGTGATCTATGTGACGTGCTGCGAACAACGGCGCAGGCACGAGCCGCAAGTGTACCGCTGGATTCGCTGCCCCCACTGGGTGTGACCCCGACATCGACGGGCCACACCAGCCCCACCCGTTCTCGTGAACAATTGCGCGGTCAGGTCGCACAGCTGTTCACGAGATCGACGGGTTCCGCCGAATTCGGCGGCGCGCTCAGCGGGCCTGGATGTAGTCGTGGAGTTGGTCGTTCTCGATCTCGAGCTGGCCGACCCGGGCCTTGACGACGTCGCCGATCGAGATGATCCCGGCAAGCTTTCCATCGTCGTCCACCACCGGCAGGTGCCGGATCCGACGTTCGGTCATCATGGCCATCATGTGATCGACCGTGTCGTGGCCGTGACACGTCGTGACGGTCGTCGACATGGCCGACGCCACGTTGCGCCCGAGCGTCGAGCCGCCGTGGGCAGCCAGCGCGCGCACGACATCGCGTTCGGACATGATGCCGTCGATGGTGCGTCCGTCGCGGCTCACCACGAGCGCTCCCACGCCGTGATCGCGCAGCGCGGCCGTCGCGACGGCGAGCGAATCGTCCGGGCCGATCGTGGCGACGGCGGTTCCTTTGACTTTCAGAATGCTCTGGACATGCATCGAGTTCCCCTCCCGATCGGGCGACCACGCCGGTCGCTGTTCGTGCGTCCTCCCCCGCGGGCCTACGTTAGTGCATTCGTGAAGTGGTGTGAACCGGAGCCGGAACGACGAAACCCGGGGCCTCGGCCCCGGGTTTCGTCCACATCATTCGAATCGCCGGCACGGCCGGTGGGTGTTTACCAGCGATAGTGGGCGAACGCCTTGTTCGAGTCGGCCATCTTCTGGATGTCGTCGCGCTTCTTCATCGCGGCGCCCAATCCGTTGGAGGCGTCCATGAGTTCGTTTGCCAGACACTCGGCCATCGTCTTCTCACGACGGGCCCGGGCGTAATCGACCGTCCAGCGGATCGCCAGCGTGGTCGAACGGCGAGGACGAACCTCGACGGGCACCTGGTAGGTGGCACCACCGACGCGGCGGCTGCGCACTTCGAGCGGCGGCTTGACGTTTTCGATGGCTCGCTTGACCGTGTCGATCGCCATGTCGTCGCCTTCGAGGCGCGACTGGATGATCGCCATGGCGTCATAGACGATCTTTTCGGCAACGGTGCGCTTACCGTGCAGCATCACCTTGTTGGTGATCTGCGTCACGAGCTGCGACTTGTAGATGGGGTCCGCGACGAGTTCGCGGCGGGGAGCAGGACCTTTACGTGGCATCTCGGGTCACTTCTCCTTCTTGGCGCCGTAGCGGCTACGGGACTGCTTGCGGTTCTTCACACCGACGGCGTCGAGCGCTCCCCGGATGATCTTGTAACGCACACCGGGAAGGTCACGGACGCGCCCCCCACGAACGAGCACGATCGAGTGCTCCTGAAGGTTGTGGCCTTCGCCCGGGATGTATGCGGTGACTTCGATGCCGGAGTTGAGGCGGACACGAGCGACCTTGCGGAGCGCAGAGTTCGGCTTCTTCGGGGTGGTGGTGTACACGCGAGTGCACACGCCGCGGCGCTGAGGTGAGCCCTTGAGCGCCGGTGTCTTGCTCTTGGTGACTTTCGAGCTCCGACCTTGACGGACGAGCTGCTGAATGGTTGGCACTGATTGAACCTCGTTCGTTCAGGTCGTTTCGCCCGCTGATGCTTGCGAAATGTGGTGGGTTGGACGAATCACGGGTTGCGACCCGTCCGCCATACAACGGACCCGTTGCTCGAACGGACCGATGAGAGGACCCCGCAAGGCTATGGGCACCCACCCGATCGCGCAACCGCCGGTCTTTCCGGACCCGACCCCAACAGACCGGCCGGGTCTTTCCGGACCCGACCCCAACAGACCGGCCGGGTCTTTCCGGACCCGACCCCAACAGACCGGCTGGGTGATAGACCGGGGGCGTGGGAGTGCTGACCGCTGATCCGCTCCTCGTACTGTTCATCGTGGTGGCGCTCGGCGCGGCACTCGGGCGCGTGCGCGTCGGCGGGGTCAGCCTGGGCCCGGCGGCGGCGTTGTTCGCCGGGCTCGGCGTGTCGGCCATCAACCCGGATCTAGCGGAGCTCCCGGCGATCATCCCGTTGTTCGGGCTCGCGCTGTTCATCTACACGATCGGATTGGCGTCCGGGCCGGCCTTCTTCGGCGGGTTGCGCCAAGACGGCCTGCGGGTCGGTCTCGCAGTGACGCTGCTGCTCGGTGCGATCGGGCTGACCGTTGCCGGGGTCAGTGAACTGTTCGACTTCGATCCAGGCGCCCGCGCGGGACTCTTCGCCGGGTCACAAACGAACACACCGGCATTGTCGGCAGCACTCGAGCAGCTCGCTCCCGAAATTGCTGCGAACGAGGTCACCGACCCGGTGGTCGGCTACTCGCTCGTGTATCCCCTCGGCGTGGTGGCGATGATCGCCGCCGCTGGTTGGTCGTTGCGCCGTGCCCGGCACCCGGGCCACGACCAGCCGTCGGTGCCGGCGACAACTCCTGCACAACGAAACGCAACCAGCGTGACGGTGATCGTCACACGCCACGATCTACCGAACCTCGCAGCCTTGCGATCGTGGGAGGGCGAACGGTTGACGTTCTCGCGCGTCGAGCACGCCGGTGAGGTGAACCTCGCCACGAATGACATCACGCTGGAGCCCGGCGACCTCTGTACCGTCATCGGGACGCCTGATGTGGTCGATCGATTCGTCGATTGGGTGGGATATCGCAGCGAGCGACATCTCGCACTGGACCGCAAGAAGTTCGACTTCCGGCGGATCTCGGTGTCGAAACGCAAGCTCGCAGGGGCCCGACTGCGCGACGTCGACCTCGAGGGGCGCTTCGGAGCGATGGCGACGCGCGTTCGCCGCGGCGACGCCGATTTCGTCGTCGATCGGGACTTCGTGTTGCGGCTCGGTGATCGCATCCGGGTCGTGGGTCCAACCGACAAGATGGCCGACGTGGCCGCTGCGCTCGGCGATTCCGACCGGGGACTCGGTGAGGTCGACCCACTCGGGTTTGCCACTGGATTGGCGATCGGGCTGCTCCTCGCGC
Source organism: Actinomycetes bacterium (assembly GCA_031430875.1). Lineage (GTDB taxonomy): Bacteria > Actinomycetota > Acidimicrobiia > Acidimicrobiales > Ilumatobacteraceae > Sva-07. The sequence goes on along the minus strand of JANPCI010000043.1, from coordinate 4,512 downwards.
AAGTCGCGATCCCTCTCCCCGGTGGAGGCGAAGTCGAACTGGGCGTCGGCGGTGGTCCGCTGATCGTTGCACTCATCTTGGGCACGCTGGGACGCTCGGGCCCATTCACCTGGCAGATCCCGTATGCGGCGAACCTCACCATCCGTCAACTCGGTGTGCTGGTGTTCCTCGGCGGGGTCGGCATCCGATCAGGCGGCACCTTCGCGGAGGCGGCCGGCACCGGGATCGGGCTGCGACTCGCCGTTGCCGGGGCGCTCGTGACGGCGGCGACGGCGGGGCTCGTGACTCTCATGCTGCGAATCCTTCGACGCGACCCGATCGATGGTGCGGGAATGGTGGCCGGGGTCCAGACCCAGCCCGCCGTGCTCGCTTTCGCCTCAGAACGCGCCGACGGCGACGACCGCGTCGACACCGGCTACGCCCTCGTGTTCCCCTTGGCGATGATTCTCAAGCTGATCATCGTCCAGCTCCTGATCTGACCCTCAGCAACCCGGTCCCCGCGCAATTCCGGTTTGCGTTGCAGTTCGGTTGGAACGGGCCAACCGAACTGTCACGCAAACCGTGATTTCGAGGGGGGTCAGCCGATGGGTTCGGCGGTTGCGGCCTCTGAGTCGTAGGTGCCGCTGAGGCCGGCCAGGAACGCAGCCGGATCCTCTTCTTCGCCGTCGCTCGAGTAGAACGACATCGGCTCGTAGTCAGGGGCCTCGATACCGAACTCGCGGTACTTCATCATGCCCGTACCTGCGGGGATGAGCTTGCCGATGATGATGTTTTCCTTCAGCCCGATCAAGTGGTCGGCCCGGCCGTCGATGGCGGCTTCGGTGAGCACCCGGGTTGTCTCCTGGAACGACGCGGCCGACAGCCACGACTCGGTGGCCAGCGACGCCTTCGTGATCCCCATCAATTCCGGGCGACCTTCAGCGGGACGTTCGCCCTCTTCGACCATGCGACGGTTGGTGTCGCGGAAGCGCTTCGAGTCGACACGTTCGCCCGGCAGGAACGAGGTGCCGCCAGGCTCCTGCACGCCGACACGCCGCGTCATCTGTCGCACGATCAGCTCGATGTGCTTGTCGTGGATCGACACGCCCTGGTCGCGGTACACCCGCTGCACTTCCTCCACGAGGTAGAGCTGCGTTTCACGGATGCCCTTGATCTCCATGATCTCCTTCGGATCGAAGGGACCATCGGTGAGCGGATCGCCGGCCTTGACGTCCTGGCCGTCTTCGACGATCGGACGTGCACCGAGCGGAAGCACGACTTCGTGCTCCTCGCCGGCGTCGTCGACCACCACGACCGGGATGCCCTTGCCCTCGTCCTCGCGCAGACGCAGCACGCCGGTCGCTTTCGCGAGACGAGCCGAGCCCTTCGGAGTACGAGCCTCGAACAACTCGACGACGCGGGGCAGACCACCGGCGATGTCCTTACCGGCCACACCACCGGTGTGGAAGGTACGCATCGTCAGCTGGGTACCGGGCTCGCCGATCGACTGGGCAGCGATGACGCCGACGGCCTCACCGAGTTCGATCATCTTGCCGGTGGCCAGCGAACGGCCGTAGCACATTGCGCACACGCCGAGCTCGGCGTCACAGGTGAGCACCGAACGAACGCGGAGCCGCTCGATCTTCGGATCGTCGCGCAGGGCCTCCATCTCCTCGTCGCCCACGATGGTGTTGCGCGGCAGCAGAGAGATCTCCTCGCCGTCCTTCAACATGGGGCTCGACAACTCGGTGTCGGTCAGCAGCGCACGGCCGTACAGCTTGGTCTCGATGTACGAACGGCGATTCGCCGTGTCGGGCGAGACGTTCTCGATCCACACGCCGAGGGTCGAACCACAGTCGGGCTCGCGCACGATCAGCTCCTGGGCGACGTCGACGAGACGACGAGTGAGATACCCCGAGTCAGCAGTACGCAGCGCCGTGTCGACGAGGCCCTTGCGGGCGCCAGGTGTGGCGATGAAGTACTCGAGGGTCTCCAAACCCTCACGGAAGTTCGACTTGATCGGTCGAGGAATCATGTCACCGCGAGGGTTGGCGACCAGCCCGCGCATGGCGCCGATCTGACGCATCTGCGTCATGTTTCCTCGGGCACCCGAGTCGACCATCATCTGGATCGGGTTGAAGCGCTGTTGCTCGAACTCGGCGACCATGGCTGCCTGCACCTCGGCGGTGGCATCGGTCCAGATGCGCACTTCCTGCTGGCGACGTTCGCCGTCGGTGATGATGCCGCGACGGAACTGCTTCTCGACCTTGTCGGCCTGCTCTTCGTAGTCGTCGAGCAGCGCGCGCTTGGCCTTCGGGGTACGGACGTCGTCGATCGACACCGTCAGGCCCGATTGGGTGGCGAAGCGGTAGCAGAGGTTCTTCAGCCGGTCGAGTGCATCGGCAACAACCGACTTGTCGTAGTTGTCGGAGAGGCGTTCGACGATGACCCCCATCTCCTTCTTCTTGACGGTCTCGTTGAAGTGTCCGAACTGGTCGGCGTAGTCCGGTGGCAGCGCCTCTTCGAACAACACTCGGCCGACCGTGGTTTCGAAGCGCTCCTTGCCGGGAGGACACATCGTGATCTGGGCGTGCAGCGCGAGCGTGCCTTCGTCGTACGCGCGCAGCGCTTCCCACAGGTGGCGGAACACGCGGCCTTCGCCGGCGACGCCAGGCATCTGCTCGGTGAGGTAGTAGCCGCCGATGATGAGGTCCTGCGACGGCGTCACGATCGGGCGACCCGACGCCGGCGACAAGATGTTGTTTGCACTGAGCATCAGCACGCGAGCCTCGGCTTGCGCTTCAGCCGACAGCGGCACGTGGATGGCCATCTGGTCGCCGTCGAAGTCGGCGTTGAACGCCGTGCAGACGAGCGGATGGATCTGCAATGCCTTGCCCTCGACGAGCACGGGCTCGAAGGCCTGGATACCGAGGCGGTGCAGCGTCGGTGCACGGTTGAGCAGCACCGGGTGCTCCTTGATGACGTCTTCGAGAACGTCCCACACCTGCGGGCGACGACGCTCGACCATGCGCTTCGCGGTCTTGATGTTCTGCGCCAATTCGAGGTCGACGAGGCGCTTCATGACGAACGGCTTGAACAGCTCGAGCGCCATCAGCTTGGGCAGACCACACTGGTGCAGACGCAGCGTCGGTCCGGCCACGATGACCGAACGGCCCGAGTAGTCGACGCGCTTGCCGAGCAGGTTCTGGCGGAAGCGACCCTGCTTGCCCTTGAGCATGTCGGACAGCGACTTGAGGGGACGGTTGCCCGGCCCGGTCACCGGCCGGCCACGGCGACCGTTGTCGAACAGTGCGTCGACGGCCTCCTGCAGCATGCGCTTTTCGTTGTTGATGATGATCTCCGGCGCACCGAGGTTGAGCAGACGCTCGAGCCGGTTGTTGCGGTTGATCACGCGGCGGTAGAGGTCGTTGAGGTCGGATGTGGCGAAGCGGCCACCGTCGAGCTGGACCATCGGGCGCAGCTCCGGCGGGATCACCGGCACGACGTCGAGGATCATGGCCTTGGGGTCGTTGGTACGACGGCCGTGCTCGTCACGACGGTTGAACGACGCAACGATCTTGAGACGCTTGATCGCCTTCTGCTTGCGCTGGGCGCTGAGCGGCTTCTGGCCCTCTTGGGGATCGATGGCGTTGCGGAGCTTGATTTCCTCTTCGTCGAAGTCGATGCGGTCGATGAGCGATTTGATCGCCTCGGCGCCGGTGCCGCCTTCGAAGTACTCGCCGTACTTGTCGCGCATCTCGCGCCACAACATCTCGTCCTCGATGATCTTGCGGGCATGCAGCGTGCGGAACTCGTCCCACGTGCGCGCGATGAGATCGAGTTCGATCTCGTAGCGCTCGCGGATGCCTTCGATTTCCTTGTCGGCTTCCTTCTGAATCTTCTTCAGGTCGGCGGCCTTGGCGTCTTCCCGTTCGGCCTCCGCCGCGGTCTCCTCGAGCTCCTTGAAGCGACGATCGATGGCGAGTTCCATCTCCTTCACGATCGCGTCGCGCTCTTCGAGGTACTCGGCTTCGAGGTTGCCCAGGTTCTCGTGGCGGCCGTCTTCGTCAACCCAGCTCACGAGGTGGGCGGCAAAGTAGATGACCTTCTCGAGCATCTTGGCCTTGAGCTCTTCCTTCGGCTCGATGCCGGCGAGGAGGTAGGCGAGCCACGACCGGGTACCGCGCAGGTACCAGATGTGCACGGCCGGCGCTGCCAGTTCGATGTGGCCCATGCGATCGCGACGGACCTTCGAGCGGGTGACTTCGACGCCACAACGCTCGCAGATGATGCCCTTGAACCGGACGCGCTTGTACTTGCCGCAGTAGCACTCCCAGTCACGGGTCGGCCCGAAGATCTTCTCGCAGAACAGACCGTCCTTCTCGGGACGCAGCGTGCGGTAGTTGATCGTCTCGGGCTTCTTCACCTCACCGTGTGACCAGGTACGGATCTGATCCGCCGTGGCCAAGCGGATCTTCAGTTGGTCGAACATGTTGACGTCGAGCATGTGGTTCCTCGTTGTTCGTACTTTGG
>JANPCI010000042.1:0-11132 GCA_031430875.1 Actinomycetes bacterium | reverse complement strand
GCGACTCGCTGTCGATCAGCGGATCGTCAACGAGCTGTCAGCGGTACCCCCGAGACTCAGTGACATGTCGCACCACACCGATCCACTCGTCGCCGCCGTGATCGCGCGCCTCGTGGCGGGTGATCCGTTGGCGGCGGTGCTCGTGGCTTCAGCGGCGCGCGACCATCCCTGGTCGTTCGATGCCGCTGCAGCGTTCGTCGTCGCGGTGGATGCATCGCCCGAGCACGTCGCACACGCACGAGCGTTGGCGACGACGCGTCGTGACCGCCAACATCTGGTGATCATCGAGTGCTGGCGCGACGGAGAGGGCGATCGAGTTCAGTTGCTGGCCCGAGATCACCTGTCGTCGTTTCCCGACGATGTCGTGATCAGCTGGCTTGCCGGACAGCAGTGAACGCTCCGTGGCTGCTGTGGCGGTCGTGACCGATGTGACCTTCGTGGAGGCGCCGGTCGTGCCTGCCGAACTGGCCACGCAGGTCGGCGTCGGCTTCCGCGTCGGAGTCGTCGCCCAGCAGGCCGGGAAGCTGATCGTGGAGCCGGCGGAGCGCCGACGTCAGTCGTGACTTCGCGGTTCCTTCCGGAACGCCGGTGATCCGTGCGACCTCGCAGAACGTGTGCCCCCTGAAGTAGGCCAGCTCGATCGAGGTGCGCTGCAGTTCCGGGAGTTGGGCGACCGCTGTGCGCAGCTGGTCGAATCGGTGCGATTCATCGTCGGCATCGACGACGGTGTCGGCGACATCGCTCCCGGTCGGGCCGCGCTCAGCGTCATCACGACTGGTGACGACGTGCTGACGACGCCGCCGGCTCGACTCGGCCCGGATGACATCGATCGCCCGGTACCTGGCCACCGCCATCAGGAGCGTCCGGAGCTCGCCCCGAAGGGGATCGAACCGGGTCGGGTGCTGCCAGAGGAACGTGAAGACCTCCTGGGTCACGTCCTCGGCCGCACACGGGTCGATCACGAGCCGTCGAGCCGCTCCGCGGACATGGTTCGAGTGCCGTTGATACAGCGCAGCGAAGGCGCGTTCGTCGCCTTCTCTCACCAGCGAGATCAGCTGTAGTTCATCGATGTCGGACACGGCAGTCGGCATGCCGACATCGTGGAAGAGCCCGCTGACGATCCGCTGTGCATGCGCTGATCTCGAGCTGATCGTGTCACGAGCGTGTCGCCGACGTGGCCGCCCCGTCAGACAGCATCTCGAGTTCGCGGTGCACCAAGTCGAGGGTGACCTGATCACCGGCGAGATGGCTGGCGCGTCGGGCAGCCCGATAGGTCTCGGCCGCAGCGGCGGTCGCCCCCGTTCGAGCGCGAGCTGCGGCGAGATCGGCGAGCACCTGACCTTCGTCGGTCGTCGATCCGAGTGCCCGCGCGCCGGTCAGCGCAGCCTCGAAGTGCCGCACCGCACTCGCATCGTCGCCGCCTTGGACTGCAATCACTCCTCGAATGCGATGCGCTGCGTGGGTGACCCACGCGTCGGGGGATGCACCCAATGACTCGAGCGACGACTCGACGTAGCGTTCGGCGTTGTCCGATCGGTCGCGCAAGTGTTCCGCCCAGCCGATCGAGACGCGAGCCATGGCCACTCCCCAGCTGTCGCCCAGCGCCTCGAATCGGGCCTCCGTTGCCTTCACCAGATCGCAGCCTTCGTCGTAGCGACCGTCGTGAATCAGCACGCGGCCCAGGATCGACGAAACCTCCACGACATCGACCTCAGCACCGCCCTCGATCCGTGCGACCGCTCGTCGTGCGAGTGTCACCGCCTCGGACTGTGCGCCGAGGCGGGCAAGCAGTTGCGCTGCGCAGCCTTCGGCTCGTGCCGTGGCCGTAGGTGAACCAGCGCCATCGCTCGTCGCGATGGCGCGCAGGGCACGAGCCGCTCCCGCCTCGCTGTCGCCGACCATCATCCACGCCAGGTAGAGATCGCTCACCAGGTTCAGCGCATCGACCGCCGCGTTCGTGGCCATCCAGTCGAGTGCGGCGTCGATATTCGCTCGCTCGGTCCGAACGACGGTGAGCCACAGGTGTTGATCGCCCCCGCGGACACCGGCCCGTGCTCGACGGCCCAGATCGGCGACCCACGATGCGTGTGACAACCTGATCGCTCTGGTTCTTCCGTCGGTGACCGCCCGAGCAGTCGCGAACGAGCGAACTCCTTCGAGTGCCCCGTATCGCGCGGTCGGTCCGGTTCGGTCGACGAAGATCAGCGAGCGCTCCGACAGATGGGTGACGAGATCGAGCACCTCGTCTCGAGGTACGTCGAGGCCCGACATGATCTCCTCGAGTGCGCTCAGCGTGGCGCCACCGGGGCACGCCGAGATCGCTTGGAGCGCGACCTGGCTGTCGGGGAACAACAAGTCGTAGCTCCACGAAATGGTGGCATCGAGCGTCTGGTGCCGGGGAGCGCGACTGCCGCGCACGTCGCGCAGGAGCGAGAAGCGATCGGCGAGTCGATCCACCAACTCGCGAACGGTGAACACTCCGCATCTGCCGGCCGCCAGTTCGATCGCCAACGGGAGATCGTCGAGCCGCCCGCACAGCTCCTCGATCAGCTCGAGGTCGTCGAACGCGGTGCGCGGCGCGACGTCGCGTGCCCGTTCGATGAACAACTCGACGGCGGCTGCTCGTGGCAGCGGCCCGAGGGGCCACCTTCCTTCGCCAGAGATGCCGAGCGGTCGCTGACTGGTCGCCAAGCAACGAACGCCGGGTGCGAGTTGGAGGAGCGGGTGCAGCACCACCGCCAGCTCGTCGCCGAGGTGCTCGCAGTTGTCGAGAACGAGCAACAGGTCAGCGTTGCGCAATCGCTCGCCTACGGCGGCGGATGCATCCGGCCCGGCGATGCCGAAGCCGATGGCCAGCGCATCGAGCACCCGACCCACGTCGGTCACCGCTTCCAAAGCCACGAACCACACCCCGTCGATCGGCGTGCTGACGCTGCGAGCGACCTCGATCGCCAGCCGTGACTTCCCCGCGCCACCCGGGCCCGTGATCGTCACCAACCGGCGAATCGACAGCAGCTGCTCGACGGCCATCATGTCGTCGTCACGACGGATGAACGACGAGACGGCGTAGGGCAGGCGTACCGGACCGATCGACGCCGGTTCCGTCGGATCGGTGTTCGCGGCAGGCGCTGCCGGCGAGCGCACGATCGATGGATCTTGCGTCAGGATCTGGCGTTCGAGGTGCTGCAGCCGCGGGTTCGGATCGATGCCGAGGTCGTCGACCAACCGTTCGCGGAGCTCACGGTATGCGGCCAACGCAGCGACCTGTCGACCGTCTGCAGCGAGGGCCAGCATGAGCACTTCGACGAGCGGCTCGCGCAACGGGTGCTCAGCGACCGCGGCTCCCAGCTCGGCGATGAGCGGCCGCAACCGACCGGCGGTCACTTCGAGACGCGCCCGTTCCTCGAATGCTGCCAACCGCAGCTCGTCCCAAGGCACCGTGGCAACCAGAGCGAACGGCGACTCCGCGACGCTGGCGAGTGTCGGGCCTCGCCACATCGCCAACGCATCTGCATACAGCTGCGATGCTCCGTCGGTCCCCATGGAGGTCGCGGTCCGGGCCCGGGTGATCAGAGCACGGGCGTGCAGAGCGTCGACCGATGCCGAATCGACATCGAGGAGGTACCCCGGGCGTCGAGCGACGATGTGGTTCGCGCCGATCAGTCGTCGCAACTCCGACACCTTCACCTGAAGCGCGTTGGTCGCTCCTGCGGGAGGTTCGTCTCCCCACAGCGCGTCCACCAGACCATCGCGTGAGACCACCGCGCCAGCGTCGAGTGCGAGCCGCACGAGCAGCGCCTGGGTCATGGGTCCCGGTAGGGGCACTGCGATGCCGTCGACGTCGATCTCGAGAGGTCCGAGCACGCGGATCGCCAACACCTGAGAAGACTACAACCCACTCCAAATATTTAGTGTTAATTCTGGTGGTGGTGGGCCAGCCCCCGGCCCACCACCGCTCTCGACACGTCCCGACCGAAATCTGGGAGAGGCCAATCTGGCTGACCCTCCGCTCCGAACGGTCGTGTACCAACAACTAAGGAGAAGACATGAGCCCACTCAGTCACACCCGAGCACCGAGGCGGTGGCGACGATATGTCGCAGCGGCCAGCGGGGTTGCACTCCTCGGGGGCCTCGCGGCCGTCGAGGGGGGCCCACTCGACGTCGGAGCGTCGAGCCACCGTGAAGCACCGCTGATCGCGGGCGACCCACGTGCCGACAACACCGACGTCTATGCGTTCGTGAGCCCCGACGCGCCCGACACGGTGACGCTGATCTCGAACTGGATCCCGTTCGAGGAGCCCAACGGCGGCCCCAACTTCTACACCTGGGCAGAAAACACCCGGTACACGATCCAGATCGACAACGACGGAGACGCGAAGGCTGACCTGACCTATGTCTGGGTGTTCACCACCGTCATCCGCGACGGCGCGAACCAGTTCCTCTACAACACGGGCCCGGTCACGTCCTTGACCGACCCCGACCTGAACATCTACCAGACCTACGACCTGACCCTCGAGGTCGAGGGCGGCGCAACCATCCCGCTGCTCAACGACGCCATCTCGGCACCGTCGCACGTCGGTCCGGCATCGATGCCCGATTACAAGACCCTGCGTGACCAGGCGGTCTATCCGTTGCTGGCGCCGGGTGTGGGCAAGGCGTACGCCGGCCAGGCGGATGATCCGTTCTTCCTCGACCTGCGCGTCTTCGACCTGCTCTACGGTGGCAATGCCTCCAAAGTCGGCCAGGACACACTGGCGGGATACAACGTCAACAGCGTGGCACTGCAGGTTCCCAAGGCCGCACTCGCCATCGCCGGTGACGCGACGAACAACCCGGTCGTCGGTATCTGGAGCACCACCGAGCGAAGCAACGGGGGCGGATTCACCCAGGTGTCACGCCTCGGCAACCCGCTGATCAACGAGGTCATCGTTCCGTTGAGCCTGAAGGATGCCTTCAACTCGATCAGCCCTGACGTCGACGCCACCATTCCTGCAGTCGTCGCCAAGGTGCTCGATCCGATCCTGCCGAAGCTCATCCAGAGCATCTACGGCGTGCCGGCTCCGGCAACGCCACGCAACGATCTGTTCGAGATCTTCCTGCAGGGCATCAGCAAGGCGAACGCCGGCGCGTCCGGTGACCCGGCCACGTTGCTGCCTGTCGATCTCAACTCGCAGGACCTCAACGCCGGAGCGGCCGCTGCTCGCATGGGCGCCGGGTTCCAGCCGTCGGAGATGTTGCGTCTCAACATGGCGGTGCCGCCATCGGCGAGCCCGAACAACTACGGCGTGATCGCCGGAGACATTGCCGGGTTCCCGAACGGACGCCGCCTCAAGGACGACGTCATCGACATCGCGATCCAGGTCGTGGAGGGCGCCGCGATCACCGGGAAGCTCAACCCGGCTCTCGTAACGCTCGATTCGGTCGACCGCAACGACAAGGACTTCGGGACGACGTTCCCGTACCTGGCACTGCCACACTCCGATTCGGTCAACCTCGGCGTGGAACGTTCACCGCGTTCGCCTGAATACATCGGCGTGAACCCGGAACGAATCCTCGACACCCGCAACGGCACCAAGCCTGCGGCGGGTTCGACGACCACGCTGAAGGTCACCGGTGTCGGCAAGACGCTCGTACCCGGCGATGCCAAGACCGTGTACCTCAATGTCACCACCGACCGCACGACGGGCCAGAACGGTTTCGTCACGGTGTACCCATGTGGTTCACCGCTGCCGGTGGCATCCAACCTGAACCCGACCGAGGGCAACCCGGCAACGGCGCTTGTGGCGGCGAAGTTGAGCCCCACCGGCACGGTCTGTCTGTTCACGAACATCGCAACGGACCTGATCGTCGACATCCAGGGCTACCACCCGTCGACGGCACAGTTCGTCCCGACTCAACCGGTCCGTTTGCTCGATACACGATCGGGTTCGCGGGTCGGTTACACCGGCACGAAGCCGGTTGCAGGACAGAACATCCCGGTCATGGTGACCGGGAAGGGAACCCCTGCCGTGGCCGCCGACGCCGAGTCGGTCGTCCTCGTCGTGACCACCGGTGATTCCGCCGCCCCGGGATGGGTGACGGCCTACCCGTGTGGCTCCACTCCGAACTCGACGTCAACCGTCAACTTCGGCCCCGGACTCGTGCGAGCGAACCTGGTCCAGGCGAAGATCGGCACGAATGGTTCGGTCTGCATGTACGTCGAGTCGTCCGCCGAGGTCATCGTCGACCTCGCCGGTTGGTTCCCGGCGGACTCGGCATTCGTCCCGGTGTCCCCGGAGCGCGTGCTGGACACCCGGCCGACCTCACCTGTCAGCTACTCGGGTCTCAAGCCCACAGCCGGCCAGACCATTGAGTTGAAGGTGACCGGGTTCGGTGCCACCCAGATCCCGGCTGACGCCGGGACTGTGGCGCTGAACCTGACGTCAACCGACAGCACCCCTGGTTTTGCAACGGTGTATCCGTGCGGCTCACCCCGCCCGAACGCATCGAACCTGAACTTCGACGATCTGTACGTGGCCAACGCGGTCATGGCAAAGATCGGAGAAGGTGGCCGGGTGTGTATCTGGACCAGCAGCACCACCCATCTGGTGGCCGACATCAACGGCTACTTCATGGACACGGTGTTGGGCTGAACAACTGAAGTAATTGCAATGTCATCTCCACGATGACGTGAGTGTGGCAGCCGTGCCGAGCACGGCTGCCACACCACATCGTGGAGGTGCTGACTGCTGGGACCTGCCGAACGGCAGGTCGATCGGGACTGGACATCTTCGAAATGAGACAACGTACGAGGCTCGTCGCAGCCGGAATCGGGTTGTGTGCGCTGTTGGTCGCCGCTGGCGCCTTCGGGCTCACTCGACCGTCGTCCGATCGCCAGTCGATCGCCGACGAAGTTCCCGCCGGCGCATCCGGGCTCCCCGATGCTGCCGCCTCCTTCACACGCATCGACGGTTCATCGCTCGATGCCACCATCGAGAGCCTCCAAGCACGCCTGGAGGCGATACCGCGAGACCACGTGTCGTGGGCGACGCTCGGGCTCGCCTACGTCCAGAAGGCCCGGATCACGGTGAACCCCGAGTTCTACCCTCGAGCAGAGGGAGCGCTCGAACGGTCATTCGAGATCGAATCGGACGACAACTTCCTCGGGTACGCAGGACGCTCCGCGCTCGCGTCCGCCCGCCACGATTTCACAGCCGCCCGCGAACTCGCTGCGTCCGGACTGGAGATCAACTCCTACAGCGCACTGCTCTACGGAGCGCTCAGCGACGCCCAGATCCAGCTCGGCCAGTACGACGACGCGTTCGACTCCGTCCAACGGATGCTCGACCTGTCGCCCGACACTGGCTCGTACTCTCGGTCGTCGTATACATGGGAACTTCGCGGCGATCCCGAACGAGCGGCCGAACTGATGCAGCAGGCCCGCGACGCAGCGTTCACCGATGCCGATCGCACTTTCGCCCTGCACCACCTCGCGATGCTCGCTTTCGACGGTGGTGACCCGAACCGGGCCCTCGAACTCGAACTGCAGGCCCTCGAACGGTCGCCCGACGACCCAGCGGCACGTTTCGGTCGCGCCGTAGCCGAAGCGGCACTCGGCCAGACCGAGACGGCGCTCGATCATCTGGGCGAACTGGTCCTTGCAGCGCCGGAGCCGGGCTATCTCGTCTTCTACGGATCGCTGCTCGAATCGGTTGGTCGCACCGCCGAAGCGGAGGCGCAATACGCAGTGGTCGACGCCACACGCGCACTGTTCGCGGCCAACGGCCAACTCCCCGATGCTGATGCCGTGCTCTTCCAGATCCGCATCGGCAACATCGATCAGGCAGTGATCGACGCCGAAGCCGCGCTGGAGACCCGTCCCTTCATCGCGATGCACGACGCGTACGCATGGGCCCTGCACGCCGCCGGGCGCCACGCCGAAGCTCTCACCGAGATCGAGGCAGCGCTCGCACTCGGTACCGAGAGCGCCCTCTACCGCTACCACGCCGGCATGATCCGCCTTGCGCTCGGCGACGAGGACGGAGCACGAGCCGAACTCACCACGGCGTTGGCGCTCAATCCGTTCTTCGATCCGCTCGCTGCGCCACTGGCGGCGGAACAACTGCGTGCACTCGGCGGTGCGGCATGAAGCCGCGGCGTGCCGCCCTGGCGACGATCGCGTTCGCGGTCGTCGTAGCACCGTTCGTCGGTGGCGGAAGCGCCTCTGCGCATCCGCTCGGCAACTTCAGCGTCAACCATCTCGATGCGCTCACGTTCGAGGCAACCCGTGTGGTCAACGAAGTGGTCGTCGACATTGCCGAGATCCCCACCGCGCAGAATGCGCCGAGCGTCGACACCGACGGCGACGGTGAGGCGAGCGCAGCGGAGTTGGAACGGTTCGGAGTCGAGCGATGCGACGCGCTCGCCTCGGCGCAGTCGGTGAGCATCGACGGCGCGAACGTTGCGTTCTCGGTCGAGCGGTCGTCGTTCCGGTACGGGCAGGGCCAAGCGTCGCTGCCGACGAGCCGCCTCGAGTGCAGGCTCGTGGCCGACGCGGATCTCGCCACGCCACGCACGGTCGAGTTCGGCGATTCGTTCGAAACCGATCGTGTCGGCTGGCGCGAGATCACAGCGGTCGGCAACGGCGTGGCGATCATGAATTCACCCGTGGCCACCGTGAGCGTCACCGACGGCCTCCGTGTCTACCCGGTCGACCTGCTGTCATCTCCGCTGAACATTCGGACAGCGACGTTCCAATTGCGCCCGGATGCAACGGCGACTCCCGTGACGGCCCCCGTTGGCGGCTCGACGTCGTCGAACACGGAGGCAATCGATCGTGTGGGTGGCTACAAGAGCCCGTTGAGCGGCATGTTCGACGATCTCGTGGCACAGCGCGATCTGACAGTCGGGGTCGGGTTGCTCGCACTCGGCCTGGCCATGGTGCTCGGCGCGTCTCACGCACTCCTGCCCGGACACGGCAAGACCGTCATGGCGGCCTACATCGCCGGACGGCAGGGCTCCATCGGCGACGCGGTCATGGTTGGCGCAACGGTGACCGCCACCCACACCGGTGGCGTCCTGCTCCTCGGGCTGGCGCTCACGGTGTCGACCTCGCTGGCCGGCGAGGTCGTGCTCGGCTGGCTCGGTGTGTCGAGTGGTGTGCTCGTCGCGGTGCTCGGCGCAGCGCTGCTCGTCGGCCTGATCCGCCGACGCATCACCGGCAGACCATCGCGTCTGCACGGTCACAGCCACGGCACCGGTTTCGGCCAACACCAGCATCACTTCGACCACGATCACGATCACGATCACGATCACGATCACGATCACGATCACGATCACGATCACGATCACGATCACGACCACGACCACGACCACGATCACGATCACGATCACGACCACGACCACGACCACGACCACGACCACGACCACGACCACGACCACGACCACGAACCGCAGCACGCCATGGGACGTCCGTCGGGTGCAACAGTGTTGGCAGCTACCGGCACTGCCGTCGTCGAGGTGCGCGAGTCCGTCCACTCGCATGAGACACCGACCCCCGTCGTCGCCAAGCAGTTCTCACGGCGAGGACTCATCGGTATGGGCGTGGCGGGTGGTCTCGTCCCCAGCCCGTCGGCGCTGATCATCCTGTTGTCGGCGATCGCTCTGGGTCGCACGGTGTTCGGCGCTGTCCTCGTGTTCGCGTACGGGCTGGGGATGGCGATCACTCTCACGCTTGCAGGAATTGCGCTCGTGCTGCTGCGCGACCGATACCAACGACGGATGCAATCCTCGTCTGGGCATCTCCGCTCGACGATCGAGCGATGGGTCGCGATCGCCCCGTACGCCACGGCCACGCTGGTGATCGTCGTCGGCGTCGGCCTGACAGTCCGCAGCCTCGCTGTCCTCTGAGGGTCACCTGCCCCACCCCAAGTGTGATGGGGTGAACGACCCATCGGCCGACAGAGGCTTCCTGCCGGTTGGACCGTGTCCGACGAGGACGGACGGCTGTTGGTGTACCCGAACGACATGGGCGGCTACATGTACCGCAGCCAGTTTCTCGACGTGACCTACCGCCCGACATCACCCGCTCAGCATCGCTGCTCGATCATCGCCCACGCCATCCGACTGCGAAGCCCTACTGCGGCGCCACATTTTCACGGGCATGTTCCCCATAATCGAGCGCTCCACGTGTGTCCGTTTGAGGGTTCTCAACCGGACGCGGCGAGCAGATCCGGCGTTTGGCGGCACATCTCAACTCTCGGTCGGTCGAACATCATGGGGCAATCGCCCGATCGCATCGATGTCGTTCCCATGAGTTGTTGCGGGCGAACCGCTCCAACGTTGAGTCGGCGGTCGGCCTAGTTCTCGGGCCAGAACGGCAGGCTCCGAATCCGGACACGGTCGTCGTCGAGAACGACGATCGCCCCCGAAGCCAGGTCGTCGGCAACGGCTCCGAGGTTGGCGAGGATCAACGAGGCGATCTCGCTCACACGACGGCCTTCTTGACGCCGCAGCAGAATCACCGACGGCTCGTTCGCGTTGGAGCGAGCGAGCAACTCGCCGAAGTCAGTGTCTGACGAGATCAGCACGGCCTCGGCGTCCCTGGCTGCTGCGAGGACGACATCGTCCGGCGCCTCACGCATACCCAGGTCGCGGATGTTCTGCGACGTGATCAGCGTCAGCCAGCAGAACGACCAAGGCCGGTGAGACGTTCTGGTCGAGCAGGAGCTTCACGCTGACATGAGAGGCAACTGGCGTTCCTGGACGGCGAGCGCTGCGAATCTGAGCGCTTCGGAGATGTCCTCGGCTTCGAGGTCAGGATGCTCCGAGAGGATTTCCTCATTGGTCATTCCGTCAGCCACCATCGCAACAACGGTTGCGACCGGGAACCGGAGGCCACGGATACATGGGACGCCGGCCATCTTTGATGGGTCCGAGGTGATCCTGGCGAAGGCCATCAGCTCAGGCTACTCCGATGCGGTCGCTCGGATCCCTACATCGGAGGCCGACAAGGCGACGACGCTCGTAGCGACACCAGTTCAACCCCATCCAAACCGCCCGTACGAAGCACTCTGATGACCTGCGTGCATCCCGCAACGCTCCGTCGAGCGAGCGGCCCCTCAGGCCCCGCCGGTCAGTCGCTCCTCCCAGAG
>JANPCI010000041.1:0-4055 GCA_031430875.1 Actinomycetes bacterium | reverse complement strand
TCAACGTGTGCACGGCCGCCGAGGCCAAGGCCTCGTAGTTCGGGGTGGAGCGCGGACCGACGTTCACCGGCGGCGTCTTCAAGTCCGTCCCCAACACGCTGGTGCGGTCGGAGGCGCCCTTCTTGGTCACCTGCGTGAGGGTGTAGGTCTGGCGACGGTTCCAATTCGGGTCGTTCAGCGCGCCGATCGGCCCGGTGTTGTACAGGAACGTGTTCGGGTTGGTATTGACCGTCTTGAAGCGGAACTGGAAGACGACGTTCTCCTTGGCGTCGTTGTCGTTGTCGATCTTGATCTCGTACAGCACGTCGTCACCGAACTCATAGAAGTTCGGGCCGCCCGCCGGCGACTGGCCGGGCAGGTAGCAGGCGATCAGCGTCACCGTGTCGCCAGGCGTTCTGAAGGCGTAGACGTCGGTGTTGTCTGCCACCGGGTCCTTGGAAACCGATGGTGCTTCGCGATGTGATGACATCACTTCACCGCCCTTCGTGACGTGCGGGCCAACTTGGCGACCAGTGACTTGTCGGTGAACGTGATCGCCTGCTCACCGATCAGGATCTCCATGTCGCCCTTCTTGGCGTCGGTGACCGAGAGCATCACCGGGATGTCGAGCGATGCGAGTTCCTGTGCTGACAACTCGATGGGCGTTGAGGCATTCGTCGTTCCTCCACTGGCGATGGTGGCCGCTGCTACTCCTGCGAGCGCAGCTCCACCGCCGATCAGCGATCGTCGTGTAATGGTCATGGCAGACTCCTCCACTGTGAGAGCCGCGAGATCGGCTCGTCGATCAACAATTCGGAGCGGAGCAGCCCACAGATTGCCGCGAGTTCTTGCTCGCGGTGTCGACTGCGTTTCGTCTCACGTTCGGGTCGTTGTGAACCGACTGACCCGCTGAAGAACCGGTGAAGGCGGTCGCCTCTTCGGGTCGACGGGGCACTGCGTAATCACTGCAACCGGAACGTCCGGTTGAGGACCCTGTATCGGACACCTCGCGGCCCGAGAGCGTGGGGCGAGCTGTTCCGGTTTGGCCCGGAAGTCGAGGGCATGGTCAAGGGGCGCAAGGTGGTCACGGGTTCCGGTTATCGGATGCGCCGTTCCTTTCGGTGCTAATTTGTCGGTCACACAGCCACGATCGGGGGGTCGCAGATGAGCGGCAACAGCAGCGGTGCCAACTACCTCAGCGTGCATCTCGCACGGTTCGGCGAGGTGCGACATCTCCCCAACCACAGCGACGATCCACCGGCAGGATCCCCGTCGAGCTGGCTGATAGGGGCCGATGAGGGTCGACATGGTTCGGAGTTCGCCTCACAACTGGCATCGGAGTTCATTGCCGTCGGCGTTCATGCCGACGATGTCTCTGCCCGAGCATGCGCATCAGCCAACGTCGACGCATTCGCCGACGCCATCGAGGTGTGGTCGCTAGCGCTGCAACCGACCAAGTCGCATGGCTGCTGCAATTGGATCGGCGACAGCGGTCACTTCGCAGTCGACCGGAACGTCCAGTCGACTGATGGCATCGTGATCACCCTGACGACAGCAGGATGGGAGCTGGGACCAGACTTCGATGTCGATCGGGCGTTGAGCTTCGGCGCCGCGGTCGACCGGGTACGGACGTGGATGGACGAGGAACCTCTCGACGGGCTGCTCTCGTCACAACTCTTCGGCTTCCCGGGCCTGCTCGTGCATGACGGGCCGACGTTCTCGATCTGGCGTGGCGAGACTGCGATGAAGAACTTTGCGTACCGCCCCGGGGCGCACAAGACCGAGATGGACGCGTTCCGGCTGGACGAGACCGCCGATCGCACCTCATGGACTCGCCTGCGCGTCATCGAATCGAACGGCACGTGGTGGGGTATCGATCCGATCCAACAGGCCACCGTTGCCTGATTGAAGCCGTCGGATTGAAGATGGAGGTCGAGCTGACGGCCTCTTGATGGAAATACTCGAAACCGACCGGAAACGTCCGGTTGAGGACCGGCATTTGAGACAGACCTGCACCGCAGGCCTCGTTGGGATCAGGACCAGAATCCCGTCCGGTGATCATCCCCCTAACGGACAGGCAGCGATGGGTAACGCCGCCTGCGTGCTGCCGGGGTCTCCGGTTCGGGTCGGGGTTATCGGGCGTTGTCAATGTGGTGGCGGGCGTAGTGGACGGCTTCGGTGATGGTCATCGCGGCCCCGGCGCGAACACACGTGTCGAAGGTGTCGGCGTTGAGCACGCTGCGGACATGATCGACCGCTTCGGCAAGGCCGACGTTCAGGTCGGCGAGAGGGTTGTTGGTGGCGGCGCCGTAAAGGGTGGCGGCGATCTCTGGTCGCCCCGTCCGGTCGAAAAGCACGACCATCTGGCCGAACGACGATGCCATCGTGCGAGCGATTGTTGCGGCGGGGCTGAGCGAGCGGATCGACGGGATCCCGCTGGCAGAGCCCGTCCTCGAGGAGGATGAACACCTCGGAGCAGTGATCGGTACACAGCCCGTCACCGGTGCAAAGATCCTGATCGACCCAGACGAGCGTCTGCCAACCACCGGGAACTATCAGCCGGCGATGTCGACGTCACACGCTTCGAGTATCCACTCGGCCCCCGGCAGGCCGTCGGACATCCCCTCGAAGATCGGAGCGAGTGCGGCTTCGGCTGCCTCGGGGCTCTCGGCCGTCGCGAGTGCGGCGGAGAGCCCGGCGGCGAACGTCAAGCTGGCGACGACATCGTCCCGTGCGGCTGGGTCGACATGGTCGACGCCATCTGCGGCCTGCGCGGCGAGCCGACGGATGTTCTCGTAGCCGATCTGCTTGGTCGCAAAATCGTCGTCACTGTTGTCGACGCCCTCGAACATTGCGTCGATGTCCTCGACGACGGAGCACCATTCCTGCAGATTCTCGACCTTCACGTCTACGGTGACCGTGTCGGTGATGTCGAGCGCGGCGTGAGCACCGTCGCCGAGCTGGAGGCAGAGCTCGTGCTGACCGGGCTCGAGATAGATGACGCCGTCGGTCTGCCCCTTGCCGAAGTGCACATGGTCGGCATCTTTGGCAATGCTCGTTCCCTTCTCCGCGCAACCGGCATCGGCGATCACGTGGAAATGTCCGTAACCGCTTCGAATCTCGCCGGCCGGCTCGATCGTCACGCCTTCGGCGCTCATCGCCAGCGCGACACTGCCGGCAACTGCCGCGTCCTCGGACGGGCTGGTGAGGGTCACGGTGGGACCCTCGTCGCCGCACGATGCGAGACCGAGCAGGGCGACGGTCGCGATCAGGGTGATGGGACGATGTTGCATGTTGGCTCCTCAGAACGAATGTGGTCATCCCTACAGACGACCGCCGACCGCTTTCGGGTGACGCGAACGATCCGAGGCTCGTTCCGCGTGGCCTCAAAGTCCAGCACTGACGAGCGCGGGCAACGAACCCTCAAGATCCTCGGCAAGGGCGTAAGCCCGCCACCATCCCGCTCGTCCCGCGAACGGCACGTACGATCGATCTTGCCGTAGGCGAACAGTGCGAAGGCCCGATCCTGCGGTGACGCGACGGCCAACGCCATCCGTGCGCGCCGAGGGGGCAATGTCCCCGATCGCCGGCTGGTCGACAGGAGCGGAGGTGCCGGTGAACCCGTCGCGGTGTTGCGGGTGATGGTGGTGGTGGTGGTGGTGGTGAACATCGCCTCCCGCACCGAGCTGCGGGAGTCGGGCGGCGGGCTGCCCTCTTCACCCACAGTACTATCGGGGCCAGTTGACGATAAAGGAGTCCCACATGCCGCTCACAACCGGCTTCAACCACGTCGCCACGCTCACCACCGACAGGGACGCTACGGTCGCGTTCTACACGTCGGCGTTCGACGCCACCGTGACGTTCGAGATCCCCGCGACCGACGAGCATCCCTGGATGAAGATCCTCGACCTCGGCGGCGGGGCGGCCCTCAACGTTTTCGAGGTGCCCACTCAGGAGATCATCGGTGAGCGCCGCCGGCAGGGTGGCCGTGGGGCGATCGACCACTTTGCACTCGCCGTCGAGTCACACGCCGTGCTCGAGGCACTGGTGAGGCGACTGGCTGACGCAGGCGCTCA
>JANPCI010000040.1:0-11924 GCA_031430875.1 Actinomycetes bacterium | reverse complement strand
GCAACCGCGCCTGAAACGTCACACGGTGCCGGGCCTAGTGTGACGCTGGGCCGGTCGTAACGCCCGTGCCAGCACGTCAGCGTCACATTAGGCCCGGCACCGTGTGACGTTGTTCGTGGCCGAGAAGCCAAGCTTTCGTGTCGATGCCGCCGGCGAATCCGGTGAGCGCTCCGTTCGCGCCGACCACGCGATGACACGGCACCACGATCGAGATCGGGTTCCGACCGTTTGCGGCCCCGACCGCTCGAGCCTTGCGGCGGTCGCCCATCGATGCGGCCTGCTCGCCGTAGCTGACCGTGGTGCCGTACGGAATGGCCCGCAGCGCCAACCACGCTGACTGTTGAAAGTCGGTGCCGACCGGGTCGAGCGGCAGGTCGAACTCCTCCCGTCCACCGTCGAAGTACTCGCCGAGCTGGGCAACGGTCGCAACGATCACCGGATGTTCGGGATCGGCAGCGACAGCCGACATGGGAACCCGGCCGGCATCGTCGCCGGGCCACAGGATCGCCCTCACTCCATCGTCTGACGCGACGATGGTGATCGGGCCGACCGGCGTGTCCATGATCGTCGAGACGAGTTCGACTTCGGGCATTGAGGGGGTCTTCACGGTGTGGTCCTTCCAGGTGGATCGATGGGCGACAGACTCGCCCAGAGGTGGTGCACTGCGTACGATCGCCACGGCGCCCAGCCATGCGCATGATCGGCATCAACGCCAAGTGCGACGAGTGCGTACCGAACGCCGAGGTCGGCATCGAGAAACATGTCGGGGTGCCCGAGGCCGCGCATGACGACGTAGTCGGCCGTCCACGGCCCGACACCTCGGAGCGCAAGGAGCTGCCGGCGGGCGACGATCGGATCAGCGCCGACGTGCAACTCGACATCGCCCGTGAGGACCGCGTCGGCGAGACGGCGGATCGTGTCGCGCCGGGCGTGAGGCATCGAGAACGCCTCATCGGGTGCGGCGAGCAGTTGCTCGGGGCGCGGGAACAGTCGGTTGACGGCATCGATGGGGGTGTCGATGGGGGCATCGATGGCATCGATCGGGGTACCGACCGCTTCGACGATCCGGCCCGCCACGGTTCGAGCGCCGGCCACCGACACCTGCTGGCCGATCACGGCTCGCACGGCGGTCTCGAATGCATCGACGCTGGCCGGTGAGCGACGGCCTGGCACGGCTGTGACAAGGGGCCGCATCACCAGGTCACGACCGAGCGCCTCGTCGACGGCGGTCGGGTCGGCATCGAGGTCGAGCAATCGTCGGATCCGTTGAACGGCAGCGGCGAGGTCGCCCCACGACGTCAGGGTCAGCCGGGCGGCGACGTGGTCGTCGTTCGCGACGAGGCTGACCACACCTGGCCCGCCGGGGAGGTCGAGGCTTCGACGGTAGGTCACGCCATCCCACGACTCTGTGCCCCTGATCGCCCGCTCGCCGATGAATCCCATCACTGCCTCGGCCGCGAACGGTTGGCGCACCGGCAGCCGCACAGCAATAGTCGACCAACCACCACCCACCCCGCCGCTCACTCTTGCCGGAAATTCGGAGCCATCGTGGCGCTGAGCGCCACGATGGCTCCGAATTTTGGGGTGGTGGGGGGTGCGGAGGGCGGTCGGCGAGGTGGCGAAGACTTCACGGATGGTGTCGTTGAACTGGCGGACGCTGCCGAAGCCCGCCGCGAACGCGATGTCGGTGAACGACATGGCCGTGGTCTCGACGAGCAGACGGGCCGTGTGCGCCCGTTGGGCTCTGGCAATGGCGAGCGGACCCACACCGAGTTCATCGGTGAGCACCCGGTTGAGGTGGCGCTCGCTGTAGCCAAGTCGGCGGGCAAGCCCCGGCACGCCCTCTCGTTCGACGAATCCGTCGGCGATGAGACGCATCGCCCGCGCGACAACGTCCTGTCGCACGTTCCACTCGGGTGACCCGGGCGAGGCATCGGGCCGACAACGCTTGCATGCCCGGAACCCGTGCTGTTGGGCGGTCGCAGCGGTCGGGAAGAAGTCGACGTTGGTCCGCTTCGGAGTGATCGCCGGACAGCTCGGCCGACAGTAGATACCGGTCGTGCGCACTGCCGTCACGAACCACCCATCGAATCGCTGGTCGCGACTCTGGACTGCGACGTAACAATGGTCGGGATCGAGCGGAGGCACGAACCCATCATGGCCGATCCACCCACGTTCGACGAGCGGAAATCGGACACCTCAATCGAGGCCTCGATCGAGGCCTCGGGACCACCGGCCACGTCGATGGAGCCCGTCAGTCGCCGGCGACGGGCACGTACACGATGGAGTGATCCACGTACGACGGTCCGGCGTCGGGTGAGTCGGCGGGAACGAGCCGGAATCGCAACAGGTAGAGCCCGAGCAGGCAGAACGCGACACCCCCGAGGAACCCGAGCTGTTTGCCGACGGCTTGGGCAAACGCGCCGATCAGCAGGCCACCCGCAACCGAGCCAACCTCGAAGAACATCGTGAACGAACTGACGGCCCACGCGCGATCGCTGTCGCTGGCTCGATTGACGGTGAGAGCGAGCAGCGACGGATAGTTGAATGCCATCCCGAACCCGACGAACACCGCCGCGATCCACAGCGCGAGAATCGTCGGGAAGGCTGCAAGAATTGCGAGGCCGATCAACACGTTGGTGAGCGCAATGGTGACGGCACGACGGGGGCCGAGCCGTTCGGGCAGGGTCGCTCCGAACAGGCGCACGAGCACCGACACCAGCGCATACACGGCGAAGAGGGCACCGGAGCTGGCCATGCCGACCGAGCGGGAGTAGTCGGGCACGAACGCACCGAAGGCCGAGAACGCGGCGACGCCACAAGCAAGAACGAGGCCGGGCATGAACGCCGCCGGATGAATCAGCTTGCGGCGCCCGCCGGCGGATGCTGCCGACGCGATCGTGTCGTCGATCACGTCATCGGTCTCCACACGTGCGGGCGCGAACAGTGCCAGGCCGGCAGCCAGGAACGCGAACAGACCAGCCACGACGAACGCCCGTGCAAAGTTCGTGTCGTCGAGCAGTGCCTCGCCGATGATCGGCCCCATCCCGATGCCGCCGAACACTGCAACCGAGAAGTAGCTCGCTCCCTCGGCGCGGCGATCGCGTGGCGACATGTCGGCGATCAACGTGGCCGCGCCCACGAACAGCGCTGCCTCGCCGATACCCATCAGGCCACGCAACACCAGAAGTTGCCAGAACTCACTGATCTGACTCGACGCAATCCCGCTGAGGCCGGCAATGGCGGCTCCGCCGACCATGAGCACGCGACGCCCATAGCGATCGGCGAGTCGGCCGATCAGCGGCCGTGCGCAGATTGCCGCCAGGGCGAACGCGGCAACCGTCAGCCCGATGGCGAACTCTCCTTCGTTCAGCGGGCCTTCGATGAACAGCGGCACGATCGGGACGAGCATCCCGATGTAGACGAAGAACAGGAACGCAACGCCGGTCACGATGAGGAACGGGCGCGTCAGCAACGACTCGCGCTCCGTTCCCGTGCTCGTGACCGTCGACATCCTCCCATCCAACCCGAAATGTGCGCTGATATGCCCGCCCAGTGCACACCTCAGCGCATTTTCGGGTTTGGGTTCGGCTTGGGGCGAAGGGTCAGATGCGCGAGACGTCGACGGAGACTGCCAATGACTGCGCCGACGCCGGGCCGACGACCACACCGCGCACCGGCGCCACGTCGGCATAGTCACGACCCCACCCGATCGTGACGTGACGCGACGGCGCCACGACACCATTCGTCGGATCGAAATCGAGCCAGCCATGGTCGGGGATCCACACCGAACACCACGCATGCGACGCATCGACGCCGATCAACTTGGGCTCACCCGGCGGCGGTTGGGTTTCGATGTATCCACTCACGTACCGGGCGGCCAGGCCGAGCGTGCGCAGGCACCCGACGGCGAGGTGGGCGAAGTCCTGGCAGACGCCGCGCCGCTCCACGAGCACCGAATCGAGCGGCGTGCTGACCTCGGTGAACGACGAGTCGAACACGAACGTCTCGAAGATCTGCGTGCAGAACGCCACCGTTGCTTCGACCATCGGTCGACCCGGCCAGAACGCGGTCGACACCAGCTCGAACAGGGCCAGGCGGTTCGCGTTCACCGTCACGAGACGCGACGGCGCAGCGAACGGCACAACGTCGAGGGCCATCGGGCCTCGCAGACCCGCCACGGTCGCCGCCACCCGCTCCCACGCCATGTCCACCCGCGGGAGTTCCTGCGCCCACACGATCGCCTCGGTGATCGCCTGAACGGTGAGGCCATCGTGGGGCCGATGCAGGCCGAACTGGACCACGCGATTTCCGAAGACGTCGGTGCGTTCGTCGTACTCGTCCGGTTCCGGATCAGTGGTCACGACGGAGGAGATCACGTTCTGCGACGGCGTCGGCCGAGCGAGCACGCAGGCAACGCTGTATCCGTCGACCATCGTCGCACCGTAGAGGTAGCCGGTGAGATGGACGACCCGGTACCGCTGGCCGGCCATGTCAGCCGCGCCCCATCATTCGCGGATCAACCGGCGCCGCGAGATATGAACCGACCACGTCACGCGACAGACGATCGCAGCCGGCAAAGACCTCCGCGAGCGTGGTGACCGTTACCTCGATCGAATCGAACGGCGCCACCTCGAGCAACTCCAACAGCGCCGACGCCGTCTCGACGCCGAACTGCCAGCCGAGACGATCGGCCTGGTGGCGTACCGCACGAATAGCCGATGCCGCTGCCCGCGGATTGTGAATGTCGGCGACGACGAGGTGCAGCGCGGCTTGCAGCTCGACATCGCTGCGGTGACGTCGACGATAGGCAACGAGACTCTCGTTGGAGGCGAGCACGATCTCCACAAGTCGCTGACGTTGAAAGTCGAGTCGGTGGTCGGCGTGCTCGTCGACGCCACCGACAGCGCGGAACGGCGACGAACCCAACACAGGCGCCCCACCCTCGTACAGACCGAACGCACCCCGCACGCCATCGATCACACCGAACGCCCGCTCGAGACGCCGGCCGACCTCGCCGAACCGCCAGGCCGGGCCATGCACGACGCTCTCGTTCCACAGCCCCACGAGCGCGGCGAGATCGACGAGAATCGATTCCAGATGACGGCCATCGATTCTCGCGATGTCGACGACCGACGGCGACGGGCCATCGGTGCCGAGCAGCCATCGAAGCTGCGCTCGTGACTCGGCGAGCCGAGCAAGCATGCGCCCTCCGGTCACCGAGAAGAATTCGCGCACCGACGATGCCTCGGCGAGGAACGATCCCAGCTGACGTGCAAGGGCCTCGACGGCCAGCGCAAACGTGGCTCCGGCCCGATCGGTCGCCTGCGGGTCGATCCGAGAGGTCACACCCGCAACGGCCGACAACATGTCGAGTCCGTGCGCAACCCACGGTTCGGCCACCTCGGAATCGACGAGGCCGCTCGTGCGATCGAGCACCACCTCCATGGCACGAGCGATGAGCTCGGCTCGCTCCATCGCCCGACCCGCCCAGAACAGCGCCTCTGCAGCTCGGGTCGGAACCGAAGCGATCAGGTCGACCTGTGGAAGCGGATCCCGACGGCGAATCTCGGGCGGCGCGACCGTTCCCCCGACGACCCACACATCCTTCGCGGTGGCGAGTGTGGGCCTCATCGGATCGTCACCGGCAGCCAGCACGCGGGCGCTGCCGCCCTGGAGCACGTCGATGCCCATGTCGCTCGCCACAAGGTGCAGTCGCAACGTGACCGCCCGATCGACCGTACCGACGCCGTCGAAGCTGGGTGACGTCGCCCACGCCGTGTCGGCGCGTTCCTCAGCCGGCATGAAGGGCAGCGGCCACGTGCCCTGATAGTCCGAAGTCCGGCCCGTCAGCCACGCACCAGCGGCATCCCAGTAATCACCGAGCGCCGGATCCTCCAGCACACCACATCCATGCGCGTTGGCGAGGCTCACACCGCGCGACCGCGCAGCCAGCAGCAGCCCGGGCACACCAGCACTGCCTTCGGCGTTGACTTCCATGGGGTCCGCACGATCGTCCTCGAGCCGGCGGAACAGCACGTCGACGGGTTCGAGACCGCTCAGCGACCGCAGCCACACCCGACGCTGGCGCACCACCAGATCCGCGCCCTCAGCCAGGTTCAGGCCCAGCCTGGTGGCGAGGTACGACTGCTCGACGTACGACGGATGGTCGACGCCACCGGACAGCACAACGATGCGTGGGTTGCGAGTGGCGGCAACGTCGGCGAGGCCGTCGCGTAGACGATCCGCGAATGGATCGAGCGACCGCAGCGCACGCCCGGCCGGGAGCCGCGAAATCACATCACGATGTACACGGCCCGACACCGAACGCCCGAGCAGTGCATACCCCGCGCCGGCGGGCGCGTCGGTGAGGTCACGCACGACACGCCAGCGGCCCGACGAATCACGAATGACATCCACCGCGTAGTTGGTGATCCACCGACGATGGGGCCGCGTGCCGAACGCCGCCAGCCGGTACTTCGGGCTCGCCCACAACGCAATCGGATCGACGACCGCGTCGCGAAGCACCGTGCGCGCCCCGTAGACGTCGCCAAGGATCGCCTCGAGCATCTGCATCCGGGCGATGGCACCGTCGGCGAGCGTCACGAACTCGTCGCCGTCGATTACCAGCGGCACCGGGTCGAGGCGCCACGGACGCGACTCGATCCCCACCGTTCGTCCGTCAGTGCGCAGTGGAAGGTCGTGAACGATGTGTCCGGCGCCCTCAGCGGCGAGGAGTCGATCATGGTCGACCTGCCTCGCCCCAAGATCGGCGAACCCTGCGATCGACGACATCAGCGAACTGGCATCGACACCACCGGGGCTGAACATTCCCGGACGAGGTGTGCCGGGGTCAGGCGGGCCGCCGGTCATCCGAGAGGGAGTGCGATCCGGCATCGCTCAGTGCACGACGTACTGCTCGTGCATGACACCGTCGAGCCGCGCCAGTGCGATTTGAACACCTTCCATCGCGCCGTCGAGTGCCGCTCCATCGTCGGCAGCTGGGTGGCTCCGACGGAGTTGACGGTCAGCGGCCTCGACGGCACCGAGCACGGTCGAATACTCCGGGAGTCGCAGGATCGACGTGCGCATCTCTGCCAGACAGCCGGCAACGGAGCGCGGAAATCGATGATCGAAGAGGAGAAATCTGACCACGGCCGGACCGCTGATCGGTCCCCGAGTCGCCCGCTGGTACATCTGAAGCGCCGAGAGGGAACGCAGCACGCCCATCCACTGCACTTCGGCGAACTCGTCAACTTCACCGTACGGCACCGACAGCAACGTCGCCGCTCGGACCCCGAGCACTCGGGTCGTCATGTCGGCACGCTCGATGTATCGCCCGAGCCGCCACATTTCGAACACCTCGTCGCGAGTCATGGTCGACTGCAAGACGCCGTCGAGACGACGACTCTCGTCGATCACCCTGGCGAGGAATCGGTCACGACGCCGACGCTCGACGGACGTGACCGCGGCGCCGCGGACGTAGATCGACAGGTCGTTCAGCGTCTGCCAGGCCTCACGTGGCAGCACCTCGCGACACGTCCGCAGGTTCTCGCGACTCTGATCGACGGTGTTGAGAATGCTGTTGGAATGCTCCCGGTCCGCGATGAGGAAATGCGCCACCTGGTTCTCGTCGGAGCCATTCACGGGCGGCAGCCGGACGCTGCTCCCTGCGATGCTCACCAACGGGCTCCATCGCGACGACGCAGTTGGAAGGTCGGCGAGCACGTCACCGTACGCTCGCAAGACGCGGGCCGAATCCTCCGCGCGCTCGATGTACCGGGCAGCCCAGTACATACGATCGGCGACCCGTGCCAGCAGTGCCATCAGTGGTCCGCCTGGCGCTGCAACTGCGTCGACATCGAGCCATCACCGGCAGCCCATTCCGGGTGGGTGTCGACGATCCAGGTGTCCTTGCTGCCGCCGCCCTGCGATGAGTTCACCACGAGCGATCCCTTGGTCAGCGCAACACGAGTGAGCCCACCGTCAGTCACATAGCTGTGTTCGCCGGTGAGGATGAAGGGACGAAGGTCGAGATGGCGTGGCTCGATGCCATCGTCGACGAGCGTCGGTGCCGTCGACAGGTCGAGGATGGGTTGAGCCACCCAGTTGCGCGGGTCAGCCCGAATGGCCGCCGCCGCTGTCTCGAGTTCCTCACTCGACGCCCGGTTGCCGATCACGATGCCGTAGCCGCCGCTCTCGTTGGCCGGCTTCAGCACGAGGTCGCCGATGTTGGCGAGAACGTGTTCTCGTTCGTCGTCGTACATGCACCGGAACGTGGGCACGTTCGGAATCAGTGGCTCCTCACCCAGGTAGTAGCGGATCATGTCCGGCACCCAGGCGTAGACACACTTGTCGTCGGCGACGCCCGCGCCCGGCGCGTTGGCGATCCCGACGTTGCCGGCCTTCCACGCCCGCATGAGACCCTCCACTCCGAGCGTCGACTCGGGCAGGAACACCTCCGGATCGATGAACAGGTCGTCGATTCGGCGATAGATCACGTCGACGCGTTCGAATCCTCGGATCGTCTTCATGTACACACAGTCGTCGTCGCCGACCACGAGGTCTTGGCCTTCCACGAGTTCGGCGCCCATCCGCTGGGCGAGGAACGAGTGCTCGAAGTACGCCGAGTTGAAGACGCCCGGGGTGAGCACGACGATGGTCGGGTCGTGACGATCGGCGGGAGCAAGCGAGCTGAGGAGTTTGTTGAGTTCGTCGGTGTAGGCGTCGACCGGGCGGATCCGGTACCGCTGGAACAACTCGGGGAACGCCCGCTTCGCAATGGCCCGGTTCTCGAGCACGTAACTGACGCCTGACGGCACCCGCAGGTTGTCCTCGAGCACGTAGAGCAGCCCATCGCCGGCCCGTACGAGATCCGAGCCCGAGATGTGCGCCCACACGCCGAACTTCGGATGGACACCCCGACACTCCGGGCGGTAGTTGGCCGAATCGACGAGGAGCTCGGCGGGGAACACGCCGTCGCGAATGATCTGCTGGTCGTTGTAGACGTCGTCGATGAAGCGGTTGAGTGCTCGCAGGCGCTGGGCGAGCCCGCGCTCGACGACACTCCACTCGTCGCCGTCGATCAACCGGGGAATGATGTCGAACGGCCACGCCCGGTCGATGTTCTCACCGTCGGAGTAGACGGTGAACGAGATACCCATCGTGAGGATCTCGAGGTCGGACACGCGCTGGCGCTCACGGACCTCGTCGAGCCCGATGCGGTGGAGCAGCTCGATCAGTTCACGCGCGATTGGCCGCGGGCTTCCGTCGACCTCCAGCAGCTCGTCCACCTCGCCGACCGTACCGCGCCGAGCCCGCGCCAGACACGCCCGCCCGTTTCGTTCTCGTGAACTCCCGTTCTCGTGAACCCGTTGCGGAACTATTCGCGCACGAGTTCACGAGAAGCGACGCAACGGTCGAGCGAGTCCGTGTCGACACGCGATCTCGGTAGCATTCGTCCCACGGGGGTGCCCCGCTCGGCCGAATTTGGCCCGACCGCAGGACACACCGAAGGGGGCCTTATGGCCACGATCTCGAATTCACTCTCCGCCCAGATCGCTCAGCGACACGGGATCGTCACCCACGACGAACTGACCCGAGACGGCTACACCCGCCATGCGCTCCGATGGCAACTCTCCAACGACGTGCTCGTGGCTGTCCATCGTGGCGTGTACCGAATGGCAACCTCGCCCGACACCTTCGAGGCCCGATGCGCAGCGGCGTGCCTCGCCGACCCGTTCGCGATCGTCACCGGGGTGGCTGCCGCACGGCTCTGGGGCTTTCGTCACGTCTGGCGACCGGACGTCCCGCACATCCTGATCGGCCACGACCGGACCCCGATCACCCGCGGCGTCGTACTTCGTCGGTCCAACGTCATCGACGCGTCCGATTCGGTGGTCCGCGACGACGGCATCGTCGTCGCTAGCCCTCCGCGAGCCTGGTTCGACTGTGCCCGCGACGTCGATGACGAACATTTCGAACGACTCACCGAATGGGTCCTCGACCACCATGCCAACCTCCAGACCCTCTGGCGATTGACACGACGCCTTCGGACCAAGGGGCGACCAGGACTTGGGCGGGTCAACCGGGTGATGTCCCGACGGACGGACTGGCAGAAGCCAGCAGGATCGGGACTGGAACTCCGCGTCCTCCGAGCGCTGGAGCAACGCGGAATCGAACTCATCCGGCAGTTCACCCTGGAGCTGCCCCACGGGATCACGATTCATCCCGACGGCGCCGATCCGGCGATCCGGTGGGCACTCGAGGTTGACCACGTCAGCTGGCACGGTGGCCGTCAGGAGACCCAACAGGACAAGGCCCGCGATCGAGCCGCTCGACGCATCGACTGGCAGGTCGACCGCGTCACCGATCAGGAACTCGACGACGACTTCACGGCAACCATTGACGAACTGGTGCAGATTCACGCGCACCGCAGTGCAACCGTGCGGGCGGCTTGACCACGCCCCCAAGCCGTTCTCGTGAACTCGTTGCGGAACTATTCGCGCACGAGTTCACGAGAACGATTGGGGAGGGTCAGGATTCGTCGGGGCCTTTGGGTTCCTTGGGGAGGCCGAGGACGCGTTCGCCGACGATGTTGCGCTGGATCTGGCTCGTGCCACCCCAGATGGTCTCCGAGCGCGAGAAGAAGAACGACGACATCATCGGGCTGACGGGATAGCCGTCACGACGCTCGTCACGAGCGGCGCCCGGCCAGCCGCCCGACTCCGGGCCGGCGTCGATGAGCAGCGCATCGGCGCCGTAGATGTCGACGGCCAACTCCATTGCAGCCTTGTGCATCTCGGACCAGAACATCTTGTTCGTTGCTCCGAGGGCAATCGTGCCCATGTCACTGGAACCGCTGAGAGTCGCCGACAGGTTGCGTAACCCGTTGACCTTCAGGATCTGAATCTTCGTGTAGTACGTCATCAGGCGCTGGCGGATCAGCGGATCGTCGATGAGGCCCTTCTCGGTCGCGGCCTCGACCAACAGACGGTACTCCTCAGCGAAACGGCGGTAACCCGTCGTTGCCGACTGGCCGCGTTCGAACGCCAACGTCGAGTTGGCGACCTTCCAGCCATTGTTCACGCCGCCGACAACGGCGTCCTTGCGACACCGCGCGTTGTCGAAGAACACCTCACAGAACTCAGCCGTGCCGTCGGGCTGCACGATGCCGCGCACCTCGATGCCCTCCTGACGCATCGGCACGAGCATGTACGAGATGCCTCCGTGCTTCTTGACGTCGGGGTCGGTGCGGGTGAGCAGGAAGCAGTAATCGGCGTGGTGACCCCCGGTGGTCCACACCTTCTGGCCGTTGATGACCCACTCGTCGCCATCGAGCACGGCGGTCGTCTTCAAGCTGGCAAGGTCGGAGCCGGAGTTCGGCTCGGAGAATCCCTGGCACCAGCGCGTCGTGCCGCTCAGGATGCCCGGCAGGAACTCCTTCTTCTGCTCTTCGGACCCCCATTGGAGAATCGTCGGGCCGACAAGCGTGTCACCGAAGAAGTCGCCCCGCATGGGCGCCTTCGCAGTGGCGAACTCCTCTGACAGCACGACGCCCTGCATCGTGGTGAGGCCTTTGCCGCCGTACTCCGCCGGCCAGGTGGCACAGATCCATCCGCCCTCGAACAGCTTCTGGGGCCACTCCTCGTTGAACTGCTTGCGTTCGTCGTCGGTCATCTCGAAGCCGTCATCGAACCAGCCGTCGGGAAGGTTGTCGCTCAACCAGGCTTTGATCTCGGTGCGGAATTCATCGGCTTCGGGGGGATACGAGAGGTCCATCTCCCCATTCTGACAGTGGACTTGACCGACGGGTCAAGTTTTCGAGGCATCGGCTCCAATGCGTCGGATTCACACGCAGGAAACACTTCGGCGACGATGCGGAAATCCGGTCGCCTTATGTTGCGCTCGCAATCCGGGAGGCA
>JANPCI010000039.1:0-2870 GCA_031430875.1 Actinomycetes bacterium | reverse complement strand
CCACCCAGGATCGTGTTCGTCCACGCAAAGATCTTCCCGTAGTCGTCCGACGGGATGCCCATCATGTCGCAGATGATCTCGAGCGGGAGCGCAGCTGCGATGTGCTCGACGAAGTCACATGATTTGTCGGGGAAGCCTGCGACCAGGCGGTCGATGATCTGGTTGGCCTTGATCTTGACAAGGTCCTCGACAGCGGTGATCTCCTTCGGGGTGAACCCCTTCGACACGATCGACCGGAGGCGGAAGTGCTTCGGATCATCCATGTTGATCATCGAGCCGAAGAACTCGCCCATCTCCTGCGGAAGATCCCCGATGCTCGAGCCGCCCTGGCCAGAGCAGAACAATTTCGGGTTGCGGCTGACATGCCAAATGTCGTCGTGGCGGGTGAGAGCCCAGTACCCAGGGCCTGCGGGGAATGGCAAGTCGGGGATCTCGCGCTCGTCGAAATGCACGAGGCCCTGGGTGTCACGCAGCGTCTTGAACGCCCCTTCGCGGTGAGCTCGGGAGGCCAACCAGAATTCGGGGTCGGACAGGTCGAAGTCGTCGAGACCGACCTGGTCGTAGGGGGCGAGCATCGTCATGACTGCGACTGTACGGGAACCACGCGATCGGTGGGGTAGTCGCGAGTTGAGTTCCTGTCCGATCCGGCGTTGACTGTGCGGATGCTCGAGTTCTCTGAGATCGAACGGGTCCTGGTCGTCACCGCACATCCCGACGATGTCGACTTCGGTGCGGCCGGAACCGTGGCTGCACTCACCGATGCCGGCGTCGAGGTCGTGTACTGCCTCGTCACCGACGGTCAAGCGGGAGGGTTCGACCACTCGATCCCGCGCAGCGAGATGGCGGCAATCCGACGCGAGGAACAGACCAAGGCGGGCGCCGAGGTCGGGGTCGCCGACTTGCGTTTCCTCGGGTTCATGGACGGCACCGTCGAGGTGACGATGGAGCTGCGCCACGACATCAGCCTCGTCATCCGTCAGGTCCGCCCGCAGGTGGTGATCACACAGTCGCCGTTGCGCAACCTCGCGTCGGTCTACGGATCCCATCCGGATCACACGGCGACGGGCGAGGCGACGATGTGTGCCGTCTATCCCGATGCGCGTAACCCGTTCGCGTTCCCCGGGACGCCGTGCGCGGAGCTGGAGGATTGGAAGGTGACCGAGGTGTGGATCCAGGCAGGCCCGCTCGGAGGGACGACCGATGGTCTCGAACACGTCGACGTCACCGACCAGATGGACCGCAAGATGCGCGCACTGCGCTGCCATGTCAGCCAGCTCACCGATCCCGACGGCATGGAGCAGCGCATCCGCGAGCGTTTCCAGCAGATCGCCGCCGATCGTGGCCTCCCCGAAGGTCGCAGCGTCGAGCTCTACCGCGTCCTCGACACCCGCTGACCCCTCCCGGCGATCCTGTTGCGATGAGACCTGGGCGCACCTGTTGCACCGGGATCTCATCGGTGGGCCGGGTGCGCGTGTTGCGATGAGATCTGGGCGCACCTGTTGCACCCGGATCTCATCGGTGGCAGGTGCCGGGTCAGGCGAAGGCAAGGTGGACGGCGCCGAGGAGGGGGCCGGCGGCACCGAGCGCGATGGGACGCACGGGGACGTCGAGGTGTGACTGGATGGCCGGGCCGAACCGGTCGAACGCCGCCGACAGTCCACCGCCGACGACGAGTAACTGGACGTCGAACTCGACGATCACCGGCTTGAGGAACTCGCCGATGCGATGGCCGTGATCGAACACCACCTCGGCGTTGATGGGATCATCGACTGCTGTTCGGAGATCGGCCAAGGCGACGCCGAGTCGATCCGCAAGCCCTCGGGCGGACAGCACATCGTCGGATCGGCCGTCCCAGGGCGTCGGGCGCATGCCGAGGTGTTCGACGCCGAAGCCATCGATGAACTCGACCGGCCATGCGTGGTCGGTCACGCAGGTACCCATCCCAGTTCCGAGCGTAATTGTCATCACACGATCAACGCCCCGACCTGCGCCCATCAGGGCTTCACCGGTACCGGCTGACTCGGCGTCACGCGTGAACCGGATCGGTCGGTCGCCGATCGTCGTGCGCGCTCGGAGCGCCGCCCGAAGGTCGATGCCGTAGACGTCCTCGAACTTGGCCACGCCGCGCATGCGTGATTCGCCTGCCTCGAGATCGAACGGCCCACAGATCGCGATCGCGAGACCTGCCGCGGCGCCATCGAGAGCGAGGGCATGATCGGCCATCTCGGCGAGCCGGGCCAGGATGGTCTCGGCATCGGTTTGGGCGAGCGTCGGCAACGCCGGTCCGAGTTCGACGATCGGCTCACCTCGGGTGTCGCCGCGCACGACACCCGACTTGATCGACGTCCCGCCCACATCGAGCGCTGCCACCACCTGCTCCATCGGCATTCGAACCTACCCCGCAGCACCAACGTGATGAGCGAGATCCCGGTATCCGGGGCGTTCGCTCATCGTTGGGGTTGAACTAGAGGACTTCCCAGCGGTTGGGGCGGTCGGCGTGGACGACGACGGCGTCGTACACCTTGAGGCACAGGGTGGCTCGCAGTACGTACTGTTCGCCACCGCTCGACAACTCGGCCAGCGCGTAACCCTCGCTCGAGTCGCGGACCCCTGTTCCAATGCAGTGCAGCGCGGCAATCTGCAGCCCGGCGCTCTCGGCCTCGGCGGCCCACAGGTTGACGAGGCCCTGGCGAAGCGACGGATCGTCGAGGAGGTCGGAACCGCCGAGCGTGAGCGTGACGTTGCAGATGTGCACGGGTTGGACGTGTTCGGCTTCCACCACGTCACCACCGAGCTCGCCGTCGAGCATGACCACAATCGGACCGTCGGATCCGGTGACCCCGCCGATGAATCCGTAGCGCACCAGCGGC
>JANPCI010000038.1:0-8614 GCA_031430875.1 Actinomycetes bacterium | reverse complement strand
ATCGACACCGAGGCCGTGAGGCTCACCGCCTGGCAGGCCGCCTGGCGACTCGACCGGGGCATGTCGTGCGACGAGGAGATGCTGACGGCGAAGTTCTGGGCTGCCGAAGGCGGCTGGCGCGTCATGCACACCGCCCATCATCTCCATGGCGGCGTGGGCGTGGATCGCGACTACCCACTGCACCGCCACTTCTTCAACCACAAGCAGTTGGAGTTGCAGCTCGGCTCGGCCAACCCGTCACTGCAGCGGCTCGGCCGGATCCTCGCCGACTCACCGGTCTGACGGCTCCCGCCGGGCCGAACGACGACGTAACGCGCCGCCGAGGTCGAGTGAAACTGGTTCTTCGGATGTGAGCGTGAGACGCGATCCAAAGAGCTCACTTCACGTGGCCACCGCCCATCGACTCAGATCGCCGCCAGGAGGCCGGCTCCGATAGCCGCCCACATCAGCACCAACCGACGCGCCCGCGGACGCGCCGAACCCACCTCCGCAACCCTGCGACACCCCCTGACTACGCTGGATCGCGCGAGCGCGATCCGAACCCGGAGCCCCTTCTTCCTCGACAGCGATCCGACAAACCGGCGTGTCCCGACCTGCCCAGCACCAACCGACGCGCCCGCGGACGCGTGCCGGCCCAACTCAGCTCGCCGCCGGCGGCGATACCGAGCACCTCGGCCAGGGGAGCCTTCGGCCTGCACCTCACCGTGCGTAGCGTCGCGAGACAACCGCTCCACGCCGGCGCGCCGAACTGGTCACTCCACCACGCAATCCGACACTGAAATCCGAAGAGCCGTGAAAATCAACCCTCGAGACCGAGGAGGCGCAGCGCCTCGGCGTTGGCCCACCGGTAGTCGGCCTTGCCGACCGCGGTCCGCACCACCTCCGGCACGAACTCGATCGCCTTGGGCGCCTTGAAGTCGGCAACGAGTGTGTGCGCGTGAGCGATCAGCTCGCCCACTGTCACCTGCATGCCCGGCCGGAGCGACACCAGTGCCGTGACCTGTTGTCCCCACCGCTCGCTCGGGGTGCCGACCACGACTGCGTCGTACACCGCTGCGTGCTGCTTGAGCGCCGCTTCGACTTCCTCGGGGTGGATCTTCTCGCCGCCGCTGTTGATGCTGACCGAGCCCCGCCCGAGCATGGTGATGGAGCCGTCGGACTCGATCACCGCGAAGTCACCCGGCACGACCCACCGCTTGCCGGCGAACACCGGAAACGTGGCCGCCGTCTTGTCCGGATCCTTGTAGTAGCCGAGTGGGATGCGCCCACTGCGAGCAAGCTTTCCGGTCTGACCGGGCACACACTGCTCACCGTCATCGGTGAGGACGGTGGTGTCAGGGCCTACATCGAATCGTGGCGCGCTGTGCCCGGCACCGTCGTCAGCGCGCGATCCGGCCGCGCCGGTCTCCGACGCGCCGTAGCTGTCGAGAATGACCACGTTCGGCAACACCGCCTTCAGCTCGCGGCGCACACCCGCCGAAAGCGGCGCCCCACCGTTGCCGATGCTGAACATGTTCGACAGGTCGTAGGTCGCCGTGCCGTCAGCGAGTGCAGCGGCCAGCGGACGGCCCATCGCGTCACCGATCGTGCTCACCGAGTTCGCCGCGCTGCGCTCGGCCAACCTCCAGATCGCGTGCGGATCGAACCGGGGACCGGTCGAGAGCACGAACACGCCGCCCATCGTGAAGGCGTTGCCCATCACCCATTGGCTCCCACCGTGCATCATCGGGCCGAGCGCCATCAGCCGTATCTGTCCCGGATTCGCCGCGGCTTCCTCACCGAGTTGTTCCGGCCGCTCGATCGCTCGGCCTCCACGACCGGCGTTCATCGCCGCCAGCAGTACATCCTCATGACGCCACATGACGCCCTTGGGCATCCCGGTCGTGCCGCCGGTGTAGATCAGATAGAGATCGTCAGCCGAACGCTCGCGCCCGTCGCGCCCCGCCGGGGCGGCCGCCAACGCCGACTCGTACGCATCACCGATCACCAACGTGTGCCGCACCAGCGGGAGGGCGTCACGCACCGCATCGACGGCACCGGTGAACTCCTCACCGACGATCACCGCGACGCAGTCGGCGTTGTCGTAGAGGTATCGCAGTTCGGCCTCGACGTAGCGGAAGTTGACGTTGATCGGTACCGCGCTGATCTTGCAGCAGGCGTAGAACGACTCGACCCACTCGGTGCAGTTCGCCGCGTGGATACCGACATGCTCACCCGGGCGAACCCCGACGCCGGCCAGATGGTTGGCGAGTCGCGTCGCCCGTTCGTCGAGTTCGCGGTATGTCAACTCACGGTCGTCGGTGATCAACGCCGGTCGGTCGGGGATCGCGTCGGCGACGATCTCGAACACGTCGGCGAGCTGGAAATGACGACGTGTCACGACACGACCTCGGTGAGCAGCGGCGCCACGTCGGCACCGAACATCTGCAGTTGCTCACACAACTCGTCGCAACTGCGAGCCTTGAACCGCACTTGCAGCTGGTTCACACCGTCGGCGGTGCCGGCGAGAACGCGCTCGGCGATGCTCTGCGGTGAGCCGCTCAACGTCGCCTCGCCGACATCCCGCGACGGCGAGCCGACGTGCAGGAACGGAGTGATGTGGCCGATCGCCATCGGGTGGTCGGCGCGTCCGGCCGACCTCCGCTCCTGCTGCAGCATCGCCACCATGATCGCATCCGAAGGTCCCTGCGGAAGCCATCCATCGGCCATGCGGGCTGCCCGCTTGATGGCTGCCGGCGATGATCCCGCCACCCAGATCGGTGGCCGCGGCTGCTGCACCGGGCGGGGACGGGCGCCGAAACCGTCGACGAACTCGCTCGTCAGTGCCGCGTCCAGCACCGGAATGCCGGCGTCGACCATGCTGCCTCGACGGGCGAAGTCGACGCCGAGGTGCTCGAACTCGGCCTGGACATGACCGGCGCCGATGCCACAGATCATCCGGCCACCCGACAGATGGTCGATCGTCGCGAACTGCTTGGCGGCAATCAGTGGGTGACGGTACGGGAGCACGTAGACGTGGCTCAACAGCATCACCCGTGTGGTGAGCGCAGCCAGCCAACTCAGCGTGGCGATGGGGTCGACCCAGTGGGTGCCCATCGAATCCGCCGCGGCGGCGGGCAGCGAGACGTGATCACAGACGCCGACATAGCCGTACCCGGCCTCATCGCAGACCTGGGCGACACGGGCCATGTCCGCCGGACCCGCCGTGCGCTCCCACTCGGCGACGAAGTACGAACTCTGCGCTTGGATGGGGAGCTGGATCCCGACGATCCTGGTACCGGGGGCGATGGAGAACACGCTGTGGATCAGACGGCGGGAGCGGTCAGCGCGCTGACATTGTCGAGCAGGATCTTGCGTCGATCGTCGTCGTCGAAGCGCTTCAGTTCGCTGAGGTAGTCGAGTGGCTGCGGCATGCCTTCGATGTGGGGCCAGTCGCTGCCGAAGATCACCCGGTCGGCACCCATCAGCTCGACGATCTGCGTCACGTCGTCCTCCCAGAAGGGGTTGATCCACCAGTGCCGCTTGAGGGTCTCGACCGGGTGCTCGCTGAAGTAACCGGGCATCTTGTGATGGGTCGAGCCGAGCTTGTGCATCGTCTCGGCCAGATAGTCGGACCCGTTCTCGACCGACGCCATCCGCAGATTGGGGAACCGATCGAACAGCTTCTCGAACACCGACGTGATCACGAAGTCGGCTGCCGCGCGTTCGATGGCGAAGCTCTTGATGGACGGCTTCCAACCCCCACCGGAGAATTGCGCCGAGAATGCGTCGTCGGCGTAGCCATTCGATGAGTAGCCGCTGTCGCCGGCGTGCACGACCACTGCGATCCCGGCTTCATCGACTCTGGCCCAGAACGGGTCGAACATCGGGTCGAACGGCGAGCGGGGACCGGTGGCGGTGACCACGGCTGCCGGTCGCATCACGATGACCCTGGCCCCTTCGCCGAGTACCCGGTCGAGTTCGGCACACGCCCAGTCGACGTCGGCGAGCGACAGGTACGGGGCGCCGTAGATCCGGTCGCGGTAGGCGAACCCCCAATCCTCGGCCAGCCAACGGTTGAAGGCGGTGAACGTTGCACACACCGCGAACGGATCGTTGTGCAACAGCTCTTCGTAGAGCATTCCGAGCGTCGGGAACAGCCAGATCGACGACAGACCCTGTTCGTCCATCACCGCCAACCGGGCATCGCGATCGCGGTACTCGGGTCGGATCGGCTCGCGGGCGGTGAGGAACTCGAGCGGATGCTTGCCCTCGGGATTGCCACGGAAGTAGTCGTGCATCGATCCGGCCGGCGAGATCGGATCGAACGTGGGGTTCGTGACCACCCTGCTCACCACCCCACCGACCACGTGGTATCGACGCCCGTCGATCTCGCACCATTGCACGCAACGCGGGCCGAGGGCGGGGTCGAGGTGGCGGGTGAACGCGTCGAGCGCCTCGTAGTAGTGATTGTCGCAATCGAACGGTACGTAGCCGAGATCCTCCATGCCGCAACCCTACGCGAGCGCTCACGGCAACTTCGGACCCGTGGCGCACTATGGTCGCCGCCATGATCGGGGTGGCGGACGAGGGGAATGTCAGGATCTGCACCATCGACCGCGCCGAACGTCGCAACGCGTTCGACCAGCACCACTATCACGCGCTCGCCGAGGCACTCGGCGCAGCCGCTGACGACCCGGACGTCCACGTCGTGCTGGTCACGGGATCGGGCACGGCGTTCAGCGCCGGCCAGGATCTGCAGGAAATGGCGGCCATGTCGAGTGGCACCGTGGCCGTCGGCGAGAACGGCGGCTTTCCCCACCTGCTGATGCAACTCGAGTCATTTCCCAAGCCGTTGGTTGCCGCGGTGAACGGCGACGCGGTCGGCATCGGGATGACCATGCTCCTGCACTGCGACATCGTGCTCGTCGCGATCGACGCACGACTGCGGGTGCCGTTCTCCGAACTCGGTGTTCCCCCGGAGGCCGGATCGAGTGTTCTGCTTGCCGACGCGATCGGCTGGCAG
Source organism: Actinomycetes bacterium (assembly GCA_031430875.1). Lineage (GTDB taxonomy): Bacteria > Actinomycetota > Acidimicrobiia > Acidimicrobiales > Ilumatobacteraceae > Sva-07. Next base: position 3,609 of record JANPCI010000038.1, on the reverse strand, counting down.
CGTGCCGCCGAGTTGCTGTTCACGTCGCGTTGGATCGATGGTGACGAGGCAGTCACGTTCGGCCTGGCGCTGCGCACATCACCTCGCGAACGCGTGGTGGCCGACGCACTGGCCCTCGCGACGAGCATCGCCGAGCAGTCACCGTGGGCCGTACAGACCGCCAAACAACTCATGCTCGCTGGTCGTGGCGAGCGGTCACGCCAGGCACGCAGCCGTGAGGACGCTGCCTTTGTCGCGCTTTTCAGCACACCGTCGGATGACTGAGCAGCCACCGATTCCCGGAAGAGTCGGCCGAACGATGGCCGGCTCCGAGCCGCACTGGCCCGCGCGCCCGGTCGCACCGCCCGACGCCCCGAACATCGTGTTCGTGCTCGCCGACGATGTCGGCTTCGCCGACATCGGGTGCTTCGGCGCCGAGATCGACACGCCGCACCTCGACCGCCTGGCTGCAGAGGGAGTACGCCTCGCGAACTTCCACGTCAATCCGATGTGCTCGCCGACCAGGGCCAGCCTGCTCACCGGCGTGAACTGCCACGCGGCAGGCATGGGCCACGTCGCCCAGGACGATCCCGGATTCCCGGGCTACCGGGCCGAACTCGGACACGACGTCACCACCGCTGCGGAGATCCTGCGTGGCCATGGCTATGCGACGATGATGGTTGGTAAGTGGCACCTGTGCCGCGACAGCGCCATGTCTGCGGGCGGACCCCAGGATGGCTGGCCGTTACAGCGCGGCTTCGACCGCTTCTACGGGATTCTCGAAGCGTTCACCAACCTGCATCAGCCCCACCGGCTCGTGGAGGACAACCACGTGGTCGCCAACGACCAGTACCCCGAGGGCTACTTCCTCACCGACGATCTCACGGATCGAGCGATCACCATGATCCGTGAACGCGATGCCAGCCGGCCAGGTCAACCGTTCTTCCTGTACTTCGCGCATCCGGCCGCCCACGCGCCGCTCCTCGCTAAGGCCGACGACATCGCGCGCTACCGGCACACCTACGACGTCGGCTGGGACATCATCCGCCAGCGACGCCTCGAGCGGCAGCTCGAACTCGGCATCGTGGCCGAGGGCACCGAACTCTCGCCCCGCGAAGCGAGTGACGCCGACGGCGTACAGGCCTGGGATGACCTGTCCGACACCGAGCGACTCGTCTTCGCCCGGTACATGGCGGTGTACGCAGCAATGGTCGACGAGATCGACCAGAGCCTCGGGCGGCTGCGGGCCGCGCTCGAGGAAATGGGGCAGTGGGACAACACGATCGTCGTGTACCTCTCGGACAACGGGGCCAGCCGCGAAGGCGAGGCCACCGGCACGACGAACTACTTCGCCCATCTCGTGGGCGCACCGGACACTGTCACTCGTGACGCCGAGCGACTCGACCTCATCGGCTCACCGCAGACGATGAGCCACTACCCGCGGGGCTGGGCGATGGCCGGGAACACACCGTTCCGGCTGTACAAGCGCCACACGCACGCCGGGGGCATCCGGGTACCGTGCATCATCAGCTGGCCGACCGGCCTCACCGATCACCCCGGCGCGATCCGCACTCAGTACGGGCACTGCATCGACATCCTCCCGACCATGCTCGACCTGGCCGGGCTGCGTGCTCCGAACGACTTCCGGGGCAATGCGCTGCGGACGATGGACGGGACCTCGCTCGTCCCAGTGCTGCGCGACGGCGCCCACGCCGAGGTGCGCACGGCGCAGTACTACGAGAACGAAGGGCACCGCGCGTTCCATCGTGACGGGTGGGAGGTCGTGTCCAACCGCCAGCCGCGCACGGCGTTCGGCGACCACGAATGGGAGCTCTACGACCTCGACTCCGACCCGACCGAGACCCGCGATCTCGCGGCCGAACAACCCGAGCGGGTCGCCGAGCTGTCGCGTGGGTGGCACGAGGCCGCCATCGCCAACAACGTCTATCCGTTGGACGAGGGTTCGGGTTGGCGCTGGGTGGTGCGCCCGCCCGACGACGCAGTGTTCTCCGAGCCGGTCACCATCTGGCCGGGTACCCCCACGCTCGAAAGGATCCGGTGCGGGTCGCTGACCTGGCAACGCGCCTTCACGATCGGTATCGAGTTCTCGAATGAGCCGGGTGACGAAGGGGTGCTCGTCGCGCACGGCGACCAGGGCGGCGGCTACGCGGTCGAGGTTCGCGACGGCCGTCTCGTCTTCGTGCACAACGACGGTCACGGTGCGACCACGACGCATGATGTCGGTGTGCCGAGCGCCGGTCGGCAACATGTGACCGTCGACGTCGGCGCTCCGGGCGGCACCATGTGGGACGTGACGGTGCGCCTCGACGGCGAGCAGCGCGGCGAGCCGCTGGCCTGCGTCATGATGTGGCCGATCGCGCCGTTCAGTGGGATCGATGTCGGGATCGACCGCAGCTCGCCCATCGATTGGAGTCGCTACGAGACCAACGGCGCGTTCGCGTACACGGGCACGCTGCACTGGGTTCGGTACGAGCCTGGTGAACTGGCACCGGATGCCCCTGGGCGTTTCGTCGACTTCCTGCGTGACTGGAGCGCCAAGTTCGAATGACCGGCGCGACTACAGGCGTTCGATGATCGTGACGTTGGCCTGGCCGCCGCCCTCGCACATCGTCTGCAGCCCGAATCGGCCGCCGGTGCGCTCGAGCTCGTGCAGCAGGGTGGTCATCAACCTGGCACCTGTCGCGCCGAGGGGATGGCCGAGCGCGATCGCTCCCCCGTTGACGTTGACCTTCGAGTGAGGGGCGTCGAGCTCACGCATCCAGGCCATCACGACCGGGGCGAACGCCTCGTTGATCTCGACGAGGTCGATGTCATCGATGGTCATCCCGGTCTTGGCCAGCGCCCGCCGGGTCGCCGCGATCGGCGCCGACAGCATCATGATCGGGTCGTCGGCCAGAACACTGATGTGGTGGATCCGGGCGCGTGGCGTGAGCCCGTGGTCCTTCACCGCCTGCTCACCGGCAATCAGCAGCGCCGCCGACCCGTCGGAGATCTGGCTCGCCAATGCCGCAGTCAACCGTCCGTCCGGCGTGAGCGGTTGCAGTGACCGGATCTTGTCGAGGTTCGGCTCACGCGGGCCCTCGTCGAACGTGAGGCCGTTGAGCGGGGCGATCTCGGCGTCGAATCGACCTTCGGCTCGGGCCCGTAGGGCACGGTTGTGCGACTCGACGGCGAAGTCCTCCATCTCCTCGCGCGACAGGTCCCACTTGTCGGCCATCATCTGGGCACCGACGAACTGACTGACCTCGCCGTTGCCGTAACGCGTCGTCCATCCCGTTGATCCCGTGAACGGATCATCGAACCCGAGCGCCTGCCCGGCGGTCATCGCCGACGAGATCGGGATCATGGTCATGTTCTGCACGCCGCCTGCCACGACCAGGTCCATGGTGCCGCTCATCACGGCCTGTGCGGCGAAGTGCACCGCCTGCTGCGCCGACCCGCACTGGCGGTCGATGGTGGTTCCCGGCACGTGCTCGGGCAGACCGGCCGCCAGCCAGCAGGTGCGGGCGATGCACCCCGCCTGCGGCCCCACCGAATCGACGTTGCCGAAGATGACGTCGTCGACAGCTCCCGGATCGACGCCGGTTCGATCCATCAGCGCCGAGATGC
>JANPCI010000037.1:0-23436 GCA_031430875.1 Actinomycetes bacterium | reverse complement strand
TACTCGGCGACGCCCGTCGACGCCAACACCCCGCCAAACGCGTACACGATCGTCAGCGGCCTCGAGTACGCACTGCGCGCCGGCGGCGGCCCGAAGACGATCACCGTGTGCGTCAGCGCAAGATGACCATCGGGCGGTGACTCAGCGTCTTGCCGGCCGACGATGGCTGGTCGGCGCCCAGCGCTGCATGGACCGTCGCATCGCTGGGGTTGGCCCGTTCTCGGGGTTCCCCGGCCTCGCCGACCTGCGAACAGTCACGTCGCCGAACTCGGTGGCTGGTGCCCCTGATGACGTTGCGCAAGAACGGTGCGATGTGCGCAACCCTGACCTACCCCCATGCGGACCGTGACGCAATCGATCAATCGACGCAGATTTCTTTCGAACATGTGTTGACTTTCTACTCCACTTAACGTACGCTAGTTCCACCGACTCCCCCTCCCCAGTTTCAGCCGATCGCCGCTCGAAGGGAGGACAACCAGTGGACACCCCGCACCGCTCGACACCATCGAGTTCTTCGGCCATCGCGGCCCCGGCGCAGTCACTCGACATGCCCGCCACGCTCGAGTCGCTCCACAGCACCGACCCGGCCGTCGTCGATCGCGACGAACTCGTAGCGCTGGTCGCATCTGTCGCCCACATCCGCAGCTGGCTCGACGCCTACGAGATCCGCTGCGCCCGCCGCACCCGCGACCTCGCCGAGGCCGGACGATGCGAACCGACCGCATCGATGTTCGCCCGGTCCGGGCACCACTCCAGCAAGGACGCAACGAGGATCGCCGACCGCAACATCGTGTGCGACCAGCTCGACAAGTTCGAAGACGCCCTGAGCGACGGGCGGATCTCCTCCGGCCATCTCGACGGCGTCGCCAATGCCATGCGCGGTCTCGACGACGACACCCGCCGCGAGTTCACCGCTGCCGCACCGGAACTCCTCGACGCCGCCGTCGGCCAGAGCGTCGACGTGTTCAGCCGCCAATGCTCCGACCTCGCCCGACACCTCAAGGCGTCACGGGCCACCTCCGACGCCGACGAACTCGACCGGCAACGAGCCCAGGCAAACGTCAAGCGATGGGTCGACAAGGTCACCGGCATGTGCAACACGCACTTCGAGCTCGACCCGATCCGCGACGCAGCAATCTGGAGCGCCTTCGACGCCGAACTCTCGAGGTTGCGCAATGCCGATGGCAACGCCGGCACCCCGTGGAAGCAACTCCAAGTCGACGCCGTCGTCGCCGCCATCACCGCCGGCTACAACCCACGCACACGAGCCCGCAACGCAGGGGCCGCCCGCACGGCACACGCCGAGGCCGAGGCCGACGACGTCGCACACGCCCTGCGGGTGCCGGAAATCACCCTGCTGGCAGACCTCGCCACGCTGACCGACGGACTCCACGACCACAGCATCTGCGAAACCGACGACGGAATCCCCATCCCGGTGTCCACGCTGCGCAGGTTGTGCTGCGATGCCGAGATCATCCCCGTCGTACTCGGCGCCGCCGGAGTACCGCTCGACATGGGCCGCTCCATCCGCACCGCCAACCGTTCCCAACGCCGGGCACTGCGCTCCATGCACCGCACCTGCGCCCACCCCGAGTGCACTGTGGCGTTCTCCCAGTGCAAGGCCCACCACATCCGATGGTGGTGGAAACACAAGGGGCGAACCGATCTCGAGAATTTGATCCCGCTCTGCGAAAAACATCACCACCTCGTGCACGAAGGCGGCTGGACCCTCACGATGACCCCCGAGCGCATCGCAACCTGGCGGCGCCCCGACGGCACCGTCCACCACACCGGATCGTGCATCGACCGCCATCCCCCGTGCGGCCCGGTTCGACCACCCCTTCGAATCTGACTCGCCGTCGGCCCGGCCGGCACATCGGCGGCCCGTTGCCCACCACATTCCCACCCACGAACCACCACCCACGACCTGACGGGATCCGTCGCGATGTCACCTTCCGCAGCCGAGCCGCGACGAACTGCACCACCGCTGACGGCGTGGCGTGACGACCTTCACCAACACGACCTTCGTCGACACCAACGTGCTGGTGTACGCCCGTGACACCTCCGAGCCCGACAAGCAACCCTTGGCCAGGGCGTGGATGGAACACCTCTGGCGCTCCGAATCCGGGCGAACCAGCATGCAGGTACTGAACGAGTACTACGTCACGGTCACTCGCAAGCTCTCGCCGGGGCTCGATCAAGCGACCGCCCGCAACGACGTTCGCGACCTCGGGGCATGGCGGCCGACCGTCATCGATCACGCCACCGTGGTGACCGCCTGGGATCTCGAGGATCGCTTCTCGCTGTCGTGGTGGGACAGCCTCATCGTGGCAAGCGCCATCGAACTCGGCTGCGACCGCCTGCTCACCGACGACCTGCAGGACGGCCAAGAATTCAACCGGCTCGTGGTCACCAATCCGTTCCGACACGCCCCGGCGTGAACCGCACAAACCGGATGGTTTGAGCGCCGCACACCGTCTGGTCGACGGCTACGACCGACGATCTGCTGGGGTGTCGGATCCAGGTACGGAGTGGGGCGCACTGCATCGGCAAGTTCTCGGCAAGATGCTGTCGTCGCGGTGTCGCGATCGCCACGTGATCCCGAAGACACAGGGACAATGTCCTTCCCCCGCACCAACGATGGCACGCGATGCGCTTCCACCGGACGCTGATCGCCACCGCGATCACGGTCGGATCGCTCGCGGGCGCGCTCGTGCTGGCCGAGCTGGTGCCCAGCGACGCGCCGGCGGGATCGGCGACACCGACGTCGACGTCGATCGCCATCACCTCGACTCCGACCAGCGCCGCAGAGCCCTCGACCGAGCACCGAACCAGAGCGTCCGCAGTATCCGGGCAGCCGCGGACATCGGCATCGGCATCGGCATCGGCATCGGCCACGGCTACGGCCACGATCGAGGAACCCGTTGCGATCCCCGTGGTCGTCAGCGTTCCCGACGGTGCCGAGCCAGTCGACACCAAGCTTGCACCGTTCGGGGCAAACACGCAGATCGCCACGGGGCCGACCGCCGCGGCCTGGCTCGAACAGGCACCGCCGAGCGTCCGCGAAGAGGTCGCCGACAACCTCGACACAACCCTCGACGAACTGACCCAGCAGTTCCTCACCGACCCCACCGCCTTCCTGTCGTCCAACGGCATGGCGGGCTACATCGAGCCCGGCCTCGATCAGGCAGCGGCGGGCGAGGCGGCGCCGTCGACGCCTGAGGTGGCGCTCGCCCCAGTGCCGGCCGACGTCTTCGCGCTGCACTCGTTGCCGTCGTCGACCAAGGTCGTCTACCTCGACTTCGACGGTCACATGATGCAGAACGAGTACTGGAACTCCGCCTACACGGTCGGTCCGTTCGACAACAAGCCCTACGACATCGACGGCAACCCGTCGGCGTTCTCCGACACCGAGCGGGCCCGAATCTTCGAGATCTTCCAGCGCGTCGCCGACGACTACCAACCGTTCGACATCGACGTCACCACACAGGACCCCGGACTCGAGGGGCTCCGCCGCACGTCGCCGACCGACTCGGCCTTCGGGAGCCGCACCGTGATCACGTCGTCTGACTGGTACGCGGCGGCCAACAGCGGGACCCGCATCGGTGGGATCGCACTGCTCAACGTGTTCACGTCGAGCACCGCTCATGCGAACTACGTGTTCTCGAGCAACCTCGGATCGGGCAATGCCAAGTACGTCGCCGACGCCACGTCGCACGAGGCCGGCCACACACTCTCGCTGCAACACGACGGCACCTCGACGGCCGGCTACTACAGCGGTCACGGGAGTTGGGGACCGATCATGGGAACCCCGTACAGCCGCGCCGTCACCCAGTGGTCGAAGGGGCAGTATCCGGACGCCAACAACACCACTCAGGACGACCTCGCCGAGATCGGCGCACGAGGCGGGTTCCGGCCCGACGACCACGCCAACACAACCCTCGGCGCAACCGTCGTGTCGGTCGGCACACGCAGTGGATTCATCGGCGTCAGCGACGCCGTGGACGTCTTCCAATTCACGCCGACCGGTAACGCCACACGCGTCACCGTGACCACCCCACCCCCTGCGACCAACCTCCTCGCCCGACTCACCGTGCGCAACAGTGCGGGCGTCGTCGTGGCAGCGGTGGAGCCCTCGGTCGCATCGGGCTGGTCGCTGGCCACCGAGGTGCCGGCGAGCGCCGGAGCGTTCACCGTCGAGGTAGCGGCGACGTCGTGGTTGACGCCCACCGACGGCTTCGTCACCTACGGCTCCCTCGGCGACTACACCATCGCCTTCGCCGACTCCTCGAGTCCGACCACGACCATCGCGACCACCACGACGTCGCCGACCACCACAACGTCGAGCACCACCACGTCGAGCACCACAACGTCGAGCACCACCACGTCGAGCACCACCACGACCTCGCCGACCACGACCTCGCCGACCACCACAACGTCGAGCACCACCACGACCACCACCAGCATCCCCTCGACGACCACGACATCAACCAGCAGCACCACGACCACCACCAGCATCCCCTCGACGACCGCGACATCAACCAGCAGCACCACATCCAGCACCACATCCAGCACCACATCCAGCACCACGACGACGTCACCCGCCACCACGTCGCCGACGACCACCGCAGCGCCGACCACCACCACGCCGACCACCAGCGCCCCGCCGACAACGACGCCCGCACCTCCGGGCCCATCCCCACGCAAGAACGGCCTGCCGTTGACGGCCATCGCACCCCAGCGACTGGTCGACACGCGACTCGGCATCGGTGGCCAAACACGCCTTGCCGAAGGAGGGATCGTGCGGCTGCAGATCGCCGGACGCTCCGGAATTCCCGGAGATGCACAGGCGGTCGTCGCCAACATCACCATCGTCGGGCCGAGTTCGCCGGGCTATGCCACGGTCTACCCGTGCACCGCGCAGGTGCCCGACGTGTCGGTCCTGAACCACGCCGCCGGCCAAACCGTCGCCAACAGCGCCATCGCCAGGCTGTCGCCACAGGGTGAACTGTGCGTCTACACATATGCAGCCGCCGACATCCTCATCGATGTCACCGGCTGGCTCGGCCCGACCGGCACTTCCCGGATGGTCCCCGTCGGGCCCACCCGCGTCGCCGACACACGATCGAGGCTCGGTGGATCACTTCGCGTCGCCGCCGGATCGACGACCGTGTTCGACCTGCGCTCCGCACTCCCCCCACGATCGACGGCGATCGCCCTCAACCTCACCGCAGTCGCACCTGCCACCGCCGGTTACATGACCGCCTTCCCGTGCGGACGCCAACAGCCCGCCACCTCGAGCCTCAACTTCGCCGCCGGCGAGACCCGACCGAACAATGCCATCGTCGCCACCGACGATGACACCATCTGCATCTACTCCGACGCCGAGGCCGACATCCTCGTCGACGTCACTGCGGCCTTCGGGCCCAACGGCCTCGGCCTCGTGCCCGTGACCCCCATGCGGCTGCTCGACACCCGCCGCACATTGCCGCTCGCCCGCAGCGAAGTTCGCAGCTACAAGTCGCCGGCGCAGGCGCTGACATCACCGACACCACGGTCGGCCTCGGTCAACGTCACTGCGCTCGACCAACCCGTCGACGGGTTCGTGACGACGTTCGACTGCGTGACGCAGCGCGACACCTCCACCCTCAACCCGAGCCTCGGCACGGTCAGCGCCAACGGCGCGATCGTCCCGCTGATCAGCGGCGATCAGAGTTGCCTCATGTCGTCGAGCGGTGGCAACCTCATCGTCGATCTCAACGGATGGTGGGTGCCGTAGGCCAGGCCGCTCGAAGCTGCAGCGCTTCAGTGTCCAGAGATCGCCGTTCTCCCCAGCTCGTCGTCGCGCCCACTCCTCAGGCAACGACCACTGGGGAGGCGACGACACCATGCACAGATTTCGACATCCGGTCGCACACGGCCGAGCGGACCGGCGCGACCCGATCCCGGCCGCGCTTGCACTGACAATCCTCGTGCTGCTCACCATCGGCGGCACGGGCACCCCACCGGCGAGCGACGCCGCTCCCCCACCCGCCGGACGATTCGCCCATGGGGCAGCCGGCACTGCCCGCAACGGGTTCGGCGGCGAGGTGGCGCCGTCGCCGACCATCGAATCGTGGCCCGGCACCGGGGCCGGTGGCAACGGCGGCGCCTTCGCATTCATCGGCGCCCAGTACGGGTCGTTGTGGAGCATCCCGCCGTCGGCCAACAACTCGATGGGCGTCGGCTACTGCGTGATGGAAGACGTCGGCGGCGAAGGCACCGTCGCACTGCAACCCGACCCCGCCGCCTGGGATGCCGGCGAGATGGCCAGAGCCGCCGCGCTCATGGCCACATTCGGCGGCGACCGAGTGGTGCCCTACGGCATCGACGCCAGCGGGATCTACGACGTGTCGTCGGGTGAGTGGCAGCAGCCGTCGCTCTTCGGTGGCGGCGAATACACCCGTCGGCGACAGGTGGCCGTGGGCTTCGGCGTGAAGATGTTCGTCGACGACGTCAGCCCGTCGGGCGTCATCGCCGGGCGCAAGCTCGCACGCGACACCGCCATCGTCAACGGCTCCGGCGGCGACTTCTCGGCACTCCGCAACGGGTACCAGATGGCACAACGGATGGCAGCCGTCGCCGACGTCCAGCACGCCGTTGGCGGCGTCCGACTCGCGATGGCGTGGGACACGCCGGGCGGCGCCGCACCAACGGTCGCCGGTACGTATCGCCTCGACGTGCGGGCGACCGACTCGACGGGCAAGCCGGTCGGGTTCGTGCCAGTGGTGCAGCTGTCGGACATCGGCATAGGCGCCGACCGGTCGGTCGGTGCTGTCGCCAGCGTCAACCGCGCCGGCGACACCGCCGACGATCTCGCCCGATGGACCGCCGCCGAACTGACCGGGTGGCCGACCTTCGACATGGCTGGATCGATGGCCGCCGACGCCCGGTTCGCCCTCGGTGCGAATGCGCAGGGCGCCGACGTCACCGATTCCGCCGGTATCGCCCGCTTCGACGTGGCGATCCCCGGGCCCGACTGGGAACTCGCCTTCCACACACAGGCACCGATCGCCGACGTCGATCTGTACTCGGGCACCGGCGTCCAGGGCCAGATCACCTGGAGCGGACCACCACAGTCGGCCTCGGTACATCAGGCGGTCGCCGCCCCGGTGGTCGGACAGTTCGTCGTGCGTAAGACACTCGACGCCCCCGACGTGCAGGGCGCCCGCGACATGTCGGGCTTCGTGTTCACCGTGGAATCGGGGGGCTCGAAGATTGCCACCGTGACCACGCTGGCCGACGGCCGCACGCCACCGATCGGCGCCGTCGCCGGCGACTACCGGATTGCGGAGGTCGGCCGTCCCGAGTGGGCCACCGGGCTGCTCGATGGCGCACCCCTCCTCGTCCGGTTCGACCCGACGGGTGCGGGACTGCCCGACACGATCGAGGCCGAATTCGTCTACCCCAACACCGTGCCGACACCGTCGATCACCACCCGCGCGTCCGACGCCGCCGACGGCGACAAGTTCCTCGGCGCGACGCCCGGCGCGCCGCCGGTCACGATCGTCGACGTCGTCAGCTACAGGCGGCTCGTTCCCGGCACCGCGTACGTTGCCCGGGGCGAGCTGGTGCTTCGCGACGACACGTGCGGCTCGCCGTGTCCGACACCGGCGATCACCGGCGAGACGGCCTTCGTGCCCGACACCGCCGACGGTTCGGTCGAGGTGCGCATCGAGCTGCCCGACGACCTCGCTCGCGGTTCGGCGCTCGACATGACCCGCGGCATGGTGGCTGTGGTGTTCGAACGGATTGTGGTGGCCACGAGCGGTCGGGGCGTCGCCGAGCACATCGACCCCGACGACCTCGACCAGACCGTGTACTTCGCTGCGCTCACGTCGAGTCTGCAGCTCGACACCAGCGAACCAACATCCGAACTCGACGAACGCGACGGGCGCGACGGGGAGGTCGGCGATGCGATCGTCGACGTTGTGCACTACTCGGGGCTTGCGATCGGCGAGCGCTACCGGATGGAGATGACCCTCCATGAACGACTCGCCGACGGCACATGCGTGCCGACCGCTGTGAGAGCGAGTGTCACGTTCGAACCGACGCAGGCGGCCGGGACGGTCGAAGTTCGCGGCGCCGAGCTGCCCGGCCCCGGCGTGTTCGTGGCCTTCGAATACCTCCTGACCGTTTCACCGGGCGGCGATGCACCGGGCGGCGATGCACTGATTGCCACACACGACGACTGCGACGACCTCGCCCAGACCCTGTCGGTCGCTGCACCAGCCGTTGAGCCCGCTCCAACCACGACATCGACCCCGCCCACCACGACACTGGCACCCTCGACATCGACCCCACCCACGCCCGCGATCGCCACCACGACCACCACCACCACCACCACCACGGCCATTCCCGCCCCGGTCGTCACGCCACCCGGGCCGAGTTCGCTGCCGCGGACCGGGAGCGAGGGTGCGCAAGATGTCGCTACTGCGGCGCTCGCGATGTTGATGATCGGCGGCGGTTTGCTGCTGCTCGCACGGACGGCACGACGGGCCTGAGCGGTCGTCCCCGCCCGAGCGATCTCAGGGGGTCATGAGGGCGACGGGCAGACCGAGGCCTACCTCGTTGCGGATCGTCGCGATGCGACGGCCGGGTTGCACGGCGTCCTTCGGCGGCGAGATCCGGTCCTCACCGATCAGCGCGCATGCCACGTCGAGATCGTCGACATTGATGACGATGCCCCAAAACGCAGCCGGACCATCGGGCACCTCGGGACGTTCGACCAACTCGACGATCAGGCCGCCGGAGCCGATCCGGTGAAAGCCCTGGCGCATCGTGCCGACTTCACGGATCCGCTTGAGTTCGCAACCGGTGGCCTCGGCGATCGCCGCACTGGTGCGGTCGAGTTGTGCTGTCATCACCACGACGTGGTCGAGTCCGATCGCACCGAGCGGATGCGCCGCGAACTCGGGCATGCCGGCGGGGGCGATCGCCGTCGGTAAACCATCGATCGATGCGTCGTGCGACGGGATACCACTCAACGTCCAACCGGTAATGCCGGATGGAACAGCCGATTGGTCGGAAGCCACGATGTGGAGCGAGGTGCCGTAGAGCGGCACATGTCCGTCGTCGGTGACGACCAGACCGAGCGATCGCCAGACGTCGGGATCACCCGACACGGTGAGCCACTCGACTCGGGGGCTCACGGTGCAGCGACGACGACGGACGGGGCGGTTATCAGTTCGTCAGCGGCCCATGTTGGGGCGCTTGCCATGATTCGCCTTCGAGCGGCGCATCTTGGCCTTTTTTCTTTTCGTCTTCTTCGACATAGGCCCGCAATGCTACGCCGCCCCGGACCCGACCCCAACGAGACCCCCCGGTCTTTCCGGACCCGACCCCGAAAGACCCGACCGGTCTTTCCGGACCCGACCCCAACAGACCCGACCGGTCTTTCCGGACCCGACCCCGAAAGACCGGACACAGTACGTTGCCGGGATGTCGAGCAACGAGACCCCCATCCACGGCACCGTCGCACCGGGATTCGAGGCGGTCCAAACCGCTTTCGAGAGCAACTTCGCTACACAGGGCGACGTCGGTGCATCGGTTGCCATCACCATCGCAGGCGTGCCGGTCGTCGATCTGTGGGGCGGGACAGCGACGTTCGACGGACCCGACGACAATGACGCCGGCGTGCCGGGCGTCGAGGGCGACTGGCAGTCCGACACGATCATCAACGTGTGGTCGACCACCAAGACCATGGCGGCGCTGTGCTGTCTGATGCTCGCTGACCGGGGCGAACTCGACCTCTACGAACCGATCGCCACCTACTGGCCGGAGTTCGCCGCCGCAGGCAAGGAGACCGTCGCCACGCGGCACGTGCTCAGCCACACCGCCGGGCTGTCCGGGTGGGACGAGCCGCTCACGATGTTCGACCTCCTCGACCACGACAAGCTCGTCACACTGCACGCGGCGCAAGCCCCGTGGTGGGAGCCGGGCACGCAGTCGGGCTACCACGCGATCAGCCAGGGCTACCTGCTCGGTGAAATCGTCAAGCGCGTCGACGGGCGATCGCTCGGCACGTTCTTCGCCGAGGAAGTCGCCGGCCCGCTCGGCGCCGACTTCCACATCGGCACGCCACCGGAGTGCGACCCACGCGTTGCTCGCGTGATCCCACCGTCGTCGCCCCTCTCGGCCGCCGACATCGATCCCAACTCGATCGCCATGCGCACGTTCAGCAACCCGGCGATGACGGCCGACTTCTCGTGGCGCAAGGACTGGCGCCGCGCCGAGATTCCCGCCGCCGGCGGCCACGGCAACGCCCGCTCGGTGGCGCTCTGCCACACACCGACGGCGTGCGGCGGCACGGCCAACGGCGTCACACTGCTCTCGGAGGAGGGCGTCGCGCGCATCTTCGACGTGCAGTACGAAGGCCCCGACCTGAACCTGCCCCTGGCGGTGAAGCTCGGCATGGGCTTCGGCCTCCCGGGCGAGATGCTGCCTGTGCCGAACCCTCGCACCTGCTTCTGGGGAGGCTGGGGTGGTTCGCTCGCGATCATCGACGTCGACGCCCAGATGAGCTTCAGCTACGTGATGAACAAGATGGGCGAAGGCACCACCGGCGACCTGCGCGGCGCCGGCCTCCTCCTCGCCGCCTACGGCGCCATGATGACCTGACTCTCGTCGTGTGCCCGGTCTTTGCGGACCCGACCCCAACAGACCGGGCCGGTCTTTCCGGACCCGACCCCAACAGACTGGCCCTCAACCGGCCGTCCAGGCGAGGAGGTCGTCGACACCCATCGTGTTGATGATCTTCTCGATCGGGACGCCACGCTCGGCCGCGCGATCACATCCGATGGCTTGCCACTCGAGTTGGCCGGTGGCGTGCGCATCGGTGTCGATCGAGAACCAGCAGCCGTATTCGATCGCGACGTCGAGCAACTCCCGTGGCGGATCGAGACGCTCCGGTCGGCAGTTGATCTCGACCGCCGTGTTGAACTGCGCGCAGGCCGCGAAGACGTAGTCGGCGTCGAACTCCGACGGCGGGCGCTTGCCGATCATCCGGCCGGTGCAGTGGCCGAGGATGTCGATATGCGGCGACGCGACGGCCATCAGCATCCGCTCGGTCATCTGCTTGCGTTCCATCCGCAGCTTCGAGTGGACGCTCGCCACCACCACATCGAGGCGCTCCAGCATGTGATCGGCGAGGTCGAGCGAACCGTCTTCGAGGATGTCGACCTCCATGCCGGCGAGGATCCGGAAGTCGTGACCCGCCGCGGCGATGTCGGCGTTGATCGCCGCTATCTGGTCGAGCTGCTCAGCCAGACGATCCTCGTTCAACCCGTGCGCGATCGTGAGCCGCGCCGAGTGATCGGTCTGCACCATGTACTCGTGGCCGATGGCGATCGCCGTGGCTGCCATTGCCTCGATCGGGGCGCCGCCGTCGCTCCACGTGGAGTGCAGGTGGCAGTCGCCCTTCAATGCGTTGCGGTACACCTGCCCTTCGGCGGTGATCGGCACCTGCGACTCGGCCTCGATCTTCGCGAGGTACGCAGGTTGGCGACCGGCGAGAGCATCGGCGATCACGCCAGCGGTCGATGACCCGAGGCCGTCGATGTCGGTCAGCGTTCCGGCGGCAACCCGCTCTTCGAGTTCGACGGTCGGAGTGGTTCGCACGACGTCGAGCGCACGAACGAACGCCTTCGACTTGAAGCCGCTCTCGTGCGCCCGATCGAGGCAGTGGATGACCCGCAAGATGGCCTGCTCGGGCGTCATTGCACTGCCAGCTTCGGGCACCGTCATGGCGCCGATCGTACCCGCCTGTAGCGTCGGCGCCGATGAGATTGCCCCGTGCGATTGCGGTGCTGGGTACCCTCGGTCTCTTCGCAATCGCCGCCTGTTCGAGCGACGGCGACGCCAACGACAGGTCCGAGTTGGCCCGCACGCTGCTCGCACTGCCCGACAGCCAGCCGGGCGACGTCATCGCCCTGCGCGCAGCCGACGGCGGGACCGTCGAGTGGATCGATCGTCGCGCCGGCACCATCCGGGCTGTCGCTGTCGCTGACCCCGTTGCGATCGAGACACTGGCAACGATCGAGGTCGGCATCGAGGGCGAGCAGCGCGGGCTCCTCGGTCACACACTCATCGATGGTGTGCGCTACGCCGCGTGGACCGATCCGACCACCAACCACCTCCTCGTCGGCGAAGTCGGCGCCGCGGGGGCAGGCCGGATCGTCTGGGACGGCGGCGGCACGGCCGGCGGTGCGGTTGGCGGGCACCTCGAAGCGAGCGCCGACGGGCAGCTGATCCTCGGGATCGGTCAGCTCACCGACTGGGCGAAGAGTCACGGAAGCGGGGCCATGGTGCAGCTCGACCCCGCCGATCCCGCCGATCAGGAGCCGGTCATCCTCAGCGACGGGTATACGAACCCGTTCGCTTTCGCGGTCATCGACGGCGAGCTGTGGGTCGCCGACAACGCCGTCGGTGACGACGTCGAGCGCATCGGTCGCGGTGACCTCACCGACCGCGACGAACATGCCACGAGCGCCCTCGATCCCCGAGCGCCATCCGCCGTGGTCGGCCTCCCCGACAGCGCGGCAACCAACGGCAGCCTCGGCATCTGCGGCTTCCTCGACGCACAACTCCGCAGGTGGTCGCCCGACGACGGCGCCTACGGCGACTCGCTCGGGCCGTGCCTCACCGGTGCCACCACACTCCCCGACGGCTCGATCGTCACCGCAACGGCGAGTCCCGACGGCGCGATGTCGCTCATCCTGCTCCCCGCCCGCTGACGCCCAATTCGGACGCAATTCCCGCCGAGACCGGTACCACGCAACTCTCGGCGGAACTGGTCGCGGCACCTGAAACCAGATCCGCCGAGACCTGTACCGGTCGTCGATGTTCCGGTATGCGGACCCGAGCGCCCACTGCCAGGCATGCAGCTCTCCGACTTCGACGCCTGGGCGTGCGCTCACCACGGCATCATCACCTTCGAGGCTTCCGGGCTCACCCGCACCGCCTGGTACCGGGCGATCCGACGCGGAGGCCTCCAGCAGATCCACCCGTACGTCGCCCGGCTGATCGGCACTCCGAACACTGCGGAACAGCGGATCATCGCCGGCGTTCTCGCCATCGGGGAGCCCGCGCTCGCATCACACCGATCAGCAGCGCTCCTCTGGGGCGTGCCGCGCCCGGACGACGACCCGGTCGACGTCATCCCCGTCAACGGACGCCGTGACCTCGACCTCGACGGCGTGATCGTGCATCGGCCGACCGACCGAGCCCGCCTCACGCCCCAACGCAGGTACGGCATCGCCTGTACCAACATCCTGCGCACCATCATCGACCTTGGCGCCGTCGACCCGTCGGGCGTCCATGCTGCAGTCGGCCATGCGGTTGCCACCCGACTTGCGTCGCTCGGCGCCATCGAGGCCACCGTCGGCGAGCACGCCCGGCCCGGACGCGGCGGGATCGTCGCAGTTCGAGATGCCATCGCCGACTGGTCGATCGACGACAAACCGGCAGACTCGGTCCTGGAGGTCGTCATGGCGCGCCTCGTGGACCGGTTCCAACTGCCACCCGTCGAGTTCCATCCCGTCATCGGGGGCCACGAGATCGACTTCCGCGTGATCGACACCCCGGTGCTCCTCGAGTGCGACGGGTGGACGCACCATGGCCTCGATCGGACCAACTTCGAGCGCGACCACGACCGCGACGCCGACCTGATCGCCGCCGGGTGGATCGTCGTGCGCTTCACCTATCGGGCCATCACCACCCGACCGAAGGCGACGACGGACCGGATTCGCGCAGCCCTCGACCGGTGGGCGCCGGAACACACGCACGCCTCCGCCCACTTGCCGGGACCGCCGCCTGACGCTGCCTGAGCGTTTCCCACGGCGTTCGTTGCGCGTCTCAGCGGATCTGGTCGCAACAGCCGCGACTCATTCCGCCGAGAGTTGTTCGGGCAATTCGCTCAGCACCGGCGTCACAGACCCCGCACACGGCCGAGGGCAGCCCGGCGTCGGTAGCCTCGGTCGCTTCATGGAACGTTTCGGATTGGTCGGTCTCCCCAACGCGGGCAAGAGCTCGTTGTACAACGCGTTGACCGGCGGTGGTGCGCTCGCCGCGCCCTACCCGTTCGCCACGAAGGATCCGAACATCGGCGTGGCGAAGGTGCCCGACGAACGGCTCGACCAACTCGCGGCGATGTCGAAGTCGAAGCAGACCATCCACGCATCGGTCGAGGTCGTCGACATCGGCGGGCTTGTCGAGGGCGCCAGCCAGGGCGAGGGCCTCGGCAACAAATTCCTCGCCAACATCCGTGAGGTCGACGCCATCGTCTTCGTGCTGCGAGCGTTCGTCAACGATGACGTCACGGGTCCGTCCGACCCGATCGAGCACCTGCGCGTCGTCGAGATCGAACTCGCCCTCGCCGACCTCGAGACCGTCGAGAAGCGACTCCGCCAAACGCAGCGCGCCGCCAAGCTCGACAAGGGCATGGCCGAGGAAGCCGCCAACCTGCAGATCGCGTACGACGCGCTCTCCGAAGGTCTCCCTCTCTACCGGGCCGGGCTGAAGGACGACGTCCGTGAGGCGCTCGCCCCGTACTTCTTGCTCACCAACCGGCGGGTGCTCGTCGTCGTGAACGTCGGCGAGGACGACATCGAGGCCATTCCCGAGAAGGAAGCGCTTGTTGCCGCCGAGTTCAACAACGCCGGAGACAACGTCGAGATCATCGGGATGTGCGTCCAGATGGAAGCCGAGGCCGCGGCGATCGAGGATCCGGTCGAGCGCGCCGAGATCCTCGAGGGATTCGGGCTCGGCGAAGGCGCACTGTTCCGGATGGTCCGCAGCGCCTATCACCTGCTCGGACTGCGGACGTACTTCACGACCGGCGAGAAGGAGTCGCGGGCCTGGACCTTCTACCAGGGCTCGACGGCGCCGGTCTGTGCCGGTCGCATCCACACCGATTTCCAGCGCGGCTTCATCAAGGCCGAGGTGATCCAGTGGGACGAGCTGCTCCCCCTCGGGTCGTGGAACGCCGCGAAGGACGTCGGCAAGATGCGCGTCGAGGGCAAGGACTACGTGGCGCAGGACGGCGACGTCATGGAGTTCCGCTTCAACGTCTGATCGCGAGCGGGTCAGGGCCCAATCACGATCGCGGGGCGGTCGATGCGGAGGATCTCGTGCATCCGGTCGTCGATCGAGTTGTCGGTCGCCATCTCGCCCTGCGCGACCACCCGGAAGCCGGCGTTCAGGAGCGCCCGCCATGACGCCACGTTGGCGGAGTTGACCGGCACGACCACGTGACCGACGGCGGGTTCCTCGGTCCAGATCCGCGCCACGAATTGCGCGATCATCGCCGCGCCCACTCCCCTGCCGACGGCGTTCGGTTCCCCGATGAAGTAGTCGATCGTCGCGGCGTCCGCCTCGACCGGGTACACGTCGGCCATCTCCGCGATGTATTCCGGGTAGTCATGGAGGTAGCAGAACTGGATCACGCCGAGCGGTCGATCGTCGACGAGCGCGATGTAGTCCTTGGCGGGCTCGATCCCGTCGGCCGTGTCGCCAAAGTCGTCCTCGATTGCCTCGGGCGACGGATCGTGATTCCACCAGCGCGCGACGTGTGGCTCGGCCAACCATCGACCGAGCAACTCGAAGTGCTCTCGCCCGAGCCGCTCGAACGTGATGACGGCACCGTCGGCGGCGCGTGTGCGGGCCATGTCGAAACCGTAGCGATCGCTGCCGCGCAGGATTCTGCAGATTTTCGGCTTCCGCCTACGGTTGGGACATGCGCACGATCTTCGACGACGACCATCAGGCGTTCCGCGAATCCTTCGCCGCCTTCGTGGCCAAGGAGGCGTCACCCCACTACCTCGAATGGGAGGCGGCCGGCATCGCCCCTCGGGAGCTGTATCTCGCGGCCGGACAGTACGGGTTCCTCGGCATGGCGATCCCCGAGCAGTACGGCGGCGGCGGGACGACCGACTTCCGGTTCAACGCCATCATCAGCGAGGAGTTCGCGGCGGCCGGCATCGGTGGCGCCGGCCTCGGCCTGACGCTCCACAACGACATCACCACGCCGTACTTCGTCGAGTACTGCACCGACGAACAGGCCCACCGCTGGCTGCCCGGGATCGCATCTGGTGAGCTGATCACGGCGGTCGCGATGACCGAGCCCGGCACCGGCTCCGACCTCGCCGGTATCGCCACCACGGCAGTTCGCGACGGCGACGAGTACGTCGTCAACGGCTCCAAGACGTTCATCACCAACGGCATCAACTCCGACCTCGTGATCGTCGCCGCGAAGACCGATCCGACCGAACGCCACAGCGGGCTGTCGCTCTTCGTCGTCGAGCGGGGTATGGACGGATTCGAGCGCGGCCGCAACCTCGACAAGATCGGCATGCACAGCCAGGACACCGCCGAGCTGTTCTTCACCGACGTGCGAGTACCGGTTGCCAACCGCTTGGCCGAGGAGGGCAAGGGGTTCAACTACCTCAGCGCGAATCTCGCGCAGGAGCGCCTGTCGATCGCCGTGGCCGGCGTCGCCGCGGCGCGGGCGGCGCTCGGCTGGACGCTGGAGTACGTCGGCGAGCGCACCGCGTTCGGCAAGTCGATCGGCACGTTTCAGAACACCAAGTTCGTGCTCGCCGAAGTGGCGACCGAGATCGATGTCACGCAGGCCTATGTCGACCAGTGCATCATGGCGCTCAACGCCGGCGAACTCACCCCGGCGCAGGCCGCCCAGGCCAAGTACTGGTGCACCGACCTCCAGAACACTGCCGCCGACCGCTGCCTGCAACTGTTCGGCGGCTACGGCTACATGACCGAGTACCCGATCAGCCGGGCCTATGTCGACGCCCGGGTGACTTCGATCTACGGCGGCACCAACGAGGTGATGAAGACCATCATCGCCAAGTCACTCGGCCTCTGACGCCGTCACACGGTGCCGGGCCCAGTGTGACGTTTCGCCGAGCGGGATGGCCGAGACGTCACGTTTGACCCGGCACCGTGTGACGGTTTGGGTCAGGAATCGGGGCGTTGGGCGGGGCGGCGAAGTTGTTGGGCGGGGGTGAACAGCTCGCGGGAGATGCCGAGGCTCATCACCGCTGTGGTTGTTGCGACGCTGCCCAACACGAGATACATCACCGACACCTGCACCTTCACCGCATCGGCCGGATCGACGCCGGCCAGGATCAAGCCGACCATCGCTCCGGGCAGGAACACGATCCCCACGGCCTTCGTCGATTCGATCTGCGGCACGAGTGCTGTGCGTAGCGCTTGGCGGAGGTGCGGCTGGAACGACTCACTCGCGGTCAACCCGAGCGCCAACCGCGCCTCGATCAGGTCGCGCTGCTCGTTCGCTGCGATCAGGAGTTGGCGCGACACGAGCACCGTCGCCGCCAGCGAGTTACCGACGACCATCCCGGCGAGCGGCACCAGCGTGCGACCCTCCAAGTCGTAGATCCCGAACCCAAACAGCACGCCGAGCACCACCACCGCCGAGGCCGCGTAGGCGATCATCGACAGCGGCAGCACGTTGGGTACATCCGGCGCCCGCCGCGACGTGGTGTACGCGGCGAACCCGATCATCGCGAGCAGCCAGATCACCGAGTAGATCAACGGGTCGTCGGGGTCGACGACGAACTGCAGCACCCACCCGACGGCAAGCAACTGCACGAGCGCCCGAGCGGATGCCCACAGCAAGCTGCGTTCCAGCCCCAACTGGCGCCACAACGAGATCCCGACGGCGACGAAGACGAGAATCGCCGACGCCGCCAAACCGGCGACCCCGATGTCACCCTGCTGCACGGCGATCATCACCACCCCCTCCAACATCCGGTCTTTCCGGACCCGACCCCGAAAGACCGCGCCGGTCTTTCCGGACCCGACCCCGAAAGACCGGAGGGGCCGCGATCATGGCGCACCCACGGATTGGCGCACGAGGGGATCGTCGCTCGCATCGAGTTCGTCGAGATGTCCGGTCGCCCGTACCGTGCCCTCGGCGAGCACGATCACGTGATCGGCGAGCCGACGCAGCTGATCGGTGTCGTGGCTGACCCAGATCACGCCGACACCCGAGTCGGCCAAGGAACGACCCAGATCCTCCACCGTCGCTCGAGCGGCCCGGTCGAGCGCGGCGGTCGGCTCGTCGGCAAGTAGCACCACCGGATCGGTGAGCAACGCTCGCGCGACACACATCCGCTGCGCCTCTCCACCCGACAACGTGTCGGCCTCGTGATCGAGCAGTTCGGCGTCGAGCCCCACGTGTTCGAGAACGTGCCCGGCCCGCTCAGGAGTCACCTCCGGCAACGCCACCCTCAGATTGTCGAGCACCGTGCCGGGAAAGATCGGCGCCCGCTGGAACACCATTGCCACCTGACGGCGCAGATCCGTCGGCGCCCACTCGGTCAGCGGCCGATCACGCCAGCGGATCTCACCCGCCAACGGATCGTCGAGCCGATTGAGGAGGCGCAGCAATGTCGATTTGCCCGCACCGGACGGCCCGGCCAACACCGTCACGCCCTGTGCCGGAACGGTCAAGTCGATCGACGCCAGGATCGGAGCACCCGCCGGCCCCGCGTCGACGCGGCGCAGCTCGAACGCATCAGCTGACGACATCAAGGCTCACGATCGCAGCTCACCCGGCGAACGTACCGCGCCGGCCTCGACCTACGGCGCGTCGTATCCGAACGCGCCGACATCTGGCACACTTCGAGCATGGCATGGTTGGTCTGCGAAGCCCGCGTGCTGGCGTCGGCAGAAGTGGCCGAGAGCCGCAGCGAGCGCCGTCGCGGACTGATGGGACGAGAGTCGATCGAGGGCGCGCTCGTCATCGAACCATGCCGTTGGATCCACACCATCGGGATGAAGTTCCCGATCGATGTCGCGTACCTCGACCGTGACGGCATCGTCGTCAAGACCATCCAGATGCAAAAGTTCCGCATGGGCATCCCCGTCTGGAGCGCCCGGTCGGTCATCGAAGCCGAGGCCGGTGCGTTCGGACGCTGGGGCCTTCGCGTGGGCGACGAGATCGAAGTCCGCGTCGGCGATGCGGACGCCGTATGAGCACGCTGTGGCTGGTGGCCACGCCGATCGGCAATCTCGGCGATCTCGCACCCCGCGCAGTCGAGGTGCTGTCGCACGCGGCGCTCGTTTGTTGCGAGGACACCCGGCGCACCGGGTTGTTGTTGCAGCACGCCGGGATCCGCGCCGCCCGGCTCGCCGTGTGCAACGACCACACCGAGATGAGCCGGATCACTGACGTGTTGCGCACGCTCGGCGATGGACGCGACGTCGCGATCGTCAGCGACGCCGGAACGCCCGGCATCTCCGACCCCGGCGAACGTATCGTCCGCGCGGCCATCGACGCCGGCTACACCGTCAGCGCGGTCCCGGGCCCGAGCGCGGCGATCATGGCGCTGACCATCAGCGGGCTCGCCGCCGATCGCTTCGTGTTCGAAGGATTCATCCCCCGCAAGGGTGCCGAACGCGCCGCCAGGCTCGCCGAGATCGCCGCCGAGCACCGCACCATCGTCGTCTACGAGGCCCCCCACCGTGTGCTGCGTACGCTCGACGACCTGCGCGACGCATGCGGCCCCGATCGCGTCGTCGTGGTCACCCGCGAACTCACCAAACTCCACGAGGAAGTCGTGCGCGGCCCGCTCGGGGATCTCGAGATCGGTGCGCCAAGGGGCGAGTACGTGCTGGTGATCGAGGGTGCTCCGGTCGATGATCAACCGGTGAGCGACGACGACGTACGCATCGCGCTGCGCTCCGAACTCGACGCCGGCGCGTCGAACCGCGATGCATCGGCCATCGTCGCCAAAAGGGTCGGACGTCCCAAACGCGAGGTCTACGCGCTCGCCATCGATCTCGACCGGCAGACTGGTGAGCAATGAGTGAGTTCATGAACGTCGCCGGCTCAGGTCCGAGCGCCGCCTTCTTCGACCTGGACCGCACGCTGATTTCCGGATCGTCCGCGTTCACGCTCGCACTGCAGGCCCGCAAGGCCGGTCTCATCCCCAACGTCGAGTTCGTCAGAGACGCGGCGGGTGCGGTGACATTCAAGCTGTTCGGTGCCAGTGACGACACGACCGAAGCGGTACGCGATCGGGTACAGAAGGCGGTCACCGGGATGCGCCAGAGCGACCTCCAGGCACTCAACGTCGAGGTGCTCCCCCGGCTGCTCGCACGCCTGCGTCCCGAGGCTCGTCGCCTCCTCGACCGTCACCGCCACGCGGGGCGTGACACCTACATCGTGTCGGCGGCCCCCCAGGAGATCGTCGAACCCCTCGCCCATTCGCTCGGCATGACGTCAGGGATCGGGACCCGGAGCAAGGTCGTCGACGGCTGCTACACCGGCGAACTCGACGGACCGTTCTGCTACGGCGCCGGCAAGGTCGAGGCGATGATCGAGATCGCCAACTGGAACGGCTACGAACTCGGCCAGTGCTACGCCTACAGCGATTCGGCGAGCGACCTGCCGATGCTCGAGGCCGTCGGCCACCCCGTCGCCGTCAACCCCGATGCAAAACTCGAACGCCACGCCCGTCGCAACGGTTGGCCGATCGTGATCTTCAGTGAGCAGACGAAGTCGGTCGTTCGCCGCACCGTTCGGTCGGTCGGGGCGGTCGGCATCGCCGGCGCCAGCTTCGCCGCCGGCGTTGCACTCACCAGCACCCAAGGGGGCAAGCGCAACTCCAGCTTCCTGCGCCGCTGACCCGCTCCCACACGGCCCAGCGATGAGATTGCGGCGCGAATGGTGCCCGCGAATCTCATCGCAACCGTGCCTTCACCCGAAGCGATGAGATTGCGGCGCGAAGGGTGCCCGCGAATCTCATCGCGTTGGGGAATCAGGCGGGTGGGCGGGGCATGAGGGCGAGCTGGCGGGACTGGGCGACCAGCGTGCCGGCGGAGTCCCAGATCTCGGCGTCCTCGTCGAGCATGCCGTCGTGCACGAACCGTGACCGAAACGAGCATCGCAGCGGTCCCGACGCCGGAACGCCGCGGATGTGCACGGTCAACTCGACCGTCGGCGCCCACGCCACCGGGAGCTCGGTGTTGAACACCGACGGCGGAAACGCATCGGCCACCAGCAGCAGGCCAACCGCATCGATCGGTTCGTGGTCGGCGAAGGCGAACCACCCGCGAATGCGGGCGTCGCCGGTCGGCGTGCCGGTGCGGAACCCCTCGTCGCCCGGGAAGATCCGGATCGCAAGCCGCTCGGTGATCGCCGGCTTCGGACCATCGTTCGGCGCCGGCGGCAGCTCACAGTCGTCGTAGTCGGGGATGTCGACCGGCCCCTCGGCGATGTACGACGGCCCGCCCGGCGTCTGTTCGCCGAACGTACCGAGCAGCCGGATGATTTCGCGGCGATCGTCACCGTCGAACATCACCAGCGAGGCGGTCGCCGTCGCGAATCGGCGCCCGGATCGAACGGTGGTGACCTCGATCTCGCAACGACCGGTCGGCGCCGGCCGGAGGTAGTGCGCGGTGAGCGTCACCGGTGGACGCCCGACCGCTTCACTCATCGCCCGACCGGCAATCGCCATCAGGTAGCCACCGTTGGCATTGCCCCCGATGTCCCATCCGGGCTGGACCTCCGAGACGAAGGTGGTCACCGTCTCGCCGTCGGCGGGCTCGTTCGTCGAGATCCGACGCACGGCGGTTGCGTTCGCAAAGACTCCGGTCATCGCCCGCACGGTACCGGTCCTCCACCGTCACAGACCCGTTCTCGTGAACTCGGGCGGGAACTATTCCCACATGAGTTCACGAGAACGGGTGGTTAACGTGCTGGCGTGAACCGGTTCTACGTGACCACCCCGATCTACTACGTCAACGCCGAGCCCCACCTCGGCCATGCGTACACCACGATCGTCGGCGACGCGCTCACCCGGTGGCACCGACTGCTCGGCGACGACGTCAAGTACCTGACCGGCACCGACGAACACGGCCTCAAGATCCAGCAGACGGCCGAGTCTGCCGGACAGTCGCCGCAGGAGTTCGTCGACGCCATCGCCCCGAAGTTCGCCGAGGCCTGGAAGCGCCTGAACATCGCCAACGACGACTTCATCCGCACCACCGAGCCTCGCCACAAGGCCGCCGTGGCCGAGCTCCTCCAGCGCTGCTACGACGCCGGCGACATCGAACTCGACACCTTTGCCGGCAAGTACTGCGTTGCCTGCGAGGAGTACTACTCCGACGACGAACTGATCACGGTCGACGAGACAGCCGACTGCTGCCCGATCCACAACCGACCGGTCGAGTACTTCGAAGAGGAGAACTACTTCTTCCGCCTCTCACGGTTCGAGGATCGTCTCCTCGACTGGTACGCCGCCCACCCGACGGCACTCACACCGGAGCATCGCGGCAACGAGGCCATCGGGCTGATCAAAGGTGGCCTGCGTGACTTCTCGATCAGCCGCACCTCGCTCGAATGGGGTATCCCGCTGCCGTGGGACCCCAAGCACGTCACCTACGTGTGGTTCGACGCGCTCACCAACTACCTCGCCGCGGTCGGCTTCGGCGACGGCACCTCTGACTACACCGACTGGTGGCCGGTCGACTACCACCTGATCGGCAAGGACATCGTCCGCCAGCACTGCGTGTACTGGCCGGCGATGCTGATGTCGGCCGGCGTCGAACTGCCCAAGGGCTGGGCCATCGGCGGCTGGCTGCTGAGCGGCGGCGAGAAGATGAGCAAGACTTCCGGCAACGTGGTCGACCCGCTCGACCTCGTCGACGACGTCGGCGTCGACGGATTCCGCTACTACGTGCTCGCCGACACCGCGTACGGCAACGACGGCGACTTCTCGATCGA
Organism: Actinomycetes bacterium; assembly: GCA_031430875.1. GTDB lineage: Bacteria > Actinomycetota > Acidimicrobiia > Acidimicrobiales > Ilumatobacteraceae > Sva-07. The sequence goes on along the minus strand of JANPCI010000037.1, from coordinate 629 downwards.
GGGGTTCACGTCGCGCTACAACTCCGACCTCGCCAACAACCTCGGCAACCTGCTCGCCCGTGTCGCGACGGTGGTGGCCAAGAAATGCAACGGCATCGGCACGGCGCCCGATCCCGCCAGTCCGCTGGCCGCCGTCGCCGCGAGCGCCTTGGCCGACACCGCCGCCCACTGGAACGTGGTGCAACCGAGCCGCGCCCTCGACGCCACGTGGTCGCTCGTGCGCGCCACCAACGGCCACCTCGAGGCCAACGAACCGTGGAAAGCCGAGCCCGGCCCCGGCGTCGACGCCGTGATGGGCGACGCGCTCGAGGCGTTGCGTATCGTCGCGATCCTCGCGTCGCCGGCGGTCCCCGACACGGCGCAGGCGATCTGGGAACGCATCGGCATGCCCGGCCTCGTGGCCGACCAACGCCTCCCCGACGACGCCACATGGGGCGGGTACATCCCCGGCACCGAAGTCACCAAGGGCGACGCCCTCTTCCCCCGTCTGTGATGATCTGGCTGTGATGATCTGGCTGTGATGATCTGGCTGTGATGATCTGGCTGTGATGATCTGGCTGTGATGATCTGGCTGTGATGATCTGGCTGTGATGATCTGGCTGTGATGATCTGGACGGACTCGCACTGCC